>JBGTGL010000141.1:0-22638 GCA_041746755.1 Acidimicrobiia bacterium | reverse complement strand
CGAGGAGAAATTCAAGGAGTTCTCCGAAGCCTACGCCACCCTCTCCAACCCAGAGCAGCGCAAGGAATACGACGAGGTGCGGCGACTGGTCGCCACAGGTGGGTTCGGTGGATTTGGTGGCAGGGCCGGCGGAGGCTTTGGCGGGTTCGGCGGTCAGCAAGTGCGTGTCGAGGATCTGGGTGATCTGCTGGGAGGCTTCGGCGACCTGTTCGGATTCGGAAACCAGGGACGGCGTGGAGCGGGGCCAACACGCGGCTCCGACATGGAAACTGAACTCACGGTCGGGTTCGAGGATGCGGCCAACGGTGTCACGACCACTATCTCGGTGCGAGGCGCCGCACCATGCTCGCACTGCTCAGGAACTGGTGCCGAACCTGGATCCTCGGTTACCACCTGCGCTACTTGCGGGGGCCGGGGCATGGTTGCCCAAAACCAGGGCTTCTTCTCCTTCACCCAACCCTGCCCCAATTGCGGCGGACGTGGACAGATCATCGAAACGCTTTGCACTTCCTGCTCGGGTGCCGGCTCGGAGATGCGCACCCGGGAGATCAATCTGAGAGTTCCCGCCGGTGTCCACAATGGTTCGGTCCTCCGCCTTCGAGGCAAGGGAGCTCCCGGATCGATGGGGGGTCCGGCAGGCGACCTCCTGGTGCGTATCCGGGTCGCATCAAGCAAGCTCTTCGGACGGGACGGCAACAACTTGACTCTGAAAGTTCCGATCACCTACACCGAAGCAACACTCGGCACAAAAATCGAGGTTCCCACCCTCAATGGGGGTGTCAAGCTCAGGGTGCCGGCCGGCACCCCGTCGGGCAAGACGTTTCGGGTCAAGGGACGTGGAGTTCAACCCGAAACCGGCAGACCCGGCGACTTGTTGGTCACGGTGCAAGTCGCAGTCCCGACCAAAGTTTCCAAGGACGAAAAAAAGCTGCTCGAGCAGCTTGACGCCGAGAACACAGAAAACGTACGTGAACACCTGAAGGGTTAGAGATGAGCGAAGCCACCAGAGCAGTGTTTGTCATCTCGGTCGCGGCCGAGCTCGCTGGCATGCACCCTCAAACATTGAGAATCTACGAACGTAAAGGTCTGGTCGATCCCTCGCGCACGCCGGGTGGCACCAGGCGCTACTCCCAGGAGGACATCGAGCGTCTCCAACTGATCCAGGATCTGACCAGCTCGGGTCTGAATCTCGAGGGGGTCCGGCGGGTCCTGGCCCTCCAAGAGGAAAACCGACAGCTCAAGGCAAAGCTCAATCGACTTCGAGAGCATGTTGGCGAAGTAGAACATCGCGCCCAACAAATGGTTGACGATGCCCGACGGTCACAACGCCACGAGATAATCTTGCGATCTGCCATTCGCCCACCCCTCGGAGAAGAGTCGTGAGTACGGGAAACAACTGGAACACTTCAAGACCGGCAACGAGGGACAGTGAATAGCTACGAGGGCCCGGTGAGAATCATCGGCGATGACGGGGTCCTGCTGACCACCGGATCAGCGAGCCTTACGGCCGATCCCGAACATGGCAACTGGGGTGGGTTGCTCCAAACCCTGCCGCATACCGCTGTCGCCGGCAAAGCGCTATTGGTCAGTCTGGAATCACCAGATGAGACTCTGGGAAGGGCCCAATTGATACCTGAAACCGACGGTGGCGATCACGCTGTCAGTCGGGTCGTAGGTATCGGAGAAATGGCCCCCTAGCCGACCGTAGCCAGCGACCGACCGAGTGCTCCGGCGACGTTGGCGATCGTCTTCATCGTCTCGGCAAACCCATCGAGTGTGAGGCTCTGAGCTCCATCGCTCAACGCCTCCTCCGGACGATTGTGAACCTCGATTATCAGGCCGTCGGCTCCAGCGGCGACGCCCGCCGCGGCGAGGCTGGGGACCAGGGAGCGTCTCCCGGCCGCGTGACTCGGATCAATGATTACCGGTAGATGGGTCATCTCCTTGAGTACCGGCACCGCGCTGATGTCCAGTGTGCTGCGGGTGCTGGTATCGAATGACCTGATTCCTCGTTCGCAAAGTACAACCCTTGGGTTCCCAGCAGCCATGATGTATTCGGCAGCGAGAAGAAATTCGTCGATCGTCGACATCAACCCGCGTTTCAGAAGCACTGGCTTGGGCTGCTCGCCGACCGCCGACAGGAGGCGGAAGTTCTGCATGTTCCTTGCGCCGATCTGAACCATATCGACATGCTCGACCATGATGGACACGTCCTCAGGCGCGACACATTCCGACACAACTTTCAGCCGATTGCCAGCCCCCGCATTTGCCAGCAATTCGAGGCCATCAACCCCGAGCCCTTGAAAGCTATAGGGAGACGTACGGGGTTTGAAGGCACCACCACGAAGCATTACCGCTCCTGATGCGGCAACCCCGACCGCGATTGCTTCCAGCTGTTCTTCAGACTCAACCGAACAGGGTCCGGCAATCACTACGACGGCAGCATCGCCGAAGGTCACCGATTCCACCTTCACCAGCGACGGTCCCGGCTGGCTGTCGAGGGAAGCCAACGGGTACATCGGCGCTTCGAGCGTGACGGTTTCGACCTCCGAAAACGCCAACAGCTCCTCGGCGAGACGGGCCGGAGGGTTTCCGATCACGCTGACGACCGTGGTCGTTCCCGAATCGCCCACGTGAACACGGAGACCCTGTCCTTCGATGTGGCGAATTATCGCTGCCTTGGCAGCTGCTGATGTTCCTGGAATCAGTCTCGCGATCACGCTTTCAGGCCCTCCACGAATTCAACGGGATCTTCCCCCCGGGAAATCTTCTCAACGATGGCACTCCCAACAATGACACCGTCACAATGCTCGGCAAGTCGTCGCACCTGCTGAGCATCGCGGATTCCAAACCCTGCGAGGACCGGGACACTGGCATAGGAGCGAACTTTATCCAGGTATGCGGCGACCGAAGTCGTGTCTGCAACCGCTCCACCAGTGGTTCCGGTCATCGTCACCGCATATACAAAGCCCTGGCTTCTGGAGCACAGCGTCTCGAGGCGAGCCCCGTCGGTCAGCGGTGTAACCAATTGGACCAGTCCAACGGAGTATCTCGAAGCAGCCTCTCCCACCTCGGTCGACTCTTCATAAGGAAGATCAGGGATAACCAGTGAAGCTACCCCTACCCCGGCGAGCGCGGCCATCACTTCGTCCAGCCCGAAGGCGAGCAAAGGGTTCAAATAGGTCATAGCGATCAAGGGAGTATCCGACTCGAAGCCACCGAGGGCCTCGAGGATGCCCCGCAACGTGGCGCCGCCGGCGAGGGCTTGCTGACTCGAATCTTGAATCGTGGCGCCGTCTGCCATCGGGTCGGAGAATGGGATTCCCACCTCGACGGCCGGTGAAACCGAACGCAATCTCTCTAGATGCCCGACAAAAGTCGCCATGTCGGGATATCCAGCAGTCAGATATGGCACCACCGAAGGAGCCGAATCCCTCAGGGATTGGGCCAAGAGTTCATGGCCTCTCATCGATCTAACCCCCGGAGAATGTCTATGTCCTTGTCGCCCCGTCCCGACAGCCCAATCAGAACGACGGCACCAGGATGGTTCTCCAGGTAGACCTTCGCACCTGCGAGAGCGTGGGCCGATTCCAGGGCTGCCAGGATTCCCTCCGAGCGGGCTAGCTCATCGAGAGCGGTCAGAGCATCAGCATCGGTAGCCTCGACGTAAGAAGCTCTGCCGGACTCGGCGAGGAAGGCATGCTCCGGCCCGACCCCGGGATAGTCAAGACCCGCCGAGACGGAGTGTGTTTCGAAAACCTGGCCATCGTCGTCCTGGAGCATGTATGAGTAGCTGCCATGAAGAACACCAGGTGAACCCCGGACGATTGTCGCGGCATTTTCTCCAACTCCGCTGCCGCGGCCGCCCGCCTCAACACCGATCAACTCGACCTCAACATCGTCGAGAAATGGATGGAATAGCCCGATGGCGTTTGATCCACCGCCCACACAGGCGAGAATCGCGTCGGGCAATCGACCGTTGAGTGTTTCGAACTGAGCCCGCGCCTCCCGCCCGATTACAGATTGGATCTCGCGAACGAGCCACGGATACGGGTGTGGGCCCACGGCCGAGCCCAGCAGATAGTACGTCGATTCGGGATCGGCAACCCAGGCCCGCATCGCTTCGTTGATAGCCGCTCGTAGAGTCCGATCTCCCGACTCGACCGCAACCACCGTTGTGCCGAGCAACCGCATTCGTTCAACATTGGGTGCCTGGCGTTCAATGTCAACCGCTCCCATGTATACGGTGCATTCGAGGCCGATCCTGGCGCAGGCGGCGGCCGCTGCGACTCCGTGCTGACCGGCACCGGTTTCGGCGATCACCCTCGAAGCTCCCATTTCTCTCGCAAGGAGCGCCTGACCGACTCCGTTGTTGATCTTGTGGGCTCCGGTGTGAGCGAGGTCCTCTCTCTTCAACCAAACGTCCCCTCCCCATTCCTGGCTGAGTCGCCCGAGCCGGGTCAATGGCGTGGGCCGGCCCACCCAGGATGTGAGTACGTCGTTCAGCTCGTTTCGAAACGAATCGGTCCCGAGCAATCGCTTCGCCTCTCGTTCGAGGCGGGTGAGAGCCGGCATCAAAACCTCGGGCACATACAAGCCGCCAAAGCCTCCGATCCGGCCTGTCTCGCGAAGCGAATCAAATGTGTCCTTGGTACTCATTCCGCAATCTCCTCTTCAGCCTGCTTGGCGACTTCAACAAAGCGACACATCAGAGCGTGATCCTTCACACCAACCGAACTTTCGATTCCCGAGCTCACATCAACCCCTCCCGGCCGAATTGACCTGACCACAGATCCGACGTTCTCCGGGTTCAAACCTCCAGCAAGCACCACATCGGGAATGGCGCCGACGGCAGCCAAACGCTCCGGGCTGACAGACTCCCCGTGTCCGCCTTTGCCCTTGCCTTCCACGAGCACCAGTCCCGAAGTCGACAGAACCCGCGCCTCAGCCAGATGGAGGTCGAGTTGAGCGGAGTCGTGGACTACCGGAATCAGGTTCATGTCATGTTCGATTGGCAATGATGTGGGCTCGGCCTGGTACATATCAAACCCGATCTGACTGTGCCAGGCTTGCACAGTCTCGCGCCCCGGGTGATAGAAGACGGCGACGGCTGCCAGGTGGCCGGAAGCCGACTCAACGAGTTTTTCAGCTGTGGCCGCATCGACCTGTCGAGGCGAGGGGCTAAGCACTATGCCAACGGCGTCGGCGCCAGACTCGATGGCCGCTTCGACATCAGCCACGGTTCGCATACCGCAGAGCTTCACCCAGAGGCTCACTCGGCGACGCCAGCCAGCATTTCAGAGATCAATCCTGCCGGATCGTCAGATCTCATCAGCGAAGATCCGATGAGGACCCCGTCGTAGCCCATTTCCCGAAGCTCGACGACCTGGCTGGTGGAGGTGAGACCACTTTCGGCAATCAGTGTCGCATCTTCTGGAAGCATCTTGACGAGACGGCGATGAATATCGGGTCTTATGCTGAGCGTTGCAAGGTCACGACTATTGACACCCACAAAAACGGTCGGATCCGACTCCACCGCCGCCTCGACGAGAGAAAGGTCGGACTCGTCGAACGCCTCGACGACAGCGAAGAGCCCTGCCTCGTGTGCGGTCTCGACCATGGCTATCAAACCGGCGCGGTCAAAGAGTCGAGCAATCAGCAGGACACCACTAGCCCCGAATGAACGGCTTTCCCATATCTGATACGGGTCGACCAGGAAATCCTTGCGCATCACCGGAGCAGACGAGGTGCGGGCGACTGACTGGAGAAGGCCCAACGATCCGCCGAACCGGGAAGGTTCGGTTAGAACCGAAAGGGCCGAAGCTCCGCCGGCGCCAAAGCTCTGGGCCCTGGCCAGCGGGTCATCGTTCGAGAGCACCCCATCGGCCGGTGAAGCCGGTTTGACCTCGGCAAACAGATAGAACGAATGCTGAGCGAGGCCGGGGATGGGTGTTCCCAAGGCACGAGATCTCATCGCCGACAAACTCAGGATCTCAACTGCACGCTGGAATCGCTGACGACTGGATGCCTCCATGGTGGTAAGGAAGTCGGTCAACTGGCCGTCCCAATATGTCCCACGAGGGCCAGTGCCCGCCCGTCCTGTAAGGCAGATCGGGCGATGTCGGCACCTTCCGACAGGCCAGGTGCTCGTCCTGAAACCTCGAGGGCGAGAGCGGCCCCGAGCACTACTGCGTCGACATGGGCTCCCGCGGCGCCCGAGAAGACAGCAACAATGCTCGCTGCGTTCTCCTCGGGGGTACCGCCACGCAGGTCATCGGGGTTGCAACGCTCAAACCCGTAGTCAGCCGGATCGCGAACCGTTTCCCTGACCGACCCCGACGCCACCTCGAACATATGAAACGGCGCCACCGGCGTTGGCTCGTCCCATCCATTCTGACCATGACAGACAAATGCTCGCTTCGTCTCAGTCGAAACCAATGAATCAGCCATGAGTCGGGCAGCGTCCAAGCTCCAGGCACCGATAACGGCATATCCCGGGCGGCCGGGATTGGTGAGGGGTCCAAGCATATTGAAGACGGTTCGTACTCCCAGCGCCTTGCGGATGGGGACAACTTCCCCCATCGCAGGGTGAAAATACGGGGCAAACAAGAACGCGAAGCCAGTCGCAATGAAGAGGTCGCCGACTTCAAGCTCATCCATCGGCATTTTCATGCCCAAAGCCTCGAGAACGTCGGCGCTTCCCGACTGACTCGTCATTGATCGATTTCCGTGTTTCACCACCGGGACTCCGGCCGCTGCGGCGAGCAGCGCCGATGCGGTGGAAAGATTGAGCGAACCGGAGTGGTCACCCCCGGTTCCCACCACATCACATGCGTCCCTGGCGTCCAGGGAGGGGGTCAGGGCGAGCCGACGCATTCCGCGAGCGAACCCCCGCACCTCTTCGGGAGTTTCGCCCCGCTGTCTCAGCGCCGCGAGCATCGCACCCATCACGACTGGATCGACCTCTCCCGAGGTCAATTCGGATACCACCTGATCCGCCTGGTCGACAGTAAGCGTCTCGCCGTTGAGGACAGCTTCTAGATACTCCCTCATCGACGGGCCTCGAGGTCGAGGAAATTGCGGAGCAAGAGTTCCCCCCCGGGAGTTAGGAGGCTTTCTGGGTGGAACTGGACTCCTTCCACCGGCAACGACTTGTGTCGAATGCCCATGACAACTCCCTGGGAAGTGAATGCCGAGACTTCGAGGACATCGGGGAGGTCACCTTCGGTGACGGCCAGGGAGTGATAACGGCCGGCCTCGAACGGACTCGGTAGCCCTGCGTACAGCGTCCTCGAGTCGTGGTAAACGGGTGACGCCTTCCCGTGGCGGAGCTCGGGTGCCCTCGTGACCTCCCCGCCGAGGGCGACTGCAATCGCCTGATGTCCGAGACATACTCCGAGGATCGGAAGTTCTGCGAGCAATCCCGATATCAGCGCGACGCTCTCCCCAGCATCTTCAGGACGACCAGGACCCGGCGAAATCACCAGGTGGCTGGGCTCGAGGTCCCGAGCCCCCTCAACCGAGATGTCGTCGTTGGTACGCACGATGACCTCGGCGCCGAGAATTCGCAGAGCCTGGACCACGTTGTAAGTGAACGAGTCATAGTTGTCGACAAGAAGGACCCGGCTCATGACAGACCCTCCGCCGCCATCTCGATTGCGGACCGCATTACGTCGCTCTTTGACATCACTTCCTCCCACTCGGTTGCAGGATCGCTATCGGCGACGATGCCGGCGCCGGCCTGGAATCGATAAAGTGACCCTTCCATGACGATGGTGCGGATAGTGATGGCCTGGTCCATCGAGCCCCCGTGCCCGAAGTAGCCAACAGTGCCCGCATAAAAACCCCGTCGGGTCGGTTCTAATTGCTCGAGCAGCTGCAATGCTCGCACTTTGGGTGCCCCAACGACCGTTCCCGCAGGGAAGGCAGCCGCGAAAACGTCGAAGCAGTCGATACCGGCTTCGACCTGCCCGCGCACCCCGCTAACCAGATGCATGACATGGCTATATCGTTCAATTGCCCGAAACGGATCGACAACGATGCTTCCGGGCACCGCCACCCGGCCCAGGTCATTGCGGGCGAGATCGACCAGCATCACATGTTCAGCCGCCTCCTTGGAGTCGACGAGGAGTGCATGTTCCGCCTGACGATCATCCACCGGATCGTCCGAGCGGGGGCGAGTTCCGGCGATGGGCCTCAATTCAGCCTCGCCATCGGAGAACCTCACCAACGCCTCCGGCGAAGAACCGATGATCTGGCTGTCTTCGAGATCAATGAAATACATATACGGGGACGGGTTGAGCAGACGCAGCCCTCGATAAACGTCAAAGGGGTTGACATCGGCCTTCCCTTCGAAACCCACGCTGACCACGAGCTGATAGATGTCGCCGGCGGCGATGTGACTCTTGGCGCTTTCGACGGCGCGGAAAAACCCGTCCTTTTCCATGGTGGCCACCGCGGACCCACTGGTCATTGAATGTCCGTTCCGTTGAGGCAACCCACCGGCGAGTAGCCGTACCACCTCGGCACGCAATTGCACACGTTCTTGTTCGGTTCCGTCGTGGAGTAGCGCCGCTCGCCGACTGACGTGGTCAAAGGCAAGCAAAGAGGACGGTGCATAGAAAGCCATCTCGAGGTCTCCCCCGCGTCCCCCGCCAGCGCCAGGGATTCGGTAGGCGACGTCGAAACCAACAGCTCCCACCAGACCGCCATGGAATGGAACCGCGGCATCGACCGGGCCGGGACGTGGCGCCATATCCAGTACCTGGCGTAATGAGTCCATCAGAGACTCCATCGAACCGTCTGTGGTTATGGTGCGATCACCGGCCTCGATGACGCCGTCCCGGCATGACACTCTGAGCCCCTCACCAAATCCGATGAAGGAGTAGCGCCCCACTCGTTCGCCGTGTTCTACGCTTTCCAGAAGGAAAAAGGGGCGTAGCGGAGCAAGCTTGAGATACGCCGACACCGGCGTGTCGAGATCGGCTGCAATATCGAAGACTTGATTCATGGAGAGTTTTCCTCTCTCCGTCCGCATGAAGGTGAGAATAGAAAAACCCACCTTTCGGACCGGAGGTGGGTTCCTTTACGTCAGGGCAAGAATTCGCTTCTCGACTAAGACGCCACCTCCGGCGCGATCCACTGCCACCACCAGGTGGCAAATGCGTTCCGCGTGAGGTGCTGCGCTGTCATATGGGACGCCACGGTAAGACAACATCGCCAGGTCGTCAACCTGGCTATCTGGTTGGATGCGAATAGACCTCGACAGATTCGACCATGTCGGCGGGGCGGGATCTGCGAAACCAGGCCCCGTACCTGCGCGATAGGGGCATAGCCGACATTCCGTGCGCGACGATCGAAATCATGACTGTCCACACCACCACCGAGAAGATCGAGTCAGCAATTGCAAGCTGAGTGTCCTCGAGGAGAAAGACGCCAAACAGAATGGATGCGAGACCTCTGGGCCCGAACCAACCGACAAACAGCTTGGTAGGCGCTCTCACCCCCGACCCAATGAGGGCAATGGCAACGGGGACCATCCGAATCACCGTTAATGACAGAAGTGCGTAACCGATCGAAGCCCAGGAGAAATTGGTGATTGCATCTTCGACCACGATCAGTCCGAAGAGGAAGAATGTGATGAGAGTCAACAACTCACCCTCATCTGCCGCGAACTCATAGGCACCCTCACAGTGGTCCCGGGCCGCGATCCCGAAACCGATGCCAGCCACGAACGCGGCAACGAAGCCGTTGCCACCGATCAAAGGTGCCAGGGCATAAGCGGCCACCCCGATCGCCATCGTTCCCAATTGGCGCATCACCCCCTCCACCATTCTGCGCGATACGGCCCAGTCGAGTGCCTTGCCACCCAGCCAACCGATGGCAAGGCCCACCGCCACTCCGAAGCCGATCTCTGTGGCGAGAAGCGCGACGAGACCTCGGTCCTCGAGGCCCTCCTCTTCGGCGAGGAGAAGGATCGCAGCAGTGATTATCGGAAGCATGATCCCATCGTTGAGGCCGCTCTCGACGTTGATAGTCTGGCGAATCCTCACCGGGACTTCTTCGCTGGTGACGACCGGCTTGCCCAGAGCGGCATCGGTTGGCGCCAGGATGGACGCGAGGACCAGCGCCGCCGCCAGGTCGTAGGACTTGAACACCAACACTGCCAGGCCAGTACCAGCGACAACGGTGAGCGGGAGACCTATTCCGAGTAGCCGAAGTGGGAGCTGAGCTTCAGAGCGGAGCCGACGAGCGTCGATTCTGATAGCGTCGGTGAACAGGACCAGAAGAAGTGTCGCCTCGGCGAATGCGCCGACGGCGCCTGTGCCAAGAGACGAATATTCAAAAGACTCGAGACCCGCTGAGCCGAGCAGGATTCCGACGCCGGCGAACAGCATCGGGGCACTCACGACCGAACGCTCCATAGCCCGAGATGCCAAGGAGTAGGCAAAAACGAGGACAGCAATTACGGCGAGAAGTACCACGCCGCCACAATATCGTTCTCAGTCAGAGGCTGGGGGACTCCCGTAGAAATCAACCTCAGTGCCAAATGACGAGAGCGTGTTCATAGTCCTCGAGAACGAACCGCCGTCCCGTCCGGCGAGGACCACGTGGTACGTGCCACGCTCAACCACTGTCGGCACGGCATCAACATCAACGAATCGCCATCGACCATCCACCCACTCCGCATTCGCCATCGCAATGAATGCCTCACTGGTGGCAACCGTGTGGAGCTGACCCGAAAGGAGGTTTCCCAAGCCATACACGACATACTCGTCGTCGACCATGCCCACCGGACCCACGACGTGGCTGTGGTGGCCCACCACCAGATCGACCCACGGTGACGCGATCAGCTCCTCGAAGACGCCAAGCTGAGTGTCAGTTGGGTTTGTCAGGTACTCGGTGCAGCAGTGGACACTGACCACGACCAGATCAGCCCCATCCCAACGAGCCCGACCGGCCATCTCCAACATCGCCTTGATGTCAAGGCGTTGTGCCATCCACTCCTTCTCAGGGGGAGTGCTCAATCCGTTGAGCCAATAGGTACCTGCTATGTGGGCAACGGTGAGGTTGTCCAGCTCGTACATAGTGGCCGAGGCAGCTTCTTCCGGCGAACGAGCGGTACCGGCGTGTTTCAGGCCGACGGCATCGAGGATGTCGAGAGTATCGACGAGCCCGCCCTCACCTTTGTCCATCGAGTGATTCGATGCCGTGGAGCAGCCGTCAAAACCGGCGTCGGCGATTCCTTCGGCCAGCTCGTGCGGAGCATTGAACTTGGGGTATGACGATAGGTCCGTGTTCGACGAGGTGAGAGGCACCTCGAGATGGCAGATTGCGAGGTCGGCGGCCGACACCACCGGTTTGATTTCGGCAAACATCGGCTTGAAGTCGAACCCGGTAGCACCAACGGACGCGCTATCGCGCACCCCATTGTGGACCAGGATGTCCCCGCCAAATGCGACAATCGCCGTTTTCACCGCGGGTTCGATGACCCTCGTCGCCACTGCGAACTCCCGTCTATCGGCCAGTTGGATGTTCGGTCGGGCTATCCCCCCGGGAACAAAAGACGCCCGGAGAGCGGACGTCTTCGACGACAGCCCGATCTTCGCTGGCGCGTCGGGTACCGGTGTCACCGTGAACGCGGTGACACCGGTCATAGCCACGGCAGCAAGCAGCACCGTGTACCGGTAAAGGAGTCCGCTCATTTGGACGAATCAGTCTGACACCGACCGCCCAAAATCGACGGCAAACCCTCCTGCTAGCTGAAGTCCAACTCCCCGTCCTCGATAGAGACTTTGATGCTTTGACCCTCGACGAAAGTGCCATCAAGTAGTCCTCGAGCCAACTTGTCGGCCACGTCGGTCTGAATCAACCGTTTCAGAGGTCGGGCACCGTATACCGGGTCGTAGCCACGTTCCGCGAGAACATCGAGCGCAGCCTGGTCGAAAGCTATGTCGATGCGACGCTCGCCGAGTCGGGTCTTCAGTGTTTCCAACTGAATCTCTACGATCTCGCGAAGGTCCTCCCGACTGAGGCGATCGAACACCACGATGTCATCGATCCGGTTGAGAAACTCGGGTCGGAAGTGGCCGCGGACAGCCTGCATCACCCGGTCTCGAACAGTCTCGGCCGGCAGGTCGGGATCGATGAACTCCGATCCGAGGTTCGACGTCATTATCAACACCGCGTTGGTGAAATCGACCGTTCTTCCCTGGCCGTCGGTGAGTCGTCCATCATCGAGCAATTGGAGCAACACGTTGAACACATCCGGGTTTGCCTTCTCGATTTCGTCGAGCAAGACCACGGTGTAGGGACGACGACGAACTGCCTCGGTCAATTGCCCACCTTCGTCATATCCGACATAACCTGGAGGGGCACCGATAAGCCTGCTCACTGAGTGCTTCTCCATGTACTCGGACATGTCAATCCGAACCATGGCGCGTTCGTCGTCAAACATGAACCCCGCGAGCGCCCTTGCGAGTTCCGTCTTTCCGACGCCAGTCGGTCCCAGAAACAGGAACGATCCGACCGGTCGGTTGGGGTCGGACAGGCCCGCTCGGCTGCGCCGGACCGCGTTGGCAACCGTAGACACCGCAGGTTCCTGACCTACCACCCGCTGATGAAGATGCTCCTCGAGATGGACCAACTTCTCGGTTTCGCCCTCCATGAGCTTCGAGACAGGAATGCCGGTCCATCGACCCACCACCTCGGCCACGTCCTGCTCGGTGACTTCCTCAGACAGCATCGAGCCGGCTTTGTGCAACTCGGAAAGCTCTTCCTCGGCGGTGACCAGACGGGACTCCAGTCCAGTGATCGTGCCATATCTGAGCTCGGCCGCCGTGCCGAGATCACCGGAGCGCTCGGCTCGTTCCGCTTCGCTCCGGGCGTCCTCAATATCGGCCTTGAGGCCGCGAATCGTCGAAATCGCCTCTTTCTCCAGGGTCCACCGGGCGGTCAAGGCGTTGATTTCCTCAGAGAGATCGGCGATCTCCTGCTCGACGCCGTTGAGCCGCTCAACCGAAATGGCGTCAGACTCCTTCTTCAACGCTTCACGCTCGATCTCGAGTTGAATCCTCCTTCTGGTGAGCTCATCGATCTCCTCCGGCATCGAATCGATCTCGATACGGAGCCGCGATGCCGACTCGTCGATGAGATCGATGGCTTTGTCAGGCAAGAAACGTGCCGGGATGTATCGGTCCGAGAGCATCGCGGCAGCAACTAAGGCACTATCAGTGATCCGCACGCCGTGATGCACCTCATAACGCTCTTTGAGACCCCTCAAGATGCCGACAGTGTCCTCTACTGAGGGAGCCTCGGCGAGCACAGGTTGAAAGCGCCGCTCCAATGCGGCGTCCTTCTCGATGTGCTTGCGATACTCGTCGAGGGTGGTTGCTCCGATGAGACGAAGTTCCCCACGGGCCAGCATCGGTTTGAGCATGTTGGAGGCGTCCATCGCTCCTTCGGCGGCACCGGCGCCAACCAGAGTGTGGAGTTCGTCGAGAAATGTGATGACTTCCCCATTGGAGTTCTTGATCTCTTCGAGCACAGCCTTTAGGCGCTCTTCAAACTCACCCCGGTATTTGGCACCTGCGACCATGGCGCCCAGGTCAAGCGCCACGATCCGCTTGGTCTTCAGCCCTTCTGGTACATCACCGTCGGCGATCCGTCTCGCCAAGCCTTCAACGATGGCGGTCTTACCGACTCCCGGCTCTCCGATCAGAACGGGGTTGTTCTTGGTCCGCCGGGAGAGGACCTGAATGATCCTGCGGATCTCATCATCGCGACCTATTACGGGATCGAGCTTGCCCTGGCGGGCGTCGGCGGTGAGGTCACGCCCGTACTGCTCGAGGGCGTTGAGGGTCGACTCAGGGTCTTCAGAGGTAACGCGCTGCGTGCGTCGCACCGACGTCACCGCCTCGGTAAGCGCTGCTGGGTCCATCCCGAGTTCGGCAAATACCTTTCCGGTTAGACCATCGTCCGCGGCGAGAGCGAGAAGCAGATGTTCTACCGAGAGAAAGTCGTCAGACATCTGCTGGCGATGTCGATCGGCACGTTCGAGAGTACGGTTGAACTGGGGCGAGCCACCCACCTCGACGTCGCCGAATGCTTTCGGCTCAGCGTCGAGGATCGACTCGAGTCGGCGTCGCAATTCGACCGGGTTTACCCCGAGACGATCGAGAGTGGGATAGATGATCCCCTGCTGTTGGGCCAGCAACGCCAAGCCCAGATGGGCGGGGAGTATCGAGCTGTGATTGTGGTCACGGGTCGATTGAGTGGCGTTCAGCAACGCTTCTCTGGTGCGGGCGGTGAGTTTTTCAAGGTTCAATGCTTACCTCGGATATAGAAAAGTTGAGTCTCAGTATATCAAGTTTGCTTTGACTTGCCAAGATGGCCCGATCCGGGGGTTAGAGTCCCTCGCTGCAACAAGGGAGCATGATGGTTCAAGAATTCAAGGAATTCATTAACAAAGGAAACCTCGTCGAGATTGCCGTCGCATTCGTGATGGGCCTTGCATTTGCGGCGGTCGTGACCAGCCTGACCGAAGATATCGTCAATCCGCTGATCGCCCGGATCTTCAGCGTCGAGAGTCTCGCCGACTGGGCTCCTGGCGGAATCGGGCTGGGCTCATTCCTCGTCGCCGTGATCAACTTCTTGATCGTTGGATTCGTGATGTTCCTGGTCGTGAAGGCTTACAACCGGATGAAGGCAGGGACAGAGACACCGGGGCCGTCCGAGGAGGTCGTTCTGCTCACCGAAATCCGGGACAACACCGCTCGCTAGCCGGGTCGGCGGTACTCGATTCTTGTTCCTTACCCGCTTGCGGGGAAGGTGGCTCCGCCTAGGAACGAGGCGGAGACGGATGGGGACGGTTCCCACCAACTAAAGCTCTACGCGGGCGGCTTTCGGTCCCCCTCCGCCTCGACCCAAAGCGGTCTCGGCACCTCCCCCGTTCGGCTCCGCAAGCTCCGCCTCCGGGGAAGGAACAAGAATCGTGGCTCCTCCGGGGAAAAAGCAAGACGTCCTGGCTTGACAACCCTGTGGCGTAAGGTATCCTGTACCGCATGGTACCTAAAAGTACCGGACACCGGAAAGCAAAACCGGACCGGAGGACTCAGTTACTTCATGGAGTGCTCGACATGTGCCTCATGTCGATCATCAATGAGGAGGCTTCCTACGGTTATGAGATGGTCGCCAAACTGCGGCGCCGGGGTCTTGATTTGGCAAGTGAGGGATCGATCTACCCTCTTCTCTCCCGCTTGCAAAAGCAGGGAAATATCGAAGGGTATCTGGTCCAGAGTTCAGAAGGCCCGGCCCGGAAGTACTACCGGATGTCCAGGCAAGGGGAGAAGGCCTTAGCCCAATGGCGAGAGGACTGGAGCGGATTTCGCTCCTCGGTGGATAGTGTCCTCAACGGAGACATGAAATGAATGATATCGGTCTGACAATCGCTGAAATCGAGCGCTACTGGCTCGAGGCCGGCATCTCGAAAGACGCCGTAGCTGGAATGCGCGCAGAGCTAGAGCAGCACTTGGCTGACGCCGCGGAAGATGGCAGGACCGTGGCCGACGTAGTTGGAGCGGAACCCGGCGAGTTCGCCGAGAGTTGGGCTATGGCGTCCCGAGGCTCGCGTCATACCGCGAGCTGGGAAGAGTTTCGCTCGGGAAAGACAACTACTGATCGGGCGAAGAAACGAGATTTGTATCTGTACGGAATAGGAACTCTGTCGATTGTCGCAGCAGCGATATTCGCCGGACAAGGAGGTAATGACGTGGACAATGAAGTTTGGAAATGGCTGTGGACCATTTTTGCCCTGGTGATGGGTGTCGGTGAGATCTTCACCGCAGGATTTTTCCTGCTCCCATTCGCCGTCGGTGCAGCAGCTGCGGCCGTGCTGGCATGGTTCGGCTCGGCAGTGGTCGCCCAATGGCTGGTCTTCTTCGGGGTTTCGCTATTTGCAATGGCCTATCTCCGCAAATTCATCGCACGCCAGGATGAAGCCGAACAGCCTGTGCTCGGAGCCAACAGGTGGATCACATCACAAGGGATCGTCCTTGAGGATATCAATCCGACCACCGGCCAGGGCATGGTCAAAGTTGGCCAGGAGGAGTGGCGGGCAATGGCCCACCAACCGATCCGAGAGGGAACGCCGATTGTGGTAACCGAAGTTCGCGGCACAAGATTTGTCGTCGAACCGCTCGAGACCAGCTGAAGATTTTAGAGAACGAAAGAAAGGGAAATAGAAATGGAAGCAGTAATCATCCTCTTCGCCATCCTGGCGCTAGGGCTGATCCTCGTTGCGGCGGCCGGATTTCGAGTGGTCCGCCCATTCGAAAAAGGTCTGATCGAGTTTCTGGGTAGATACCAGAGAACGGTCGATTCTGGTCTCCGTTGGGTCCTGCCCTTCGTCAAGCGGCTTACGAAGGTAGATATGCGTGAGCAAGTGATAGACGTTCCTCCCCAGGAAGTCATCACCAAGGACAACGTGGTCGTCACTGTTGACGCCGTCATCTACTACGAAGCCACCGACCCGGTGAAACTCCAATACAACGTTGGAAACTTCATCCTGGCGGTCACCAAGTTGGCACAGACCAACCTGAGGAACGTCATTGGTGACCTCGACCTCGATTCGGCACTCACTTCGCGCGAGTTGATCAACGGCAAGTTGAGGCAGATCCTCGACGACGCCACCGACAAGTGGGGCGTGCGCGTGGTTCGTGTGGAAATCCAGCGGATTGAACCGCCGGTCGACGTAACCGACGCAATGCACCGTCAGATGAAGGCGGAACGCGATCGTCGCGCTGCGGTCACCGAAGCTGAAGGTCTTAAGCGAGCAGCAATTCTCAAGGCCGAGGGCGTGAAGGAGTCTCAGGTACTGGAAGCAACCGGTCAGGCCGAAGCGATCAAGCAGGTCGCTGATGCTGAGAAGTACCAGAAGCTCACGGTTGCCGAGGGTGAAGGACAGGCCATCGAGAGAGTGTTCTTGGCAATCCACAACGGAAACCCGACCCCCGACCTAATTGCCATTCGCTACCTCGAAGCACTCCAGGGAATCGCCGACGGTCAAGCGACAAAGATCTTCCTGCCTCTCGACACATCTGGTGTGTTGGGAAGCGTCGCCGCAATCGGAGAGATGTTCAAGGAGGCTTCAGGACAACAACCGTCCTGAAGCACTGGAACACGCACAGGAGGGGCCCGGTCGTACGACGGGGCCCCTCCTCGTTGGAGTTGGTAACTCGTCCCACGACTCGGCGCAGAGCTTGAGGCGAGCCGGTGGCGGTCAGCCGGCGACCCGGATCATGCCACCCATTGTCGACTCGACCCCGGTCGGCGCGACCGGTGGATAAAACACCATCGTGTAGAGATCGCACCTCTCCCCCGGTTCCTCAAACCAGCCAGCCACCCAGGTTCCATCGGGATGGGGACCCACGGCGGCCCGGGTTTCGCCTATCGACACCACGCCTTTGGCACCCGGCCAGTCGACCGGAGGCAGTGTCCCCCGGACCAGAGCGATCGCCACAGTCCCGTCCGTTCGTCCCCAGAAGGTCGTGTTAGACCCACCCACTGACGTCCATACATCTGGCTCGATGTCGTCGGGATCAAGAACTCCCTGACCGACGCCAAAGGGAAGTGTGGTGAGTTCGTAGGGGGCCGCCGGGCAATTCACCGGAGACGTTGTTGTCGAAGTTGCCGGTGCCGTCGTGGTGGTGGCGATCGTCGACGTTGTGGTTGTGGACGAGGTTTCCCCTGCTCCGCCGGAACAGGCGGCGAACAACACAACGAGGGCAACTAGAAGCTTGCGCATGAAAGGACCATGATATGGAGCATGTCATATCAACATTGGAATCATGTCTAACAAGGACTCAGCCCGAACGTCGATCAACGGACAGATGAAACGGCTTACCGAGATCTCCCGAACTATGTACGAAAACCCTGAGATCGGCTACCAGGAACGGGAGACCTCAAAACTGCTGGCAGGCTATCTCAGCGACCGGGGTTTCGAGGTAGAGCGACCCGCCTTTGGGCTGGAAACGGCATTCATTGCTTCGGTTGGTTCTGGGCCCGAAGTGGTGATATGTGCCGAGATGGACGCCCTCCCTGGAGTTGGTCACGCATGCGGCCACAACATCATCGCAACTGCTGGTGTCGGTGCCGGAGTAGCCCTCGCCGATATCGCTGAAGATCTCGGGGTTCGGGTGACTGTTCTGGGGACGCCGGCCGAGGAAGCGTACGGCGGCAAGGTCGACCTGATCAACGCGGGTGCGTTCGAGAATGCTGCCGCCGCGATGATGATTCACCCCTCGACGAAGAACGTTGTCGACCCCAATATCATCGCGGTCGCCCACTGGGAAGTGGAGTTTCGGGGTAAGACGGCGCACGCATCGGCTTACCCGGATCAAGGGATCAACGCATTGGACGCTCAGGTCCAAGCCTATGTCAATATCTCCACGCTCCGCCAGGCAATTCTTCCCACCGACAAGATCCATGGAGTCATCATCAACGGAGGTGACGTCCCCAACATCATCCCGGATTACACCAGTAGCCTCTGGTACGTGAGGTCGCAAACTCTCGACCGACTTGAGGTTCTGACAGAGAAGGTTCGATCCTGTTTCCAAGCCGCCGCTCTTGCCACCGGTTGTTCCGTCGAGGTCAAGGACCACGGCCACACCTACACCGAATTGAAAAGCAACTCGATAATGGTCGATCTCTTTGAGGCAAACAGCGCCGTGCTCGGCAGGGAGATGCTTCGCGGGGCAGATCTGCCGCCATCGGTTACCGGTTCGACGGATATGGGCAACGTCTCACTGGTGGTGCCCACTATCCATCCCATGCTTGATATCGACTCGGGGGATGCGGTCAACCACCAGGCAGAGTTTGCCGCCGCCACCATTCAACCGGCGGGAGAAAAAGCAATATTTGACGGTGCCGTCGCGATGGCGTGGACGATCATCGATCTCGCCGAGCAAAACCTCTGGGACAAGCTCTCCCTCTAACCGAGCGCGCGGAGAAACCCGTCGCGAGAACCGAGATAGATACGTCCATCCCAGATCGCCGGGGTGGATTCCAAACAGGAACCACCGAGGTCCACCGACCACATTTTGACCGGACTACGTGGATCGGCGAGGGAGTAGGCACGGACATCACCGAGGCAGGTTGCGGTGACCAGAACATCACCAACCACCGATGGTGAAGACCAGGAGTGGAACCCGACCTCATCGCTCCACACCACCTCCCCTGTTTCCCCGTCCACGGCGATCAACTCACCCTGGTGGGTATTGGTGTAGACAACACCGCTGTGGAGGGCCGGCGAAGCCCAGGAACCCGAGTCGGCTGTTCCCGGAACGGTCAGGTCGACCCCCCAAACCAAGGGGTCACCGTCGGTGTAGGGATCGAGCTTGATCAGCTGACCTACTTCGAGGTTGCGGGCCTTCTCAGCGGCGCCCATCTGGGTGGGTTCATGCTCGATCGACACGTAGAGGTTTCCCTCGGCGTCGATCGCCGGTGAGGCGTCGATGTCACCGCCGGCATAGAAGTCGAAAACAATCGGCGCAACGCCATTACGGACATCGCTGACATCCACACCGACGATTCGCCCACCGGAGTTGGTGAAGTAAACCCTCTGTTCGAAAACGGCAACCGACGACTCGATACTGACATTTCGTCCGGACTTGGAGAGCAACTCGTCGTTGTATCCCGGCATTTGCAAGACCTTCTCCGGTGCCACGGTGACCAAACCATCTGCGGCGTAAGACCTGTTGAGCTCGACGGCGAAGAACCATCCGTTCTCTCCCCCTTCGTACATGATGTCGTCGACGATTACCGGATTGGAGTCCCAGTCGTTGTTCCAAATCCCGTTGACCTCGCTGGCATCCATCGACCAGAGCAACGTGGGTACGTCGCGGTCGAGCGCAACCACTCGAACTTTGTTATCACGAGAGCCGAAGTAGAGAAGGGGGAACCCATCTGGATCGAGCGTGACCGAACCTTTGATGATGTCCCCGGTGACGAATTTGGGACGGAGATCCTGACCGGTCTCGGCATCGACAAAATGAACCGCGCGGTCATAGGCGCCGAATATCACCTCGGTTATTCCATCCGGCCGGTCCCAGACGACGGGTTGGCCGGTCCAGCCGGAGCCACACCACACCTTGGTCTCACCTCCCGCCGAAGAAGTGCTACACATCGGCGATTCCGGATAGCGCCAGAGGACGTCGGGTTCGGAAGACACGTCGCCTTCCCCGTAATAGGTGCGGGTCGGGTTGCCCCGAAACATGGTGAGCCCGGCGACCATGCCCCATGGCTGGCCGACGGTGAATCCGGGAACGGTATCGGGCTGGCGCTCGGGAACTGTCGTGGAGGTGGTCGTTGGCGCCGTGGAGGTGGTCGGGGAGATTGTCGAAGTCGTTGCCGGGATCGTTGTTGCGACCGAGGTCGTGGTCGTTTCCGCAGAAACCACGTCGGCGCCATTCCGGGTAAAAAAGTAGAAACTGAAGGCGAGTCCTCCGACGAGCAAACCGCCAATAACGATGACCTGGAGTTTTAGACCGCCCCGTCCGCTTCGGGTCATACCGGTGGCCCACATTCAGCTTCTCCCGTGATGACGGGCCGACCATGGGTCTTGATAAAGGCGTCGATCATGCAGGCCTCTATCGACCCGTCGGAATTGATCACGACCCGGGCCACCGCTGTTGTCGCACTCGCAGTGGAGTTGTGCGGCCAAACGAAGTTGCCCAGACCCCAGAAAACCGGCTTGCCGTCTATGTATTCCAGAGGTCCCAGCCTGTGCTGATGATGCCCGAAGATGATGTCGGCACCGGCGTCGACCATGGCCGCTGCCCGCTCGATGTCGTCGGGCCGTGGTTTGGTGTCGAGTTCCATTCCCCAATGGATGCTTACGACGACGATGTCGGCGAGTTCGTCGGCAGCTTGCACAGCCCGGACCATGGACGGGGTGTCATCGCCGCTCCTCATCCCCGGTGAGGAAGTGGTGGCGTACATGTCGGCGTAGGGCGCGACTCCCCCGAACCCGAGTACCGCCACGGTCCACCCACTGATTTCGAACAGGGCTGGCTCACCAGCGATGAAAGCGTCAGCACCAGTACCCACCGGGCTGAGTCCGGCATCGATGATTTGTTGACGACCGTCCACCAGTGCGTCCATCCCGTAGTCGGCCGAGTGGTTGTTTGCCAGATTGGTGACCTCGATCCCGTTGTCCCCAATCGACGGGAGCGCATTAGTGGGACACCGAAAGTTGAACGCCCGCTCCTGTTTGGTCCCGATATCGCTGGGGACACACTCCAGATTGATAACCGTCAGGTCATCGCGTTGGAAGAGGCCGTCAAGCCCCGACCATGCGTGGTCATATCCCTTTTGGGCCAGAGCCGGAATGTATTCCGGGTCAACCGCCACATCTCCAGTCCCGTGGATGAGAAGCGAGCCCTTAGGGACCGTTGTCGTGGTTGTCGTTGGAGAGGTGGTGGTGCTGCTCGAAGTAGAGGTGGTCGTCGACGATGTAGAGGTCGTCTCGGCGGCAATGGGTCCCAAAGTTGTCGTGGTTGGGGCATCCATCCCCGAAGCGGTGAAAATCCCGACGCCAAGAAGGGCACCAGCAAACAGCACGATGAGAAACTTGAGGGACCCGGACATCACCCAAAAGCGTAAACCCGGATGGGCTCAAAGTAGGTAATGGACGAGACGGGTGGCTCCAACTCCTCCCCCAGAGGAAGAGCTTGCGGATTTCTTACTCCTCCCCCGGAGGCGGAGCTTGCGGAGCCGTACGGGGGAGGTGCCGAGACAGCTTTGGGTCGAGGCGGAGTGGGACCGAAAGCCACGCGCGTAAAGGTTGAGTTGGTGGGAACCGGCCCCATCCGTCTCCGCCTCGTCCCTCGGCGGAGCCACCTTCCCCGTCGTACCTCCGGGGAAGGAACAAGAATCGGGGCCGTCTCCCCCGTCGTACCTCCGGGACGGAACGACGGAAGAGTGGGTTACAGGATTTGGCTGAGGAAGAGTTTGGTCCGGTCTTCTTGGGGATTGGTGAAGAAGTGCTCCGGGGTGCCTACTTCGACGATTCGGCCATCCGACATGAATACGACGCGATCGGCGACTGCTCGGGCGAATCCCATCTCGTGGGTCACACAGATCATGGTCATCCCTCCCTTGGCGAGTTCCACCATGACATCGAGCACTTCCTTGATCATCTCTGGGTCGAGCGCAGACGTTGGCTCATCGAACAACATGACCTTCGGCTTCATCGCCAGCGACCGTGCAATCGCCACCCGCTGTTGCTGGCCACCGGAGAGCTGTCCGGGGTACTTGCGTGCCTGTTCCGGGATACCCACTCGCTCCAGAAGTGTCATCGCTTCGGACTCCGCCACGTCTTTGGGCTCATGACGAACCTGGCGGGGAGCCAGAGTGATGTTGTCGATCACCGTGAGATGCGGGAACAGGTTGAACGACTGGAACACCATTCCGGTCTCCCGTCGGATCTCCTGGATGTTACGGATGTCGTCGGTGAGTTCGAGCCCACCTACCTTGATCACACCGTTGTCGTGTTTTTCAAGACGGTTGATGCATCGGATCAATGTCGACTTACCCGAACCAGAGGGGCCGATGACAACCACGACCTCTTGCTGTCCGACA
>JBGTGL010000140.1:0-5411 GCA_041746755.1 Acidimicrobiia bacterium | reverse complement strand
AGGTGACCGTGACCGGCATCAGAACCGACGGAGACACCGTCACCGGAGTGGAACTGAGTGACGGCGGTTCCATCGCATGCGACGCTGTGGTCAATGCGGCCGGACCGATGGCCGCGGATATCGGAAAGATGGTCGATCTCGACCTTCCCCTCAGCTCGGAAGTCCACCTCAAGGTGACATACCGGGACCACCGACGTGTCGTCCCCCGAGACGCTCCCATGATCATTTGGAGCGACCCCCAGCGTGTCGGGTGGTCGGATGAGGAGCGCTCGGGCCTCGAGCAGATCGGACGTCAGGACTTGCTCGACGAAATGCCGATCTTTTGCCATGGTCGTCCCGAAGGTGGAGCAGACTCCGACTATTTCCTGGCTCTCTGGGAATATCACGACGATGTCCGCGAACCGGTATGGCCCCTACCCGAAGACGATCTCTACCCGGAAGTTGTCTTGCGCGGTCTCAGCACCATGGTCCCTCGCTTTGCCGAGTACCGGGATGGCCTCCCGGCGGCAACGGTGGACGGCGGCTACTACACCAAAACTCCAGACAACCGGCCGCTTTTAGGCCCGGCCGGACCGCGTGGATTCTTCCTGGCATGCGGGTATTCCGGGTTCGGAGTGATGGTGGCCGCAGGTGCTGCTGATCTGGTGGCCAACCACATCATCGGTTCTGACCTGCCGCGCTACGCCGGGTCATTTCTCCTGTCACGCTACGTCAGCGCCGATTATCTCCAATCCATCGCAATACCCACGGACGATGGCCAACTTTGACGATCCAATTTAGGGGGTAACCATGTTCTCCCGCTACCGTCTAACCGACAACGGACGAGGACAAGGCATTGGCAGTTAACGAAAAATTTGAACTGGTCGAATCGGTCGACCCGCAGGTAGAAAAGCTGATGGAGGAGCACAATGCCCGCCGTTCGCATTGGTATTTCCACGACATCGTCCCCTGGGAACGAGGCGAAAGCTTCCGTGACAAACCGTGGGATGTGTCCCAATGCACCATCTCGGAGAACGCCCGCACATCGCTGGTGCTCAATCTGCTTACCGAGGACAATCTTCCCTACTACCACTCGCTGATCGAAAAGCACATGCCCAACACTTCCGCTTTCAAGAAGTGGAACCACCTCTGGACCGCAGAAGAGGGCCAGCATGCCATCGGAATCAGGAGCTATCTACTGACGTCACGGAACTGCGATCCCGACGAGCTCGAAGACGATCGCATGGCGACGATGATCAACGGATACCATCCTTCGTACAGCGATCCCACCGAAATATTCGCGTACACCGCTGCCCAGGAGTTGGCGACACGGGTAAGTCACCGAAATGCGGGCAAGATCACCGATGACCCTGCGGCCTTCGAATTGATGAAAAACATCGCTGCCGATGAGAACCATCACTACATCTTCTACAAGGGCGTTATGCAGGCGATGCTCGATCAGAGCCCGTCGACCGTGCTCGAAGGCATCCACACGACGTTGACCAACTTCCAGATGCCCGGTGTGGCAATGCCCAACTTCTTGCGCCGATCGATCGAAGTCGCCAAAGCGGGGGTCTATAACCTCCGCATCCATCGCGATCGGGTCGTGCTTCCCTTGCTAAAGGACTGGAAGATCGCCGAGCTCACAGATCTCAGGCCGGCGGCAGCCGAGTTTCAGGAGAAGATCCTGGCAATCCCCGACCAACTCCTCCTCCAAGCCGAGAAGTTCGAGAAGCGCGTGGGAATGACCTATTCGCAGGCATAGGCGACGCCTGAGATGAGGTCGACTCCCCGATGACGTGGACCACGGCCGACATCCCGAATCTTTCCGGTCGGGTTGCGCTGGTGACGGGGGCGAATGGCGGACTCGGGTTGGAAACGGCGCGGGCGATAGCCGGGGCAGGAGGCCACGTCGTCATGGGTGCGCGAAACCAGGTGAAGGCGGCAGAGGCCCACGATGACATTCTCGGTTCACACCCCAACGCTTCGTTGGAAATAACTGAGTTGGATCTCGGCTCATTGCAATCGGTAGAGGACTCAGCAACGAAGACTCTCCGCGACCACAGCACGATTGACATCCTGGTCAACAACGCCGGGGTGATGGCGATGCCGGAAGGAAGAACGGCCGACGGTTTCGAAACACAGTTCGGGATCAATCACCTGGGCCATTGGGCATTGACCGCCCGATTGCTGCCTGCGCTTCTCACCGCCCCGAGGGGGCGGGTGGTTACCGTCTCCAGTACCGCCCACCACTTTGGCCGGATCGTCGATCCCGCCAATCCCCACCTCTTAGGCACCTATGACCCTTGGCGGGCATACGGCAATTCGAAGCTTGCCAACTTCCACTTTGCGCTCGGCCTGCAGCGCCAGTTTGAGGGGGCCGGTGTCAAAACGGAGAGCTTGGTAGCCCATCCTGGCCTGACCAACTCCGATCTCCAGGCGAACACGGCACGTCAAGGTGGCACCTCATCAGCCGAGTTCTGGCGCAATCTCGCCGAGAAGCGGGGGATGACACCACCTCGAGGCGCTCTGTCCCAGATACGGGCTGCCACCGATCCCAAAGCTAAGGGTGGCCAGATGTATGCCCCTCGTTACATCCAAAGCGGCCCACCGGTCCGTCGGCCGATCCTGCGACGTATCGGCCTGGCAGACGCCATCGACAACCTGTGGGAGATCTCCGAACGAGAGACCGGGCTCGAAATCCGGCTTAACTGAACTTGGTCGTTGGCCGGGACTCGATGACCTCGTCGACATAAATGTCGAGCTTTTCGTTGTAGAAAGAAACCAGGCCGAGGATCTTTTGCGACTCCGGGAACGGAGCGTCATATCCCCAAACCACATTCTCGTGGATCACCTCATCTATAGCTACGTTCCAGTAGCGAGCCTCCCCCTTGTAGGGGCAGTGCGAAGCCAAATCGGTGGGAGATAGCAAGTCCATTCGGACGTCGGTTTTCGGAATGTAATAGCGCGTCGGGAGATGGGTCTCGAAAAGGAAAGAGGCATTCGTGGTGTCGGCAACAGTCGTACCGTCGATTTCGACCCGGACCCGTCGACTCGACGGAAGTATGTCAATCCGGGTGTAGGGGTCACGGGCATGAGTGAACACTTCTTCGTCCTCTTCGAACCAGTGGTCCATGGAGGACCATTTGAGGGCGACATGACCGGCCAACTCCTCCATCTTGGGCTCGAGATAGGCGTAGGCCATTCCGGCTTTCCCACCCGCTTTCACCTGGTACAAGGTGGCATTTCCCCGGCTGGGACTTCTCTTGGTCTCTCCCGAATCAACCAGCGCGTCCATATCGACGTCTGCCTCAGGGAAATAGTAGGTCGGGTAATAGGGGATCTCCCAAACCATCAGCACCGAAGACGAATCAACGATGGTCTCACCGCCGAGAATTGCCCTGACCCGTTTTTGGGTCGGTTCGACGCGGATACGGCCTTGATCGCTCATTTGAATTCGGATTCCTGTTGTCGGGGACATCTACCTCAACAAGGCGAGTGAGGCAATGATTCCGGGGTTTTTTCCGCCCCTCCCCAATTCCTAAAAATTGATCGAGGCGAGGGCGGTCATTGCGTCCGGGTCGCGTGACTCCCAGTACGCCTCCACGCGCCGTGTAATGGCGTCGGGCTTCTCCACAAAGACCCGTCGGCCGAGAATTCGCGCCGCGGTCTGGAGATCGGAACGTCGTTGATTGGCGATTGCGAGAACCAGGGTGCGTAGAGCTGGATCCGGGCAAATCGCCTCTTCTTGTTCGATGTGCTCAGTCAGCATGGCGAGATCATGGTCCTGGCCGATCAATTCGCCGACCCGGTCGAGTGTGACGGCCATACCAACCACGACCTCTGGCCACAACGGGGTAAGTATCTCCATCTGATGGCGCAAATACTTCACGCTTTTCCGCCATCGATGCAATTTTTCAGATGTGGGATCGCTGTAAGCGCGCACCATTAGATCGCGACCCTGTCGATAGGTGCGTTTCAAACCTGGACCAATCGCCGCGAACTCGTCGCGGACTCCACTCCCGTAGACATGGCGCGACGACGGGTCTACCGACCAGTTGGAATAGCGTCCATGAGCCCGTTCCAAGACCTCGACGACTGAAACAACGAGTTCCGGATCCTCCATCGCCCTTAATTCGATTCTGCGCCGTTTGAAGTCGAGGTTGTGTCGTGTCTCCTCCAGCACTCCGTTCGCCAGCAGATGTCCATAGACCCGGTCGAGAATGTCAATGGTCTCCACAGCCACCAATGAGTCACGCACCGGGGCAATTCGCCGGGCCGCGTCGCGCAATGTCTGGTTTTCGTATTTGTAGATCTTCTCGCCGAGATCGCCCCTCACCAATCGGAGCACGGCCCGAACCCGCTTGGTCGACTTACGAGCCTGGTGGACGGCGATCGGGAACGCCTCCTCGCCGTCATAGAACCGGGAGGCGGCATTTGCCATCTCCGTCGTGGTGAGCCTCTTCAGCCCGACCGGTAGCGGCTCGAACGCTCCAAGCCGAAAGTCGGGAAGAGGAGTGATGACAACCTGGTTGGATGCAGGCGTGGTTGTACTGATGACCGTCACAGGGAGAGCGTAATGTCGAAAGGTGTGAGATCTGCAGGTCTTCTCCCCTTTCGTTTGCGTGACGCCGTCGAGGTGTTGATCGGCCATCCGGGCGGACCATGGTTTGCCCATCGCGACGATGGCTCTTGGTCGATCCTCAAGGGACTTGTCAAGGAGGGCGAGGACGACATGGCAGCTGCCGCCCGCGAGTTCTCCGAGGAGACCGGCTGGAAAGTTCCTTCGGGAGCGTGGACGCCTCTGGGCGAGACCACGCTTAAATCTAAGAAACTCGTCGTTGCTTGGGCCGTCGAAGCCGACTTCGATCCTGAACAACTCGACCCCGGTCACTTCAAGATGGGAAACCAGACATTCCCCGAAATCGATCGCGTCGCCTGGTTTTCGCCAGATGGCGCCCGTGCCAAGCTGAATCCCCCTCAATCAATATTTATCGACCGTTTAGAAGAACAGATTCATAATGGTGGCCTGGCCCAAAGATAGGGTCTCCCCAAAGGAGAAGAACATGACAGAACCTTCCAAACTCGAAATGCCCCAGACCGAGGAGGAATGGCGGGCGCGACTCAATCCTGAGCAGTATCAGATACTGCGCCAGGCCGGCACAGAGCGAGCTTTCACAGGCAAGTACTACAACACCAAGACTCCAGGCAGCTATATGTGTGCTGGGTGTGGTACCGAACTCTTCTCCAGTGACACCAAATACGAGTCTGGTTCAGGTTGGCCCAGCTTCTACGAGGCCCTCGACCCGGAAAGAATCACTGAGATCGAGGATCGAGAATTCGGAATGGTCCGTACCGAGGTGCGATGCGCCAACTGCGGCGGGCATCTCGGCCATCTCTTTCCTGACGGGCCGCAGCCCACCGGAATGCGC
>JBGTGL010000139.1:0-12566 GCA_041746755.1 Acidimicrobiia bacterium | reverse complement strand
TCTCACCAGTTCTCCAACCGGGTTCTCTCCGCCGGCGGCGGTGTGGGCGAAGTGAGCGTGCAGACACTTGACACCGACTCTCGTTCCCCCGACTCCACCTGAAGGCCGGGGTTCATCGTCGTCGACCAATAGGGAATCACGTTCCGAGCGATACGACGCATGGGCGTCCTCGAGTGCCTTCCCAAAATCTGAGTCCGCCTCAGCGCGTCGTTCCATCCGCTTTACCCCACCGGCACCTTCCATTCTCCCGATCCGGGTAGTAGCTAGCGGGCAGGTCAGCCAGTAGAGAGTGGGAAACGGGGTTCCGTCGTTGAGCCGGGGTGGCACCTTGACCACCACCGGGAGGCCGAGATGGCAACGAGCCACCACTTCGGATTCGGCCCGGAGTGACCGGCCAATCTGGACTTCGGCGACCTGACGATCGTCAGGAGTCGTCATTTGTCAGGAACCTACGTCGGCGCCCGAAAGGAAGTCCCAGATCCGCTCCACCCAGGTTCGATCGATCACGAGCTCTTCAGGGGGATCAACGTCGACAGAAACTGCTGGCCGGGGAGGATCCAACACGACATAGACGGTCTCACCGGGACGGGAATAGCCGAGTTTCTCCCGCGCCAGTTTTTCGATCTCCTCGGGAGTCTCCAGCGCCTTCACATCTGCCGCCAAGAGGCGATTCTCTACCTCCAGGCTCGCCAGCTGTTCCTTTGCTGAAGCGACCTGATGATTGGAGTCGAGTATCTGCCGATACGGAATCAACTGAGTGAGGAAGGCCGCGCCGATTACCAGGAAGAGCAAAACGACCAAGAGCAGCGTCGGACGCTTGGTGATGGTCACTTCGCCCTCCGGAAGGTGGCCCAACCGGGGTAGCGAGCACTATCTCCGAGAGCTTCCTCGATACGGAGCAGTTGGTTGTATTTGGCAGTCCGTTCTCCACGTGCTGGAGCGCCAGTTTTGATCTGGCCGGCGTTGGTCGCCACCGCAAGATGAGAAATAAACGTGTCCTCGGTTTCGCCTGAGCGATGGCTGACCATCGTCCCATAACTGGACCGATTTGCCCGAGCCATCGTGTGCAGGGTCTCAGAGACGGTTCCAATTTGGTTGACTTTTATCAAGATGCTGTTGGCTACGCCCTCGGTGATGCCACGACGGAGCAGCTCCTCATCGGTGACGAACAGGTCGTCGCCGACAAGTTGGACCCGGCGGCCCAATCGTTGGGTGAGATCTTTCCAGCCGTCCCAATCGTCTTCGGCCATTCCATCCTCTACTGACACCAACGGATAGCGATCGACGAGGTCGGCCAGGTAATCGACCATCTCCGCCGATGTGAACTCCCGTCCTTCGAGTCGGTAACGCCCTTCGCGGAAGAGTTCGGTGGCTGCCACGTCCAATGCCAGTGCAATCTCATCGCCAACCGTGTAGCCGGCAGTTTCGATTGCTTCCACCAACAACTCCAGGGCTGATTCGTTTGTCGCCAAATTTGGGGCGAATCCACCTTCGTCTCCGACATTCGTACCCAGACCGCGTCCGGCGATGACCTTCTTGAGAGAGTGATAGACCTCGACGCCCGCCCGGAGCGCCTCGCCGTATGACGGAAGTCCGGCCGGGACCACCATGAATTCCTGGATATCGACGCTGTTGGCGGCGTGAGCGCCCCCATTGAGGACATTGAGACACGGAACGGGGAGTGTTCTCGCTGCGGGCCCCCCGAGGTACCGATAAAGCGGTAGGTTCACCGACGCCGCCGCGGCGCGGGCATTGGCAAGGGAAACGGCGAGGATTGCGTTAGCACCAAGATTCGCCTTGCTCGGCGATCCGTCGAGATCGAGCATCAGTTGGTCGATCATCTCTTGATCCAACGAATCACGGCCCACCACGGCTGTGGCTAACTGCCCGTTGACATGGCCAACAGCTTTTTCGACACCCTTGCCCAGGTATCGATTTCCGCCATCCCGAAGTTCTACGGCTTCTGCGGCACCGGTGGAGGCACCGGAGGGCACGATGGCGCGACCGAACCCGGATCCGGTGAAAACTTCGGCTTCTACGGTTGGGTTTCCCCGCGAGTCCAATACCTGCCGGGCGTGTACCCGCTCAATGATCGTGCTGCTCATGGTCCAATATCGACAACGTCTGGCCGCGTCAAGCTACCAGCCTTGGGTGCTATCTCTCGTGTTCTCCGGTTCGAAAGTCGTGCTCGAATCGATCCACGGCCAATCTCAGTACCTGTTCGGCATCGACACCAGAGCGTCGGGCGAGATCGACCAGATCGAACATCACACCCCCGAGGACGATGCCAACCTCGTCGACATCAGTGTCGAGGGAAGCCATCGATTCAGTGATCCGAGCAACTAGCTCATCGGTCGAAACTGGAACGGCTCCGGACTTCTCGGCCCGGTTCTGCATTTTCGAGGCTCGATAGGTGGCGGGCATTCCGGCAGGGATCCCGTCGAGGGCTGACCCTTCCGGGTCGCCTTTCTCCTGTTTCTTGATCTCGTCCCAGTTGGCCTTGACCTCGGCGGCGTCGGCAACCTCGACATCAGCGAAAACGTGGGGATGGCGACGGACTAGTTTCTGGCGAAGCACCTCGGCGGCATCGTTTATATCAAAAGCGCCTGCTTCCTCTGCGATCGCAGCGTGAAAAAGGACCTGGAGGAGAACGTCACCGATCTCTTCTTCGACCCGGGCATAGGCGACCAAGTCGTCCGGGTCGGCATCGATGTCGTCGAAAGTCTCTATCAGTTCGTAAGCCTCTTCGATCAAATTCTTGGCAAGAGATTGGTGGGTTTGTTCCCGATCCCAGGGGCATTCCTGTCTCAAGAGCTCCATGGTCCGGATCGCGCCGACAATCCCCCCGGATTCGGCGTCGACCCACATCGAAGTGCGAAAACCGGCCAGAGCGGGATCGATGGCATCGATAGGAGATTCGATCCGTCGTTCATCGACACCGCCGAGTCCGGAAAAGACAGTGACTCCGGCTCCCTCCGGTAGCACCCGGGACAAGGAAGCCGCGACATCGGCAAGGACTTCCGGCCGGTCGAGATGGCCGACGATTGTCGGCTTGTCGATGATCAACGGTGAGGGAAGATCGTGGCCGTTGATGATCTGGAGACCTCTTTGAAAAGGGTCATATTCGGTGGCGGCGAGTATCGCGTCAACGAAGGTTTCAGCCTGGAGAATCTGCACATCTGGACTGCGTTCGAGGATCTGTCTCACAGCAAACTCCCCCATCAGGGGACCGCCCGGAACAGCGTAAATGACGCTTCCTCTCTCACCGGCTTCCAGAACCCGGTCGGCAATAGCGGTGTAAACGTCCTCAAAGCTCTTGCTCGACTCGTACAGGTCATCACAAAACTCGACGTCACGCTGCGAAGCAATTTGCTCGGCAGCAGGATGGTGCCGGGTGCGAATGATCAGTCTTGTGCTGGAGTCGAGGAGAAGATCGAGGACCGGCCCCGGAATCCTGGCGATATCGCCTGGACCGAGGCCGGTAATCAGAATCATCGAACCGATGCTATCCGTTGGTGGTTGTGGTGGTCTCTTCGGTTGATTCCCCAACCGTAGTTGTGGTCGAATCAGGTCCGGGAACGGTGGTGGTAGGCGCGTCGGGGTCCACCGGCGCCACCACTCCGGGTGGGTTGGTCTGCCAGGTCCCGAACTTCTCGTTCACTTCGACCTCAGCCGACTCGAGGTGGCCGTTGATCCAAGCAGTGAGAGCTTGATTCACCGCCGGTACCTTGAGGGCCTCCGTGATTTCCTCGTCGGTGGGTAGCTCTTCATCGGTCGGGAAGGTTCTCTCGTTGACAATGATGATGTGGAATCCAAACTCAGACTCAACCGGATCGGAATACTCGCCAACCTCGGTGTCAACTGTGGCCTCCATGAAACCGGGAACATAACGTGATGGAGCCGAACAACCCAGATCCCCGCCTTCGGCGCCGCTACCGGTGTCGAGCGAAACCTCAGCCGCGATGTCGGCGAAGTCCTCGCCGGCTTCGATGCGGTCAAGAACATCTTGAGCCTCAGGTTCGGTCGCAACGAGAATGTGTGACACACAAACCTCAGTCTGAGCCTCATAAGCAAGTTGGCGTTGGGCATCGAGAATCTCCTCTGTGGGAGGGTCGATTTCCTTCTCGAGCTCTACCCGAACCGCCGTCTCGATCAATTGGAGGTGGGCAACCTTGTTGATGAAACCCTCCGAGACGGTGTTCGCATCGAGGAACTCTTCAAAACTGACATCCTCTTCGGCTTCCTCGGCATAGATGACCTGGGCTTGCGCCTCGATCGCTTCCTCGGTGAATTCGATCCCGTAGTCTTCCTCAGCCGAATTGACGACGATGTCCCACTGAATCACGAAACCGAGAAATTGGGCAAACTGCTGCTTGGAGATCGTCTCGCCGGTGTCGTAGATCAGGTCGTTGACATCGCCGACCGTGTATTCGGTGCCATCGACCGACCCCGCAACCTCGCGGGAACCTGAACCACAGGCGCTCAAAACGAGGGCGAAAGCCATGACTAAAAGTGCAAGTTTCTTCAAGAGAATCCTAGTAATAGGGGGAACTCGTGAAATGGTAGATGGTCTTGAAATCAACGCCCAGTCAGGGAGCGCACATTCTCCTTACAATTACGGCAGCTCGTCTTCCCACATTGCCTTGAGGAAGTCGGTGAGGCCGGAAAGTATTGGCGAAGGTGCGGGTATGAAGATCACACCTTCGGCTGCGCGTAGAACGGATCCCCGTTTCAGTCGTTGCAACCTGACCTCTTGAGACGGTTTGAGGTCGACTGGCCCCATTCGCACTTCGTGGCGGAGCTTCACAATCTCCGAGAGGCCGACCCGCAGTGCTTCGACGCGGAGTCGGGCAAGATCAACCAGCGTCAGCGCGGCGTCGGGCAAGGGTCCGAATCGGTCGATCCATTCGGCGGCAGCATCATCGACCTCAGCGTGAGTCGTTGTGCTGGCGAGGCGACGATAAGCCTCGAGCCGGAGTTCCTGGTCTTCGATATACGACTCGGGAAGGTGGGCGTCGACAGGGAGGTCGATTCTCACCTCAGGCGGCTTCTCCGCCGCTTTGGGTCGCCCCTCCAACTCGTTGACCGCCTCGGCGACTAGTTCGGAGTAGAGGTCGAATCCGACCGCGGAGATATGGCCTGTCTGCACTTCGCCCAGGATCGATCCTGCTCCCCTGATCTCAAGGTCGCGAAGGGCAAGCTGGAACCCCGAGCCAAGATCGGTGGCTTCACCGATGGCTTCGAGACGACGATGGGCGTCCTCAGTTAGAGACTGGTCTTGTGGGTGGAACAAGTAGGCATAGGCCCGTTGGTCGGAGCGGCCCACCCGCCCCCTCAGCTGATAGAGCTGGGCGAGTCCGAGCATGTCGGCTCGCTCCACAATCAGTGTGTTGACTTTGGGAAGGTCTAACCCCGATTCGATGATGGTGGTGGCGACCATCACGTCATAGTCCCCATTCCAGAAGTCGATCATGACCTGTTCGAGCTGGCCCTCGGACATCTGGCCGTGGGCCACCACGTAGCTGGCATCGGGTACCAGATCGCGAAGCCGGGCAACAGCCCGGTCTATCGACTGGACCCGGTTGTGGACGTAGAACACCTGCCCCTCCCTGAGCAGCTCGCGACGGATCGCCGCTGAAACGGACTGCTCGTCGTAGGGGCCGACATACGTGAGAATTGGGTGGCGGTCCTCGGGAGCCGTCCGGATGTGCGAAACCGATCTGATCCCGGTGAGGGCCATCTCCAAGGTTCGGGGGATGGGAGTCGCGGTGAGAGTAAGTACGTCGACCCCGACCTTCAGACGTTTCATCGCGTCTTTGGCCGCCACACCGAACCGTTGTTCCTCATCGATGACCAGGAGTCCGAGGCTCTTGAAGGTGATGTCTTCGGAGAGGAGGCGATGGGTCCCTATCACGACGTCGACGTCCCCGGATCCAATACTCGACACGACCGCCCTTTGCTGTTTGGCTGTGAGGAATCGGGAGAGTTGCTCAACCCGAACCGGATAGGAGGCGAACCTTTCCGAAAAAGTCTGATGATGTTGCTGGGCGAGCAGAGTTGTCGGACACAGTACGGCAACCTGGCGACCGTCCTGCACGGCCTTGAAAGCAGCCCTGATCGCCACCTCCGTTTTCCCATACCCGACGTCGCCAAACACGAGTCGGTCCATCGGTTTGCCAGACTCCATGTCGACCTTGACCTCGCCAATGGCACGGTCCTGATCGATGGTCTCCTCGAATGGGAAGGCACCCTCCATTTCAGATTGCCACGGAGTATCGGCAGGAAAAGCGTGGCCAGTCGCCCGGGACCGCTGCCGATGCAGTTCAACGACTTCCTGCGCCACGGCCGCAACGGCCTTCCTCACCCGCGACTTCTGGTCAGTCCAATCCTTACCGCCCATCCGGGACACTCGAGGGGCTTCACCGCCCGTATATTTCTTCACCGCCGCCAACTGGTCGACCGGGACGTAGAGCCGATCGTCGCCGGCATACTCGACAATCAGATAGTCACGCTCGACTCCCATCATCGTTCGAGTGACCAGGCCCTCGAACCTACCGATGCCGTGCTGGTGATGGACCACATAGTCGCCTTCGGTCAGATCGCGATATTGCGGAGTCGCCTGTCCTCTGCCGCCCCCGGTCCGCCGGTGGGCCCGTCTCCTCCCCGCGATCTCCTGTTCTCCCAGGACCGCGACGCCCAGCGTTGCCATAACAAAACCGCGGTGGATGCCCTCCGGTATCACCGCTGAACGAATCGCCGACACCTGGTCCGCCCGATCGATGGCCAGGCCGCTCTCGAGAAGGATCCGGGCCACCCGGTCGGCCGCTCCGTCACCATCCATGGCTACCACCGGTGTGACCCCGCGCTCGATCAGACGACCTATACCCGAAGCGACCGATTCGGGGTCCCCGGGTATCGCGTCGAACCCTCGAACCTCCAACACTTCAACGGCGGGATCTGTCGGTGCGGAGGTGATGGCGAGATGCTGGCGCCGATTCAGGGAGGCATCCAGGTCGAGAAACAGCATCGGATGATCACCTGCAACGGGCGCCTTCTCCCCCCATGTCGGGGCCAGAGCAGCAGCAAGATCGCTCTCCTCTTTACGAAGATCGCGGGCCCGGTCGCAGGCCCGGACCGGGTCGACGACAATGAGGTTCACGTCTGGAGGCAAAGCGTCGATGAGACAGGCGTCGCTGGCCAACCAGGGAAGCCACGATTCGATCCCGGGAAACAATTGTCCCTCGCTGACTCTCTCCCAGGTCGGCGCAGCCCAGGATTCGGCGATCAGCAGCGTCTTTGCCTTATCCCTGGTTTCCTGGTCCGGCCTCACCTCTCGGGCCGGATAGGCGGTAAGTGCGCTTGCTTTCGCCTCGGATCGTTGCGATGCCACCGAAAAGCTACGGATCTCTTCGACGTTGTCACCCCAGAAGTCGAGACGAATCGGCACGTCCTCCTGTGCCGGAAAAACATCGACGATCCCGCCCCTCACTGCGAACTCCCCTTTCGCTTCGACCCGATCGGTCCGTTGATAACCGAACATGGCCAGATGCCCGGCCAGGGCATTTGGGTCGACTTGGTCACCGGGGCGGATCACAAGGGGGTGGATCGGAGAGGGTGACAAACGCTGGATTGCCCCGCGCACACTTGCCACCACTACGGCGGGCCCGGCCGGACTCTCCAGGTAATGGCGAGCACGTGCCCGCCGGGCCATCGTCGAAATATTTGGCGACACATGCTCAAAAGGCAATGTCTCCCAGGCTGGCGCAAACTCAACGTGGTCCAAGAAAAGCGACAAGTCGTCAACGAGTTCCTCAGCCTCGCGTTCCCCCGGAACGACCACCAGGACCGTCGATTCAGTTTGTGCTGTCCATCCTGCGATGGCGAACGCCTGTCCTGAACCCGCCACAGCCCATCGCTCGATCGGGAGCTTCTGGGACCGCCATACAGACAGAAAGGGAGCAAGGGCAGCGGTCATCGGGGTCACAAATCGTAGCGGTGACGACGAAATAGGGCTCAGGGCTTGGTCATCCCATCCCGATAACGATCGGGAGATGGCAGCGGCGTCAGAACCACTTTCTGGCGACAGTTGAGAGGTTTCGACCTGTCAGAACCAACCAGGTCGAGAAAATTTGATGGGTGGGGCCCCGCCGGCCCCACCCATCAATCCAGAAAACCCTCGCTCCTGAACCACCCAACAGTCCGCTCGATGGTGTCCTCGACCGGACGGTAGACAAGACCGAGTTGGCGAGCAGCTCTCGATCCGTCGTATCGGTGCCCGAACGCCATTACCCGCACCATCTCTGCACAGAATGGGAAATCCTTGCGCAACAACCGCGCCATTGGACCACCCAACGATGCCGCTACTTTCAACAGAGTCGGAGGCAGATAGCGCGGCAACAGATCTCTATCTACTGCCGACGATGCAAGTTCGACCGCCTCCCGGACGCTCAACACCGCACCGCTCAACACGTACCGTTCGCCAGAAATACCAGAACGCCCGGCTAGCAGATGGCCCCGGGCCGTATCATCGATATCTACCAGTGAAATTGTGGAATCCACCAGATACCGCATATCGCCCCGGACCACACCGAGGATGATCCTCCCGGTCCCGGTCGCCCTCCCCGGGCCCTGTACTGATGAGGGATTGACCGCAACAACGTCGAGGCCATCGGCTTCCGTGAACAACACCTCCTCGCCCATGGCCTTGGTCCGCTCGTATTCGGAAAGAAACCACCCGCGGTGGGTCGAATTCTCGTTTCCGACGGTCCCTTTCTCTTCACCGAGGGTCACTGCGGACGACGTGTGGATCAGTCGACCAACTCCTCCACGTCGGCACGCCGCCATCACGTTGCGGACACCGCCCAAGTTGACCTGCTCCATTTTTGAGGGGTCGCGGAGACACATCTCATTCACACCGGCGACGTTGAAAACAAACTCCGAGTCAGCCACCAGCGGCAGCAAGGATTCGACTTCCAGGAGATCTCCGGACACAGGGGTGGCACCGAGATCGGCAACAATCCGGGCATCGGACTCTCTTCGAGTTAGGGCTCGAACATCAAAGCCCTGTTCAACTAGATGCAGGAGCAACGCCCGACCAACAACTCCCGTGGCTCCGGTGATCGCAACTCTGGTCACATGGTCGAGTCTAGGTGGGCCTAGAGGGGTGTCTCCCGGCTCGTGTCACCACCCCGTGGCTCCGGAGTGGGGACGATATATCGGTGCCCGTCCGCATCTACTTCGACTGTGACCTGATCCTCTTCTTCCTTGACGACATACCAGAATGCGGACACATAACTCCAGGCAGAGCCAACGGTGGCTAATACAGCAACAAGCATCAGCCATTGGTCGAAATACCAGGGCCCGATACGATTTTCGAAACGTAGGTACGCAGCAAAAATGGCAATGAATTGTGCCAGCGCCTTGATCTTGCCCCACGTAGACGGTTTGATGAGACCACCCCGCTGGGCAACGACGCCGCGCAGCGCCATCACTGTGAACTCTCGAAACACGATGATCACAGCAGGCCAGATCGACACCCGATCTATCGACACCAGCGCAAACAAGGTACCGGTTACCAGGATCTTGTCTGCCGTAGTGTCGAGAAAAGCACCGAGCGTGGTGCCACCGGTGGTGCGTCGGGCAAGATAGCCATCGAGGAAGTCCGTAAACGCGGCAATAGCGAACACCACAGCCGCCCAGCCCAAAGCGTTTTCGATCGAGTCGGAGCGGGTCAGCGCCATGATCACGGGGACCAGGGCGATGCGAATCAGCGCCAGCGTGTCGGGTGCGTTAATTGGGCTTTCTCCTCAAACAGTCGACCCGAGTGTAACTCCGGGGTCGTTGATTTCTCCAGGTATCAAGCCCAGTTGAACGACCGTTCTACTGCTTGCTTCCATCGGGCCATTAGATGCTCCCTGGTCCCGGAGTCCATCGAGGGTGACCATCTCTCAGCCTCCTTCCACAGCCCAACCAACTCATCTTTAGACTCCCAGAACCCAACGGCAAGCCCGGCCCCGTAGGCCGCACCCACCGCCGTCGTCTCCGCGATCACAGGCTTGACTACGTCGTGGCCGAGAAGATCTGCCTGAAACTGCATCAGAAGTTGGTTCGCCGTCATTCCGCCGTCGACGCGCATCTCTGTCAAAGTAACCCCTGAGTCGCTGACCATGGCATCGACAACCTCTCTGGTTTGGAACGCAGTCGACTCCAACGCCGCCCGGGCGACATGTCCTTTGTTGGAGAACCGGGTCAAACCGACGATCGCCCCCCGGGCATCGGGGCGCCAGTAGGGGGCGAACAACCCAGAAAATGCAGGCACGAAATAGACGTCACCATTGTCTTCGACTGTTTTGGCCATTGTCTCGATTTCGGCGGCGTCAGCAATGAGGCCCAGATTGTCGCGGAGCCACTGGACCAATGAACCCGTTACCGCCACCGATCCTTCAAGGGCGTAAGTCGGCTCGAGACCCTTTCCTGTGTACGCGACGGTCGTCAACAATCCAGCGTCGGACGTCACGGGTTCGGTGCCGGTGTTCATAAGCATGAAATTTCCCGTGCCGTAGGTGTTCTTCGACTCTCCCGGATGGAAACAAACTTGACCGAACAAAGCTGCCTGCTGATCGCCCAAAATCGTGGCTAGAGCGACGCCGTCGAGAACTCCACGACATTGGGCAATCGGGCCCACCGAATCGACAATTCGGGGCAACATGGCTTCGGGCACGCCGACCGCCACACAGAGGTCACCATCCCAGGTGCGGGTGGCGAGATCCATCAACATCGTACGTGACGCATTGGTGGTGTCAGTCAGGTGCTCGCCACCGGTCAGATTCCAGGCGAGCCAGGAATCGATCGTGCCGAACAGGACCTCACCCCTTTGTGCCCGGTCTTCGAGCCCGTGTTCGTCGAGGAGCCAGCGAACCTTGGGACCGCTGAAATACGTCGCCGGGGGCAACCCGGTCTGCCGCCGAAATCGATCGGTCCCACCATCGGCCCCCAACCGTTCGGTCAGGGTCGAGGTACGGGTGTCTTGCCAAACAATCGCGTTAGCCACGGGAACGCCGGTGGCCTTATCCCACACGACGGTGGTTTCCCGTTGGTTGGTGATACCGATGGCAACGAGATCCTGGCGTCGTAAAGAGGCCTTACTCAGACACCCCTCGATTACAGAGGCGGCATTGGACCAGATCTCGACAGGGTCATGCTCCACCCAACCCGCTTGAGGGAATGTTTGACGATGCTCACGCTGATCGACGGCGACCACCTGACCATCGTGGTCAAAAATGATGAACCGGGTAGAAGTGGTCCCCTGATCGAGTGCACCGACAAACTCCGCCATAGGGCGTCAACGCTAGCGGTCAATCGACCCCGTAACGGGCCGCCGCCTCCTGGGCGCGTGCCGGGTCTTTCGGCCAAGACTCCACTACATCCGCTGCCACTTCAACGAGAACATCGATCTCCGGCCGCTCGGTCTTGGCGAATTGTCTTAGGACAAAGTCGGCAGGATCCATCGATCCTGGCGGGCGTCCCACCCCCAGCTTTAGACGGGAAAACTCATTGGTGCCGAAGGACCGTTCCACTGATCTGATCCCGTTATGGCCCCCGCTGCCCCCGCCGACCTGGAGACGGAGACGCCCAAAGGGAAGATCGATATCGTCATGAATCACCAGAATGTTTGGTAGGGGAATCTTGAAATAGACGGCGGCAGCGCGCGCCGAGCCGCCCACTTCATTCATGAAACGATTGGAGACAAAGTAGAAAACCCGCTCGTCGCCCGATCCGATCTTGGCGACGCGACCGTTGACCTTGAGCGGAGCACGCCCCAGCGACTCTTTGTGCCGATCTAGGATTGTCTCGACGACCTCAAAACCGACATTGTGCCGGGTTCCCTCGTAGTCGGGCCCGGGGTTACGGAGCCCGACCACCAGGTACATGGACTACTCCGAGGCTTCCCCGCTGGAATCCCCGTCGGATGCCTCCTCGGAACCAGACTCGCCTTCGCCCTCGTCGCCTTCCTCACCTTCGACGCCTTCGCCTTCGAGGGCAAGGTCCTCGTCGGGCTCCTCGACGATCTCGGCGGCGGGAGCGGTGACCGATACGACCACGGCATCCGGGTCTTCGGTGTACTCGACACCCTCGAGAACTGGTAGATCGGCGACGCGCAGCGACTCTCCGAGGGCAACACCGGAGATGTCGAGCTCGATGAAATCGGGGATGGTCGAAGCCAACGTAAGCACTTCCACGGTTGTCCGTCGGGGTGAGAACACGCCGCCCTCTTGCACCCCGATCGGGGTTCCCTCGAAATGAAGGGTGACTTCAAAGCTGAGCTTCTCGTCCAGGGAGATGGCGACAAAGTCGACGTGACGGTATTCGCTCCGGAACGGGTGCCTCTCGATGACCCGAGCCAGGGTGAGAAGAGCTTTCGCACCGTCTATCTCGAGGTTGATCAACGCGTTGGACCCGGCATCAGTGTGGAGGGCCAACTGGAGATCGTGAGCATCGACCGAGATCGGGCGGGGTTCGGTCCCGTGTCCATAGACAACGGCGGGAATATTCCCGGTTTTGCGTAT
>JBGTGL010000138.1:0-8641 GCA_041746755.1 Acidimicrobiia bacterium | reverse complement strand
CGTCGACGGCGAGGTCGACTACGTACTCAACTTCGCATCGCCAGCTTCACCTGTCGACTACCTCAAGTGGCCGATACATACACTCAAGGTCGGTGCATTCGGTACTCACAAAGGTTTGGGCCTAGCAAAGGAAAAGGGTGCGACGTTCTTTCTAGCCTCCACTTCGGAGGTCTATGGAGATCCTCTCGTGAACCCTCAGCCTGAGTCGTATTGGGGCAACGTCAACCCGATCGGTCCCCGAGGGGTTTATGACGAGGCCAAGAGATTCGCTGAGGCTTTGACGTTGGCCTATCAGCGAGAGCACGGCGTCGACACCCGCATCGTCCGGATTTTCAACACCTATGGCCCGCGGATGCGGGCAAATGACGGGCGGGCCATTCCTGCCTTCTTCAAGGCTGCCTTGCAAAATGTTCCGCTTCCTGTGTTCGGCGACGGATCGCAGACTCGCTCACTTTGTTACGTCGATGACGAGGTCGAGGGAATTCTCCGGCTTCTGCTGTCTCAAGAGACCGGCCCGGTCAACATCGGGAACCCCGAAGAAGTGACGATGATCGAACTCGCTGAAGCCGTCCAGGATGTTGTTGGCAATCACCCCGGAATCGAGTTCAAAGACATGCCGGTGGACGATCCCAAAGTGCGGCGCCCCGACACGACCAGAGCCGAAGAGATTCTGGGATGGAAAGCGCAGATCAGCCTCCGTCAGGGTCTTGAGTTGACACTGCCCTGGTTTCAGCAGGTGTTGGAGCTGTAAACGTCCGGGTTTACGCGACTCGACCAGCGTTGATTCTTTCGGTCCCCATCCGCCTCGACCCAAAGCGGTCTCGGCACCTTCCCCAGAGGGGAAGGAACAAGAAACCCGTTGCTCGGCTTAAAGCGGCGTTGCTTTCGGTCCCCGTCCGCCTCGACCCAAAGCGGTCTCGGCACCTTCCCACAGAGGGGAAGGAACAAGAAACCGATGCTCCCTCCTGGGCGGCGTTCATATCAGGAAGGGCCAGAGGCATTTCAACTCGATATTGGTCGAGCATCTGAGCCAGGTCTCTTGAATCTACTGTCGACTTCCGTGATTCTTTCGGTCCCCATCCGCCTCGACCCAAAGCGGTCTCGGCACCTTCCCCAGAGGGGAAGGAACAAGAAAATCGGTGAGCCCGGGCGTCGGCCAAGAGTCATATCAGGAGGAACCAGAGGCATTTCAACCCGATATTGGTCGAGCGTCTGAGTCTCTTGAATCTGATGTCGCCTCCCGGCATGGTGAATGCTGAAAATGATAAGCTAGCAAGGCGTGCTATACTATCACGATGGCATCTGTGAGAACCACTTTCACATTGGAAGAGTCCCTTCTGGAGAGGGCTAAGGAATTCGATATCAATGTGTCGGCGGCAGCGCGGAGCGGTGTGGCGGAGGCAGTAAGAACAGCAATGATTGCCAACGATATTGAGGCGTACAAACGACATCCCGAGGGCGTCGATCCGTTTTGGGACGAGATTCAGGCTTGGAGCGACTGATGGTTCGCTCCGAGATATGGCTCGCACGTGTCGGTGAGAGAGTTCGCCCCGTGGTGGTTCTGACGCGGCAGGAAGTCATCGGCTACAGGGATCGGGTGACGGTTGCCGAAATTACCACCTCGATCCGCGGACTGAAGGCAGAGGTACCGTTCCAAGCTGAGAGCGCAGGGCTCGACCGAGACTCGGTGGTCAACGGGGATGGTCTCTATACCGTTCACCGGTCAGCCTTGACTCAGCGCATTGGGTCACTCGATGACACCACGATGAGACAAACATGCGATGCGATCCGATACGCACTTGGTTGCTCCACCTCTGATGTCTTGGGATGAGCTGGCTTCGTGGTGGGTTGACGAGGTCGTTGATGATCCTGCCTACGAAGAGGTAGTCACCCCGTTGCTCCTCGAGGTGCTCAAACCAGAACTGAGAGCCCGCTACCTCGATCTGGGATGTGGTGAGGGTCGGGTGATGCGGAGTCTGCAATCAGCTGGGTCGGAGACGATCGGGGTCGAGCTTTCGCGTGACCTTGCCCAGCACGCCGTCAAGGTCGGGCCGACAGTCGTTGCCAATCTCCCCGAGCTCTCCTTCCTCAAAGACGACTCCTTCGATGGTGCCTATTGCGTGTTGGTGCTGGAACACATCGTCGATCTCGAAATCTTCTTCAAGGAGATCGCAAGGGTCGTTCGTCCCAATGGCGTGTTCGCATTGGTCGCCAACCACCCGATCTGGACGGCACCCGGGTCGACTCCGATCACAGATGACACCGATGGTGAGGTCTTCTGGAGGTCGGGTGATTACTTCGGGTCCGGATTCACCGACGAGCGTGCTGGTGAGGGCACGATCCGATTCCACCACCGTTCCATGGCCGATCTGCTCAACGTCGCCGCCACCTCCGGATGGACCCTCGAGCAGATGGTGGAACAGCCGCACCATGAGTTTGCCGACCAAGCGGGCATCCCCCGGCTCCTCGCTTGTCGGTGGCGCCTCGTACCCTGAGCGTTAGCTGATGTTCGAACGTCCCCAACCTTCAGAAATCCCGGACAAGCCGGGCGCCTACCTGTTTCGTGACAAGAACGGACGGGTTATCTACGCGGGCAAGGCGAAGACTCTGCGGAGCCGGGTCTCGTCATATTTCGGGATCGGGCTCCATCCCCGCACCCAGGCTATGGTCGACAACGCCCGTTCGGTCGAATGGATAATCACCGACTCCGAAGTTGACGCCCTCATGCTCGAGTTCAACCTGATCAAAGAGCACCGCCCCCGGTTCAACGTCAAGCTGGTCGACGACAAGTCGTATCCCTACCTGGCGATCACCCGGTCGCACGAGTGGCCCCGGGCCCAGGTGATGCGGGGGAAGAAGCGTAAGGGCAACCAATATTTCGGTCCCTACGCACACACCTACGCGATCAGGAAAACCCTCGACCAACTGCTCCGCACCTTCCCGATTCGCACCTGCTCCAACGCCATGTTCGACCGACAGCAGGCCCAAGGCCGTCCGTGCCTGCTGTTCCATATCGAGAAGTGCTCCGGACCCTGTGTCGCCGAAGTGACTCCGACCGAATACGAAGGGATGGTCAACGGTCTCGCCTCATTCCTGGAGGGAGACACCGAAGGGGTGATGGCAGACCTCAGAGTGGAAATGTGGGAGGCGTCGGCCCGTCAGGAGTTCGAACTTGCCGCCCGCCACCGCGACCGGGTCGAAGACGTCCGCCGAGCGATGCTCCGTCAAGAAGTGATCACCGAAAAGCCGGAAAACTTCGACTTGATCTCGTTCCACGGTGACGAGCTGGAATCGGCGTTCCAGATCATCTATGTGAGACGGGGGAGGGTCGTCGGCCGTAAGGGCACGGTGGTCGATCGAGTCGAAGAGCTCACCGATGCCGAGTTGATGGCCCGGGTGGTTCGGGAACTGTATGGCGATGAGGAACCACCCCGTGAAGTGTTGGTTTCTATAGAGCCCGACGAAAAGGAACTTCTCACCGCATGGCTAGAGGAGCGTCGGGGAACGCTGGTCAGCCTCCGGATGCCGCGGCGGGGCGCCAAACGTCGCCTGATGGAGACGACCTCGGTCAACGCGGCAGAAGCCTTCGCCCGCCACCGCCTGAAACGGCAGAAAGACCACAACGCCCGGGCCAAAGCTCTCCGCTCACTCCAGGAAGAACTCGATCTCCCCGAGTCGCCGTTGCGGATCGAGGCCTACGACATTTCGACCCTGCAGGGCACCAACACGGTGGCGTCGATGGTGGTGCTCGAAGACGGGATCCCCCGGCCGTCGCAGTATCGGAGATTCAAGATCAAGACAGTCAAAGGCCAGGACGACTTCGCCTCGATGGAAGAGACTGTCCGCCGCCGGTTTCGGGCTTACCTCGCCGAGCGGAAGAAACCCATCGCTGAACAGGGAAAATTCTCCTATCCGCCCTCTTTGATCGTCATCGACGGTGGGGCCGGGCAACTGGGGCGGGCCGTGAAAGTGCTCGACGAACTCGACCTCGACATTCCTGTGATCGGGCTGGCCAAGAAGATGGAGGAGGTCTACATGCCGGGTCGGCCCGAACCCATCCAGATTGCCCGTGACGCCGAGGCCCTCTACCTCCTGCAACAGGTCCGTGACGAGGCGCACCGTTTCGCCATCACCTACCACCGCAACCTCCGCTCCAAGTCGATGATCGACTCCATACTCGATGAGGTGGCCGGGATCGGGGCCAAGCGAAAAAGGGCCCTGATTCGGGAGTTTGGCTCGGTGAAAAAGATCCGAGCGGCGTCAATTGAAGATCTCGCAGCGGTTCTGCCCCAAGGGGTGGCCGACGACCTGTACGCTGTGCTCCACACGTAGGGGAATCCCGATGGAACTGGCGCCAACCGATCATCCACGCGTACTCGTTGTCACCGGGATGTCCGGAGCGGGACGGTCGTCCGCGGCCAAGATGATCGAAGACCTCGGCTATGTGGTCATCGACAACCTGCCTCCGTCGCTGCTCGCACAAGCGGTGAAGGCCCACGACATCCCCGAGCAAAACAAACAGCTGGCGGTGGTAATCGATTCACGGGGCGGCCTTCCTATCGAAGAGCTGAGTTCTGCGATCTTTGAGCTGGCCCGGGACGGTGTGCAGAGCCGGATCGTCTTCCTCGACGCCGACGACGACGTCATCGTCCGTAGATACGAGGAAAACCGGCGACCACACCCTCTGGGCGAACCCACCATCTCAGGGGCGATCACCGCCGAGCGGGCCCTCCTCGCCGATCTCCGCAACGTGTCCGACTTCTACATCGACACCTCGAATCTCAACGTCCATCAGCTTCGCGACCAGCTGAAGTCGTTGTTTGCCGATGAAGAACTAACCAACCCGATGCGGGTTTCGATCCGATCGTTCGGGTTCAAACACGGTGCGCCCCGCGACATCGACCTGTTGTTCGACGTGAGGTTTCTCCCCAACCCACACTGGGTAGAGGAGCTGCGCCCGCAACGGGGGACCGACGCCGCTGTCAGCGAATACGTGCTCAGCGACGAGTCGGCAAAGGAATTCGTCGACCGGGTGGAGGAAATGCTGTTGTTTCTGGTTCCTCGTTTTGAGAACGAAGGCAAGTCTTACCTTTCGGTGGGCATCGGGTGCACCGGTGGCCATCACCGTTCTGTAGCAATTGCCGAAGAACTGGGTCGCCGGCTCAACGACCGTGGAGTGCGGTCGGCGGTGAGACACAGAGATATCGAGAATTGAAACCACAGACCCAGACCGAGACTGCCATGCAGTCTTTGTTGCTGGACCCGTCCGGCCCCAAAGTCGTGGCTATCGGCGGAGGCCATGGCCAGGCTGCCGCCCTGGAAGCCATACAGGGTTACGCCTCTCAAATCACTGCTCTGGTGACCGTCGTCGACGACGGTGGCTCGTCGGGCCGCCTCACCGATCTCGGCATCCCGCCCCCGGGAGATCTGCGCCGCTGTCTACTCGCCCTCACCCCCGAACCGTCGCTCTGGTCGGAGCTCTTCGCCCATCGCTTTTCAGACGGCGATGTCATTGACCACTCCCTGGGCAATTTGATCATCGCCGGCCTTGCCCACATCTACGGAGACTTCGATTCTGCCATTACCACAGCCGGCCAGATGTTGGGAGCGGTTGGCGAGGTCATCCCCCTGGCCACAGATGCCTTGACCCTCCACGCCGTGATCGACGGGACCGAGGTGGTCGGTCAACGAAAGATCGGGCTGACCCGTGGGATCTTCGAAGACCTCTGGATCGAACCGTCAGACGTCGTAGTCTCCCATCGCGCTCTGGCCGCCATCGCCGAGGCGGATCAGATTGTGATCGGGCCTGGGAGTCTCTACACGTCGATAATTTCGGCCCTGAAGGTCAGCATGCTGGCCGAAGCGGTGATGGAGGCAGCGGGCCAGCGTGTCTTTGTCCTCAACCTGGTGAGCCAGGACGGAGAGACGATGGGAATGCAAGGTGGCCATCATCTCGCCGCGCTCGAGAAGCATGCGGGTATCGTGGGACCGTCGGTGGTGATAGCCCATCGGGGAGAGCTCGATGTTCCGGAAGGCCATGAAGCGATGACGATCGATCCTGATGTTGCGGCCGAGAGTGGATGGCGGGTGATCAACGCCGATATCGCCGACGAATTCGCCGATTGGCCCGCCCACGATCCGCTCAAGCTGGGCCGTATTCTCGAGGGTCTACAGGGAGAGTCATGAGTTATCTCACGCTCGATGATGTGGTGGTGAGTGGCAAGGATGTGTTGGTTCGCTCCGATCTCAACGTCCCGTTGGGCCCGGACGGGGCAATTTCCGACGATTTTCGGATCAAGGCGTCGGTTCCCACCCTGGAGCGCCTGGTCAACATGGGCGCCTTCGTCGAGGTCTGCTCACACCTGGGCCGTCCCAGCGGTGAGGATGACCGCTTTTCGCTGGAGCCGGTAGCGGAGCGACTAAACGAAATGACCAATCTCGACGTCCGCTTCGGCCGAGGCTCGGGAGGCGAAGTCACGGTGCTGGAAAACACCCGTTTTCATAGCGGCGAGGAAGAGAACTCACCGGCTTTTGCAGCCCAGTTGGCCGACGGAGTCGACCTCTTTGTCCAGGATGCGTTTGGTTCGGTCCACCGGGCCCACGCCTCCACGGTAGGGGTGGCCGAAAGGGTTCAGTCGGTCGCCGGCCCCCTGCTTGACGCCGAGTTGAAGGCATTCGACCATTTCACCGACAACCCCGAGCACCCCTACACCCTGGTTTTGGGTGGGGCCAAGGTGTCGCAGAAATTAGGTGTCATCTCCAACCTCATCGAAAGGGTCGACACCATGCTGATCGGTGGGGGAATGTGTTTCACCCTCTTGGCGGCCCGTGGTGAATCGGTGGGTGCGTCGATGGTCGAAGACGACATGATCGACGCAGTTGCCGGGATTCTCGAAGGGCCTTTCGGTGACAGAATCATCTTGCCCCTCGATGTGGTGGCCTCCACCATCTTCAGCTCGAAAGGCGACAACCGCATTGTCGATATCCACTCGATGACCGAGCATGAGATGGGTCTCGATATCGGGCCTTCGACAGCGAACCTCTTCGCCGACACTATCCAGCGATCGAAGACTGTGTTTTGGAACGGCCCGATGGGCGTCTTCGAATGGACCGCCTACCGTCATGGCACCGAGCGGGTTGCCAGCGCGATCGCCGCCACCCCGGCGTACACCGGCGTTGGTGGGGGCGATTCGGCGGCGGCGATGCGACTCCTCGGCTACGACGGCGATGTGGATCATCTCTCCACCGGGGGCGGAGCGAGTCTCGAACTGCTCGAGGGCGCGATTCTCCCTGGTATCGCCGTCCTGGAAAAATGGTCCTAACTCACCTATGACCGAACCCAAAGACCTGATCATCGGCAACTGGAAGATGAACGCCACCCATCTCGACGCCATCCAGATGATCCAAAAGCTCTACTACCGCCTGGAGAAAGACGACTACCAGAAGGTGGAAGTGGTGGTAGCTCCGCCGTTCACCGCATTGCGCTCGGCACAGACGGTGATCGAAGCCGACCGGATGCCGATTTCGTTAGGCGCCCAAAACGTGCACTGGGAAGACAAGGGTGCGTACACCGGTGAAGTGTCGCCGCCCATGCTGGAACGTCTCGGGGTCCGCTACGTCATCGTCGGCCATTCCGAGCGGCGTCAGTATTTTGGCGAGACCGATGAGATGGTCAACAAGCGGGCCCGTGCTGTTTTGAACGCCGGCATGACGCCCGTCGTCTGCGTCGGAGAGTCGCTGGAACAACGCGAGGCCGGAGAGGCGGAGTCAGTTGTCATCGGGCAACTCAAGGGTGCGCTGGCCCGTCTTACTGCCGAGCAGGTTGGGTCTGTCGTGGTCGCCTATGAGCCGGTGTGGGCGATCGGCACCGGTCGCACCGCCCTGCCCGACGACGCCGGCAACATGGCTGAGGTCATACGAGAAGGTTTGATCGGCCACTCCGACAGCGTCACTGCTTCGTCGGTGCGAGTGCTCTACGGGGGCTCGGTCAATCCGGCCAACATACGAGACATCATGGCGAAGAAACACGTCAACGGTGCCCTTGTCGGCGGAGCTTCTCTCGATCCCGACCAGTTCGCGGCCATCGTCCGTTTCCGGCTGTGACCGCGACGCTCATCCTGCTGCGCCACGGCCAGTCGCAGTGGAATCTGGAGAATCTGTTCACCGGATGGACCGATGTCGGCCTCACCGATTTGGGCCGGGAGGAAGCAGTGGTGGGGGGCGAGTTGTTGGCGGCCGAAGGGTTCCTTCCAACCGACTTGCACACCTCGCTGCTGAAGCGGGCCATCCACACCGCCGAGCTGACCCTCGCCGCGATGGATCGGTCCTGGATTCCGGTGCAACGTTCCTGGCGGCTCAATGAGCGGCATTACGGTGCGCTGCAGGGGCTCAACAAAGCCGAGACGGCGGAACGCCACGGTGCTGAGCAGGTTTTGATATGGCGTCGTTCCTACGACATACCGCCTCCGCCGCTGGAAGTGGAGGACGATCGTCACCCTTCTCACGATCCCCGCTACGCCGACCTTTCCGCTGACGACCTGCCCGCCACCGAAGCGTTGTCTGATGTCGTGGCCCGAATGCTGCCCTATTGGTTCGAGTCGATTGTTCCCCAACTGGCGGAAGGGAGGGTCCCGATGGTCGC
>JBGTGL010000137.1:0-11549 GCA_041746755.1 Acidimicrobiia bacterium | reverse complement strand
TGCCCATCAGCGGGTTGATTGGGTCATGCGTATCCACGCACTCGACGGGGGTAGTCTTGAAGCGCACGACGTCCTCTATCGCCAGGCGATGAGAAGCACCAAGACGCTGCGCAAGGTGGAGCGGGAAATGGTGGCGGTCGTCGTCTCCCAGATCAACGAATGTCATTACTGAACGACTCATCACCGGCGCGGTCTGCGCCGACTGCTCCGCGATGACGACCTGGCTGCCCGGATCGAAGCTGATTTCGAGTCGGCCACACTGTCAGAGAAGCGGATCGCCATGCTCCGATACGCAGTGAAGCTGACCTCCGAGCCCGGTGCGATGGTCGAGGGTGATGTGGCCAGACTCCGTGAAGTGGGTTTCTCCGATCTCGATATCCTCCACATCGCCGAGGTGGTTGCATATTTCGCGTACGCCAATCGGATAGCCGACGGACTGGGGATTCCCCTGGAGGATTGGATTCCTGACAACTCCGAGCCGAATTCAAACCGCGGGCCGGTGAACCCCGCCTAGCCTCAACTTCGATGCCATCTGTACGGAGCCAGCGTGTGTTGTTCGAGGATGGGATCCGCCCCGCCACCATTCGCTTCGAAGGCGCCAAGATCGTCGAGTTGAGCCAAGAACCCGCTGACCAGGACTTCGGCGACCTCGTGATCCTTCCCGGCCTCGTCGACACCCATGTCCACGTGAATGAGCCGGGTCGCACGAGTTGGGAGGGTTTCGAGACCGCAACCCGGGCCGCCGCAGCGGGTGGAACGACCACGATTGTTGACATGCCGCTCAACCCGATACCGCCCACGGTTACGGTGCGAGCACTCGAGACCAAGTTGGCCGCCACGACGGGGAAGCTGTCGGTTGACGTCGCCTTCTGGGGTGGGCTGATTCCGGGATCGGAGTCGGAAGTTGCCGGGTTGGTCGCTGCCGGCGCCCGGGGTTTCAAGTCGTTTCTAGTCGACTCGGGTGTGCCCGAGTTCCCACATATGACTCTTGATGAACTCGGGAGCATCACCCCGCGCCTCCGCGAACTCGGAGTTCCTTTGTTGGTCCATGCCGAAGACGCTGGATTTCTCCACGAATTGGTGCCTGGCGAACGAGACTATCTCCAGTATCTGGCATCGAGGCCTGTCGAGTCGGAGCTCTCGGCTGTCTCCGCCGTCGCTCGGTTGGCCGTGGACGGAATGCGCGTCCATGTTCTCCACGTCTCGTCCCCGGATGCCGCCGCGGAGATTTCCCGTGGCCCGGACAGCCTCACCGGTGAGACCTGCCCGCATTATCTGACTTTTGCGTCAGAGGACATCGGAGCAGGAGCGACGGCATTCAAATGCGCCCCGCCGATTCGTGATCGAGAAGACCAGGAAGGTCTGTGGGAGGCCCTGGTGGCGGGTGCGTTGTCCATGGTGGTGTCCGATCATTCACCAGCTCCACCCGACCTCAAAGAGATTGAGTCGGGAGACTTCTCCCGAGCGTGGGGTGGGATTTGCTCATTGCAGCTTAGGCTTCCGGCGGTTTGGACAGGAGCCGCCGATAGGGGCATTCCACTGGAAGGGCTCGGTGGATGGTTGGCCACCGAACCTGCCCTGCTGGCCGGTCTCAGCCAGAACAAGGGACGTATTGGTGTCGGGATGGATGCTGACCTCGTCGTGTTCGACCCGGATGGAACTGTCTCCGTGGTCGGCAAAGAACTCGAACACCGCCACCCGACAACCCCGTACGATGGAATGACGCTCCGGGGCGCAGTAATTGCGACAATCCTCCGCGGGGAGGCAATCTATAAAGACGGACAAGTCAGACCTGGTTCGGGAAGGACTCTCACATAATGACTGATCTATCGACTACAGCAGTTGGCGGACGGGTGGTCGAGAGCAACGACGAGTTCTTTGCCGAGGCCAACAATTTGCTGACACCAGGGCCACCGGTTTGGAAAGAAGACGCCTACACGGACCAGGGCAAATGGATGGACGGTTGGGAGACGCGCCGTCGCCGCGAGGAAGGACACGACTGGTGTGTTATCGCCCTGGGTATCCCCGGGCGCATCGAATCCGTCACGATCGAAACTTCATTTTTTACGGGCAACTTTCCCGAAGAGTTTTCCCTGGAGGGATGCGGGGTGGGGGATGACGAATCTCTAGCCAAGGCTTTCTGGGTGGAACTGATTCCCCGGACGACACTGCACGGAGATTCCGTCGGCGTGTTTGATGTAAAGGAACCCGGTCGAATTTCATATTTGCGACTGAACATTTTCCCCGACGGAGGTGTGGCCCGACTCCGGGTCGAAGGCAGCCCGATCGCAGCAATCGAGGATGTCTGCCCCGATGCCGGTTCGATCAACCTCGCTTCTCTCCGTGTGGGTACCGAACCCGCCGGTGCATCGGACGCTCATTATTCGCCACCGGCCAACATGCTCCGCCCTGGCGATCCGGCTGGAATGTGGGATGGCTGGGAGACCCAGCGCCGTCGGGGGCCGGGAAACGATTGGGTCGCTTTTCAATTGGGCCTGGCGGGCACGGTCGAAGAAGTGTCAGTCGACACCAGATTCTTCAAAGGCAACTCGCCGGGCTGGATTTCATTGGATGGTTCGGCGGATGGAAAGACCTGGTCAAGTGTGATACCGCGTTCGCCGGTGGAAGCCAATTCGGTCAACGTGTTTCATCCAGAGCGAGCAATGGAGGCGGAGTACGTAAAGCTCGACATTTATCCCGACGGGGGGGTGGCTCGTCTCCGCGTCGTGGGAGTACCGACCGTTGCCGCGGCGTCGGGAAAGAGAGTGCAGTATCTCAACTCGCTGTTGGGCCAGGAGGCGACGCGATTCTTTCGCACCGTTTGCGCATCGACGAAATGGATTTCGGAAATGCTCAGTTGCCGGCCGTTCGAGACTGCTCAATCGATCCTCGACACCGCGGAAATGACATTTGCTGATCTCGATGAGTCGGATTGGCTGGAGTCTTTTGCCGGCCATCCTCGGATCGGCGAAAAGGGTGACGAGGTGGCCAACAGTGAACAGGCCGCGGCTTCGGGAGCCTCCGATGCCGTCACTGCCTCTCTGGCCGCGACCAACCGGGAATACGAACAGAAATTCGGGTTCACTTACATCGTTTATGCCACGGGGAAGACCGCCGAGGAGATGTTGCGGATAGCTCGGGGACGTTTGGGCAACACTCGTGATGAGGAGATCGACATCGCAGCCGGCGAGCAGAGAAAGATTTCTGAGACCAGACTGAGACGCATGCTGTGTATGGAGGGAGACGCGTGATTTCAATCTCGACCCATGTTCTCGATGTCTCAGCTGGCCGGCCGGCCGCCGGAATTGATGTTCAGCTGGAGTCGGTGTCTGCGGGTGCATGGACCACTCTCACCACCGGTACTACCGATTCAGGTGGTCGTATCGCCTCACTTGCTTCCGATCTCGAGCCAGGCCATTACCGGATGCGCTTCGACACCGGATCGCACGGAAGTGGCTTCTTCCCTGAGGTTGTCGTCACGTGTGACCTCGACGGCGGCCAGGATCACTACCACATCCCCCTACTGCTCAGCCCATTCGGATATACGACCTATCGGGGTAGTTGAAATGGCGACACTAGGTGCCAATCAGTGGGGCAAATCGGAGGTCCGGATTTCCAAGGTCCTGAGAGGAGATGACAACGACGAATTCCTCGACCTCACCGTTCAGATCTTGTTGTCCGGAGACGTAGAGCTGGCGTTCGTCGAGGGAAACAACTCGGCCGTTCTACCTACGGATACCACCAAAAACACGGTCTACGGGCTCGCCCAGGAGCATCTGAGCACCGATCTCGAGGCATTCGCAGCGGTCTTGGGGCAGCATTTCGTGGCGAGGGCTGGGATCGAGTCGGCTACCATCGCCGTCAAACAAACGAGGTGGCAACGCCTTGGGCCAACCGGATTTCTCGGGGGCGGCTCAGAGGGCCGGACCACCCGGGTGGTGACCTCGTCGTCCGGTCCGGCATTCACTTCCGGAATCGAGGGTTTGGTTGTCCTCAAGACTACCGGCTCAGCCTTCGTCGGGTTTCCGCGCGATGAGTTCACGGTACTGCCCGAGGCCGAAGATCGCCTTTTGGCGACTTCAGTCACGGCGGATTGGGTCTATCCTGTGTTGCCTGAAGACACCACAGCCACTTGGGACCGTGTCCGTCAGCTAATGGTCGACCACTTCTTCGACGATTGGTCGGCGTCGGTGCAACATCAGGGGTGGACGATGGCGGAGGCTGTCTTCGATTCGGTCGCAGAGATCTCCGAGATCACATTCCACCTCCCCAATCAGCACCATCTGGCGGTTGATCTCACCCGATTCGGCCTCCCCAATGACGGCACGGTGTTCCAGCCAGTATCCCAACCCTACGGCGACATCCGCTTCACCGCCCACCGCTAAAACCGTTTTGTGAAGGGTTTTAGTGGAGACCACGGCACAGTTTTGATTCACAAAACGGGGTTTTAGCGGCGGCCTTCGAGAATGTGCAGGAACGATCGGCTGTGGAGTTCGTCGAGGGTGAGTCCGGATCGTCGCGTCGCTTCTTCCTCGGTGACGGCCCCACAGTTGACAGCTCGGAGGAAGTAGTTGAGAAGACCCTGGCCGGTCGCGGCGTCATCGAAAACCTCGCCAATCAGAGTCGCCTTGGCAGCTGACTCCACGAAGTTGGTGAGTCTTTCGCCAGCCGGGTCGAGACCCTCGAGGAAGAAGGAATAGACGGCGGCGTATCGGGTCGCCAGTTGCGCCGGGTGGAGGTCCCACCCCTGGTAATAGGCGTGACTGAGTGAGTGGCGGACATGCTCATAGTGGAGTCTCATGGCGGCATGGACTGATTCCCGGTTCTCCGCCTGCTGTTGTGCGGTCAAGTCGCTGCCGCGGTGAATCGGGACCGGCATCACGTTGGTGGCCCCGTCGGAGATCCACACTCCGGTCCCGGCGAGACTGGCCTGCATGCTGTGGCGGGCGAAGTCGCACGCAGGGTGAGACATCGTCTGAAATGCCGCTGTGATATTCATCGATGCGGTGTAGTCGTAAGTGCCGAAATGGACACCACGCACCCGTCCTCCACCAGCGTCCACAAACTTGTGCACCCCGGCGGACCCATCGCGGTCGATCACCATCTGCGGCGTCTCCATCATCAACTCGATGGGAATCCTGCCCAATCCCAACGATGACTCCAGTTGGGCCAGGGCTTCGTCGACCACTCTCACCTGCTCGACGTCCTGGATCTTGGGGACCGTCACAACAAACGTCTTCGGAACACCACCTCCTGCTTCGACCAAGGAAGTGATGAACAGGTCGAGTGTCCGCAGAGCCCTTCGATGCAATTCTCCGGTTAGTGACTTGATCCGGATGCCGGTGAAGGGCGGCAGCGAGTCGGCCTCCATACCTCGGGCCACCTCGACTGCGGCGGACCGGGCGTGCCCATCTTCTTCTTCGTCACTCCGATTGCCATATCCGTCTTCGAAGTCGAGCCGGAAATCCTCCACCGGCTCGCGGCCCAACTTCTCCCTAACCAGCGAGTACACCGGCGCGGCGGTGTCTCCCGGCAGATCCAGGATCTCGCCGAGCCCATCGGCATCTTCACACCACTGGTCCAGCGACTTCAGCGCAAGCTCACCAAGCCGTGCCGAGGTGTCGGCCCCAAAGAGGTGCGCACCCCCGTATACGGTGTGAACGGGCTGGCGTTCCGGTCCGTCTCCGGGATAGTCGACGGAGATCCGAGAAGATGCAGCAGTGAGGCGAGTCTTCCAACCCGCCAGTGATTCGGTTGACAGTGTCATGGCATTCAACTCTACGAGATATCGTCTGGGTGTATGTTGCAGTCGGTCTGACTAGCTTGATGCCGTGGCCACGCTGCTTCTCAAGAACATTCGTCTCCTGGCAACTCTCGACGGGGCCGAGATTCCCAATGCTTCGGTGTTCGCCAGGGACGGATGGATAGAAGAAGTCGGCCCAACCGCCGACATTTCACCTGATGCCGACGAGGTAATCGACCTCACCGACCACCTGGTTACTCCCGGCCTGGTCAACACGCACCATCACCTCTATCAAACGATGACCCGCGCCTACCCCGGCGCGCAGAACTCCGGTCTCTTTGATTGGCTGAAGACTCTGTATCCGGTCTGGGCGAATATGACACCGGAACACGTGCGGGTCGCCACCCGGCTCGGGTTGACTGAACTGGCCCTCTCCGGATGCACGACCGCTTTTGACCATCACTATCTCTGGCCAAACGGTTCCCGTATCGACGACCAGTTCGCGGGGGCCGACGGTCTCCCGATTCGCTTTCACGCCTCGAGAGGATCGATGAGCCTCGGGGAGTCTCAGGGAGGTCTGCCCCCGGACTCTGTGGTTGAAAACGAGGATCAGATTCTCGAGGATTCAGCGCGCGCCATCTCGACATATCACGAACCTTCGCGGGGATCCTTCCGGCGGGTGGTGATAGCTCCGTGCTCGCCCTTCTCCGTCACCCCGGACCTGATGACGGATTCGGTGGTCCTCGCTCGTGAAAACGACGTCCTGCTGCACACCCACCTTGCGGAAACCCATGATGAGGAGCAGTTTTGCCTCGACCGATTCGGGATGCGGCCGGTTGAATACATGGAGAGCCTCGGATGGGCCGGCACAGACGTTTGGTATGCCCACGCCGTCCATGTCGGCGATGACGAAATTAAGAGGATGGCGAGTTCCGGTACCGGCGTGGCCCACTGCCCGACATCGAATATGCGACTCGCGAGTGGGGCAGCCCCGGTTTCCCGATACCTGACGGCTGGGGTCAGGGTGGGCTTGGGCGTCGACGGGTCGGCATCAAACGACTCATCGAACCTGGTCAACGAGGTTCGTCAGGCACTGCTGCTCAACCGATTGGCGACCGCGCCCGGAATCGGATTCGGAGACCAGACAACAGCCCGATCGGTTCTGGAGATGGCAACAGTGGGTGGAGCCAGCGTCCTCGGGCGAGACGACATAGGAAAGATCGCTCCCGGGTATGCCGCCGACCTGGCGTCGTGGGACCTGAACCGTCTCGAGTTTGCAGGAGCCCAACACGATCCGGTCGCAGCTCTTGTGTTCTGCTCTCCGGGGCGTGTCGACAATTCGTGGGTCGGAGGAACCCAGCTGGTGGGGGACGGGAACCTGGTTGGCCACGATGTCGAATCGTTGATAGAGAGACACAATCATCTCAGCCGCGACCTGATCGGGTAAGTTTCACCGCTAATGATTGCCCACTATCCGACCACAGTTCCCGAGGCATTGGCTGCCCTTGCCGAAGGGGCGATGCCACTGGCCGGCGGAACCGATCTGATGGTCGAGGTGAATTTTGGCCATTCCCGTCCGGAATCAGTCGTCGGGTTGCGACGGATCGCCGAACTGGCAGAGTGGGAAGGACACCGCATTGGTTCGGGAGTTACATGGCGGCGGATCGAAGATTCGGGCCCCCGGGCGCTGGCGCAAGCTGCTCGAACGGTGGGCTCACCGCAGATCCGCAACGCCGGAACTATCGGGGGCAACGTTGCGACTGCCAGCCCGGCCGGTGACGGTCTCCCTTTCCTGCTCGCGGTCGACGCTTCGATTGAACTGGTGTCTGACAGCGGCCAACGTAGGGTGCCAGCCAGCGACTTCTTCACCGGGGTCAAGCGGACAGTTCTGGCGGACAAGGAGTTAATCGCGGCGATAAGTCTCCCCGACACCATGCCTGAGCATCAAGAGTTCGGAAAGATCGGTGTTCGCAATGCGATGGTCATCGCCGCAGTGTGCTGCGTTGTCACCCGAGACGCCGACCATGACACCAGGGTCGCGCTGGGCTCGGTTGCTCCGACGCCGATTCGAGCGCGCCATGCTGAAACCATGATTTCATCAATTGCCACACCGACTGAGAACGACCTCGCGGAGTTCGCCAGGCTGGTTTCGGCGGAGGTGAGTCCAATCACCGACCACCGCTCGACGGAGCGTTACCGACGGCATTCTTCCGGAGTCCTGGCCCGTCGACTTCTCGAGAGGTGCCTCAGATGATCGTGTCGTTTCGAGTCAACGGTGACGAGGTGACCGCGCGGGTGGTCGAACCGGCCAGCCTTCTTGATGTTCTCCGTGACCAACTCCAGCTCCCGGGGTCGAAGAACGCCTGTGAGCAAGGGGAATGTGGTTCCTGTTCGATAATGCTCGACGACGTCCTGGTTTGTTCCTGCCTGGTAATGGCATCCGACGTCGAAGGCTCGAGCATCATCACAGTCGAGGGTGTTTCCGGAGACCAGCTTCACCCTGTCCAAGAGGCAATGCACCGCGCCGGGGCCGTGCAATGCGGGTTCTGCACACCGGGGTTCGTCGTTGCCGCAGTCGACCTTTTTGAGAAGAACCCTGCTCCTAACCGGGATGAGATCAAAGAGGCTCTGGCCGGAAATATCTGCCGCTGCACCGGTTATGGCGCAATTGTCAGAGCTTTCGAATCGCTCGCGGGGGACACACCGTGACCTTTGCCGACACAACCCGGCGAACAAAATATCGAGATGGCGTCGGGGAATCGCCGTTGCGGCCGGATGGAGTATCAAAGCTCAAAGGCGACTTCGAGTACGCCCAGGACCTCTATGCCGATCGCATGCTTTGGGGGGCCACGTTGAGGAGTCCCCACCCCCACGCCCGGATTCTGTCGATCGATGTCGCTCCGGCTCTTGCCATCGGTGGGGTTCATGCTGTGTTGACGGCAGACGATGTGCCCGGTCGCGCTACGTTCGGATTGGAGCACCCCGACCAGCCCGTCCTCGCTTCAGACACTGTGAACTATTGGGGGGAGCCGGTGGCGGTGGTCGCGGCCGAAGATGAACCAACCGCCCGGCGCGCCGCTGCCGCAATCGTTGTGCGGTACGAGGTTCTCGAACCGTCGGTAGACCCCGACCAGGCCGATAGTGCCGATCAGGTATTTCGGCGAATGGAGATTCGCCGTGGTAAACAAATGGTCGAGGGCCACGTCGTCGTCGAGGGCTACTACGAGGTGGGCATGCAGGACCAGGCGCCTCTCGGCACCGAAGCGGGATTGGCCATTCCCGATGGTGCGGGAGGTGTGGATCTCCACGCAACTTCGCAGTTTGTCCATGTCGACCAGGAACAAGTTGTCGCCTCTCTCGGTCTCCACCCGAATCAGGTTCGTTCTCATCCCACCGGCATCGGCGGTGCCTTTGGTGCCCGCGAAGACGTGAATCTCCACATTCATCTGTGCATGCTCGCCCTACATACCGCTCGCCCCGTGAAAATGGTCTATGACCGCTCTGAGTCGTTTACCGGTCATGTCCATCGTCATCCGGCCCGAATCTGGTATCGCCACCATGCCGACCGTGATGGCACCCTGGTTCGGGTCGAGGCGCGTGTGATCGTCGATGGTGGCGCCTACGCCTCGACCACGAGTGCAGTTCTCGCCAACGCGTGCTATTTCGCAGTAGGTCCCTACAAGTGCGATTCGGTGACGGTTGACGGGGTCGGGGTCCGCACCAACAATCCCCCCTGTGGGGCGATGCGGGGCTTCGGGGCGGTACAGGTTTGCTTCGGGTATGAGGCGCAGATGGACAAACTCGCCGCTCTCCTCGGTATCGATCCGCTGGACCTTCGCCGGAAGAATGCCCTCCAAACCGGCGATCCAATGCCGACCACGGGCCAGATAATCACCACCCCGCTCCCCACCCTGGAAGTCATCGACTCCCTCGAGGCGATGCCGATGTTCGACCTGAATCTCTCCGAGAAACCGATCCATCTTCCCGGAGGCACCGGTTTGACCACCGACGCCCACCATGTTCGGCGCGGAGTGGGCTACGCACTGGGTTTGAAGAATCTCGGATTCAGCGAGGGTTTCGACGATTACGCCCAGGCCAGGGTGAGGTTGGCGGACGGCGGTGCGGTGGTCGAGACAGCTGCAATCGAAGTGGGACAGGGCCTGGTGACAGTCCTTGCCCAGATCGCGCGGTCGGCCCTGGGGATTTCGACGGCGACCGTGAAACACGTTGACACATCGCTCATAGACTCCGCCGGATCCACCTCGGCATCGCGGCAAACCCAGCTCTCCGGGGGCGCCACGCTGGAGGCGGCGCGCCAGTTGCGAAAACAGATCCTCGACCTTTTTGGAGGCGACGAGTTGGACGACGAGGGGGTGTGGCGAAGCGGGGAGTTGATCGCGCCATTCGATGAAGTTGCCGCACTCGATCTCTCTAAGACGGTGACGTTCCGACATCCCCCGACGGCACCGCCCGACGCCAATGGGCAGGGAGTGATCCACGCTGATTTCGCGGTCGCGGGCCACCGAGCGGTTGTGGATGTCGACCCTGAGCTCGGTCTGCTGAAGGTGCTCCGGGTGGATACTGCTCAGGATGTGGGGAAGGCCCTCAATCCGGAGTCGATTCGAGGGCAGATCGAGGGTGGAATCATGCAGGGTGTCGGGTTGGCGATCATGGAAGAGATCGTGATCGAGAATGGTGTGATCCGAAATCCCAACTTCACCGACTACCTCCTCCCCACCATCCTCGACGCTCCCGACGTGGAGGCGATTTTGATCGAGAAGGAGGGGTCATGGGGTCCATTCGGGGCAAAAGGGGTGGGCGAGTCGCCTACGATTTCGTCGACGGCGGCGGTGGCCGCGGCCGTGAGGAAAGCAACTGGCAAGGCGATAACCAGAGTCCCGATTCGTCCCCAGGACATTGTGTTTGACTGATTTTCCCCACGCACTGCGATAAGGAGAGATATGCGCCAACTCATCAATTCGCTCCCCAAGGCGGAGCTGCATGTCCATATCGAGGGGACTCTGGAACCCGAGTTGATGTTCCAGCTTGCCAGGCGAAATGGGTATGAACTGCCGTTTGCCGGTGTCGACGAAGTGCGGGCGGCCTATAAGTTCACCGATCTCCAGTCTTTCCTCGACATTTACTATCAGGGTGCGGCGGTCCTGCAAACGTCCCGTGACTTCTACGACCTGATGGCTCAATACCTGAGCCGCGCCGCAGCCGACGGAGTGCGCCACGCCGAGATCTTCTTCGACCCTCAAATCCACGTGAGCCGCGGTGTTGGTTTTGGAGTCTTCATGGATGGGTTCCGATCAGCTATCGCTGATTCCAGTTTGTCTGCCGATCTGATTCTTTGCTTTCTGCGACATCTATCGGGTAAGGAAGCAATGGATACCCTCCGGCTCGCTGAGGATCATCTTGCAGGTGTGGTGGCGGTGGGCCTGGATTCGACTGAACGCGACCGACCGGCCCACCTATTCGAGGCGGCCTACCTCCATGCTCGAGTGCTTGGACTTCGTGCCGTAGCCCACGCCGGCGAGGAAGGTCCGCCGGCGTACGTGAGCGATGCCCTCGACATCCTCGGGGTGGAGCGTATCGATCACGGGATTCGGAGTCTGGAGGATCCCAGCTTGGTGGAGCGTTTAGTAAGGGAGCAGATCCCTCTCACGGTTTGCCCGTTGTCCAATGTCGCTCTGAGGGTGTTTGATCGGCTCGACGATCATCCTTTGCCGGCGATGCTCGACCACGGTATGCACGTATCGGTCAACTCCGATGACCCCGCGTACTTCGGGGGATATATCGGAGA
>JBGTGL010000136.1:0-4134 GCA_041746755.1 Acidimicrobiia bacterium | reverse complement strand
ATGGCTCTTCTTCGACGGCCTCGGTTGTCTCCGGATCGCCCGCCGTGGTTGAGGATTCGGCGACGGCTTCATCGACCGGCTCTTGTGCCTGTTCGACGAGTTCAACAGGGTTCTCGCTGGCATCGGCAAGCAGCTGCACTGACCCTCCAATCGCTAGGGCGACGAGAATCGACGATGCAGCAAGTGTTCTAATGAGTTTGTCGGGCAATTGTTGTTGACCTCCCACTCACTTTGTCGGCAGAAGTCAACGGTTACTTGAAGAAAAAGCCCGCGCCGGACCAAACCGAATTCAGCGGAATGACCTTGAATCACCGCCCGATTAGTATCGCGGGTTCCGGGCTGTGGCGCAGCTTGGTTAGCGCGCCGGTCTGGGGGACCGGAGGTCGGGAGTTCAAATCTCCCCAGCCCGACTGAAATCCAGGCACCCGGCTACCCGCTGAGTGCCTGGATCAGCCAAACCACGCCCTGGCCGATTCGGTACAACAGATAGATACCGGCCAGAACCACCATGACCTTGAAACTGAGTGGTGTCGGGATGTCGATGTCTGAGGATTCGTCAGGGAGTTCGTCCTCAGAAGGACCGGTCATTGCCGGGACTTCTTGCGGGCCACGATGTGCACCGGGTTTCCGATGAAATCGAAACTATTCCGCAGCCGGTTCTCCAGAAACCTCAGGTAGTCATCGGGAAGGTCACCACCCGAGGTAAAAAGTATGAAGGTTGGCGGCGCTACTCCGGCCTGGACGGCGTAGTGAATCTTGGTCCGCCTCCCTTTCCGGATGGGCGGGAGGTGTGCCGAGGTCCAGTCACGAATCAGACGGTTCAACTGCCCGGTCCCAACTCGATTCACTCGAGCCTCGAGAACCGACTCTACGATCCCACCGAGACGGCCCAGTCTGGCTCCGGTGGCTGACGACAACCGCATCACTGGTGCCCAGTCGACAAAACCGAACCGGTCAGGGATCGACTGTTCGGTTTCCTCCCGCTGGTCTTCGTCGATGGCATCCCACTTGTTGAGCAGGATGACCAAACCCGTACCGGCGTCGGCCACCTCGCGGGCAATACGCTGGTCTTGATGAGTCACTCCGTCGAGGGCGTCGATCATCAACAACGCCACGTCTGCTTCTTTGAGCGCCTCTCGGGCCCGCACCACTGCGTAAAAATCGGCGTCCTCGGTGATCTGGGGCTTGCGGCGGATGCCCGCTGTGTCCACCAACGTGTATTCCACACCATCAATTTCGATGTCGACATCGATGGGATCGCGGGTGGTACCCGGAGTTTCCGACACAATCACCCGATCTTCGCCAACCAGTTTGTTGAGGAGGGTGGACTTCCCCACATTGGGCCGCCCGATGATCGCCAGTCGAGGCCGGGTGCTGGTTTCGTGCTCTCCCCCACCCTCGGGCAAAAGCGACACAAGACGATCGAGGAGATCGCCAACACCACGGCCGTGGTAGGCACTTATCGGGAAGGGCTCATCGAGGCCCAACTTCCACAGACGCCCGACGTCGACTTCGGCACTGGCACTGTCGACCTTGTTCGCTACGAGGACGACCGGGACGTCTGCATTGCGAAGGACGGAAATTACCCCGGTGTCGTCATCGGACAGGTCGGCGGTGGCGTCCACGACAACCATGACCACATCAGCCCCGGACAACGCTGCCTCCGCTTGCTCCTTGATCGAGATGTCGATGCCCGACGTCGGTTTCAACTCCCAGCCACCGGTATCGACGAGGAGAAACTCTTTCCCCGCCCACTCCGCCGGGAAGAGCCTCCGGTCCCGGGTTACTCCAGGCATCTCTTCAACGACCGCGGTACGACTTCCGATGACCCGATTGACCAGGGTTGACTTTCCAACATTAGGTCGACCGACAACGGCCACCACCGGCAGGGTGCTCATCTCAGGCGCTGATTAGGTTCAGGGCTTCGGAGGCGGTCCAACTGCGGTCATTTTCGAGATAACCGGCACCTCCCGGTGCCCGGGCGGTAACCCCGGCCTCGACCAACGTCTGGAGCGTGGTTACGAATGCCCGTAACTGCGGGGGAAGAGGAAAGTACTCACCCTCTTCGGTGACCTTCCACAACTCGAAACCCTGCGACGGGTCGAGACGGTCGATGACCTCCTGAATCAGGTGATCTGGCGCGCTGGCTCCCGCGGTTAGTCCCACGACGGCCTTACCTTCCAACCACTCAGGACGGATGTCCTCGGCCGAGTCGATTCGATAGGCGTCAACTCCAGCTTCGTGGGCCACCCGAACCAGCGCCTGAGTATTCGACGAATTGTGGGAGCCAACGACGAGGATCAGGTCGCACTCCTGGCTCAACTGGCCAACGGCTTCTTGTCGATTCGTGGTCGCATAACAAAGGTCCGATTTCCGGGCCGTTGCCAATTCCGGAAAACGGGCGCTGGCGTCGTCCATGACCTGGCGCCACTCGTGCATACCGAGAGTGGTTTGGGCCAGTAGCGCAACCTTCGAAGGATCGGCGGGCTGATAGTCGCCAAGCCCGACTTCCGGCTCGACCAGGGTTATCGCCTGGGGAGCCTCGGCAACGGTGCCGACGGCTTCATCGTGGTTGTTGTGGCCGATATAGATGATCTCGTAGCCTTTCCCGGCCATCATTTTTACCTCGTGGTGCACTTTGGTGACCAAAGGGCATACCGCGTCAATGACAACGGCAGCCCGACTACCGGCAGCGGCGACAACTTCGGGGGCAGAGCCATGCGCCGACAACATGATGGGTGCGCCTTCGGGCACCTCGTTGATGTCGTCGACGAAGACTACGCCAACCTTCTCGAAGGCCTTCACGACCCACTCGTTGTGGACTATTTCGTGATAGCAATAGACCGGCGGCTCAAAAATTCTCGTCATCCAGGTGAGCGCCTTGATTGCCATTTCCACCCCGGCACAAAACCCGCGTGGCTCGGCGAGGAGCACTCTCTCAATCGTCATGGACACCATGGTAGGTGCACTCAGAAGGAAGCCGCTTCGACCAATCCCACGATCCGATCAACCACCTGGTCGATATCGAGCGACGAGGTGTCGACGATGGTCGCACCCTCGGGAATGATCAAGGGAGAGTCGAGCCGCGACGAATCCTGATGGTCACGCTGGACCTGCTCGCCGAGGACCACGTCGAGTTCCTGGCCGGTCTCCCGGGCGCGTCGCTCGGCCCTGACGCGGGCATCGGCCTCGAGAAATATCTTGACGGCCGCGTCGGGAAACACCACTGAGCCAATGTCCCTACCCTCGACAACCGCCGAACAACCGTGGAGTTCCACCCAGCATCGCTGATGATTTACCAGGGCGGCCCGAACTCCGGGATGCGCCGCCACCGTCGACGAAGCCGCCGCGATGGTCGGATCTCTGATATCGAGCGAAACATCCTCGCCATCGACCAGCATCCTTCCTTCGATCTGGTCAAAAAAGGCGGTCGCAACTGCGCCGGCCACCGCCGATTCGTCATCCAGGTCGACGGCGGCTCGGATTGCCACGAGCGCCGCCGCCCGATAAAAGGCGCCCGTGTCGAGGTGAGGCATCTCCAGTCGTTGGGCTACCCGGCGCGACACCGTGCTCTTCCCCGTGCCGGCCGGTCCGTCGATGGTGACAATCAGTGGTCTCAACCGACGCGAGGTTAAACGGTTCTGGGATCAAGAAAACGGAGAGGTACCGGCCCGGGGCGTCCTAGATGGGGGTTGTCTGGACAATGGGGGCAAAGGACCGGTAGTGCCCTCTCCGTTCGAATAAAACATAGCAACCTGGCCTCAGTGTGGAAACTCATTCGGCAAACTTTTTGAACCGTCGTTCAATCCAAGGAAACCAGCGCTCCGGTGGTCGCCAGCCACTCCCAGAAGTCGGGCCACGTTTTAGAGACCGCCTCACTATTGCGGACCGAAACTCCGCTGCCGACCAAACCGAGAAGTGCCAGGCTCATCGCCAACCGGTGATCACCGTGGCTGTCGACGGTCGCGGTCGGGACAGAATCCACCGGAAATATCGACAAAGTGTCGCCCACAATCTCGACCCGCGCACCGATCTTGGTCAGCTCGGTCCGCATAGCATCCAACCGGTCTGACTCCTTATGGCGAAGGCTGCCCAGTCCCCTGATCCGACTCGGGCTGTCGGCCACCGCCGCCA
>JBGTGL010000135.1:0-15578 GCA_041746755.1 Acidimicrobiia bacterium | reverse complement strand
CTGATCTCGCTTCCAGGGAACCCGGGGTTGGCCGCATTGGGCGCCACCGTGGAAGGTATTTCGCCCAACGATGTCGGAGCCGTTGCCGCGATGGCCCGGATTCAGGGGGTCGACCTGGTTGTGGTCGGTCCGGAAGGGCCGTTGGCCGCCGGGGTATCCGATGCCCTCACCGGATTGGGGATCCCTGTCTTCGGCCCGACACGGGCGGCAGCAAAGCTGGAAGCGTCCAAATCGTTCGCCAAGGAGGTCATGCGACGAGCCGGCGTGGCGACTGCAAATTCAGGATCGTTTGATAAACCTGGTGACGCCCACAGCTACCTAACTCGAAGCGAGGGTCCCTATGTAGTCAAGGCCGACGGTCTCGCGGCAGGGAAGGGCGTCCTGGTCACCGACTCGATCAAGGACGCCAATGCCTGGGTCGACCAGTGCTTCGATGGTGGTTTCGGTAATGCCGGCTCATCGGTCCTGATCGAGGACTATCTCGACGGTCCCGAGGTCAGCGTCTTCGCCATCTGCACAGAATCGGGCGCTAAACCCCTGGCACCGGCGAGGGACTACAAGCGTCTCCTCGACGGTGACAGTGGGCCCAACACCGGGGGAATGGGTTCGTATTCACCGGTCGACGACCTGCCATCCGACCTCGTTGCCACGACCATGACCCAGGTGATCAACCCGGTACTCGCCCAAATGAAGGAAGACGGCAACCCCTTTACCGGGTTCCTCTATGCGGGTTTGGTGTTGACCACAGACGGGCCGAGCGTCCTCGAGTTCAATGTCCGCCTCGGTGATCCCGAGACCCAGGTAGTCCTTCCCCGGCTTAGCAACGACCTGATCGATGTGCTCGAAGGGGCGACGCCGGAATGGTCCGACTCGGCCGCCGTAAACGTGGTGCTGGCAGCCCGGGGCTACCCGACCGACCCGCAGGTGGGAGGGACCATCAAAGGTCTCCAGGACGTTCCCGACGATGTCCTGGTCTTCCACGCCGGCACCCGCAGAGAGGGTAAGAAGCTCCTGGTCGACGGGGGGCGTGTTCTCAACCTTGTTGGCACCGGGCCTGACCTGGCGACCGCCCGGGAACGGGTCTACCGCGCTGCTGACGCCGTCAGTTGGCCGGGGATGCAATTCCGCACTGACATCGCTCAGCCCTGAAATCGATCCCCTTCGTCGTCGGAGTCATCAACGACGAGATGGCTCTTCCCTTCCGGGTGGGCAGCATCCACCAGTCCCCGCACGGTTCCCCCGAGCATGTGGGCCATCGCGACGACCCGTCCGCCCAGAAGCGAGAGCATCGCGGCGAGGATGTAATAGAGGACGGCGTAGTGGTTACGCACCTCGTCCACTTCGCCGATCGGAATCGCCATAGCCACCAGAACCACAACGGCCACAACGATCACCAAGAGGGCGAGGACATTGATGTTGCGAATCCGCCTGTAGTGAATGTCGGTAAAAGTGAGGTCGCTGGAAACAGTGATACCGATCAAGGTCAACATCAAGGCCAGAACCGTGACGCCGGCCGCTATCGATGCCGAGGCGAGAAACTGCCCGGTCGGGATCGTTGCCTCAATGAGCCGGAGGGCCTGAAAACTGGCAAGGTTGCCGACCAGAACCACACCACCGAACAGGCCAATCGTCGCGACGGCGCCCCCCAACAACGCTCCCTTGAATTCAGAACTCCAACCCTCCGTCATCAACCGATCCTACCCGGCCAAGCAATACCCAAAACGGCGGCCCATTCAATCGAGGGTGTCGAACTGCGTGTCCGCACCACGTTGCGCGTGCTTACAGTCCCGGAAAACGGGACCCTATGCACGATGAACGCTTCTGGAATGTCCGCAGCACGTTGCTCGTGCACGCGGTCCCGGAAAACGGGACCCTATGCACGACGAACGGAAGTCGGGAGCTCACGAGGTGTCGTCGCCGCCGGCAAATCCGGGTGGAGGCGTGAAACGCCAGGCATCGGTCCCGGTCCAGGCGAGAAACTCGGTGCCGGTCCACACAATCGAGGACTCGTCGCCTGACCCGGGGAGGTCGGCGACAGACCAGGTCTCGGTTTCAATGTCGAAGATGGCGCACTTTCCATCTTGGGGAACCATGAAGTAGCGGTCGTCCATGGGCACAGGACCGGGCGGACCGTCCTGACCACCCACCGGTATTGGGGCCGCTTCATGCCAGGTATCGAACTCGGCTGAATAAACCATCGTCGGATGGTCAGCGTCCCACAAGACCAGCCCAGTCGGTGTTGCCCACATCTGATTGCCCGACGCGCAGTCTGCCAACTCGGAAGTCCCAAGTGACACGTCGGGAAGGATCCGCCAGCGGACACCATTCCACTCGGCGATTTCCCGCCTCAGGCACGGCTGCCGAAGGCTCACGTAGAGCAAACTCTCGGATGCAACCATCCCGGACAACGAGCGATCTGCTTCCAGTTCGCCATTTTCGAATGGTGGTTCCGGCAATTGGGCCCACTCGCTGCCGCTCGCCACATCGAGAGAGAAAACACCGGCTTCATTCTTCAGAAAGACCATTCCCTGAGACTGCACCATCAATCCCGATTGACGCGGCGGCATGATTCCATCGGCAAGGTGCGTCCACACGTTGCTCGTGGAGAGCAAGAAAGTTCCTTCATCCGAAACCACGAAAAGGTCCTCCCCGAGCGGAAGGGCGCGGGTTGGCATTTCCCCTGTGACCGGAAGCCGCGGGATCAGGGTCCAGGGGTCTGAGAGTTGGTCGGAGTCCGGGTCGAAGCGTGCGCCGTCGATCAGGTGCGGCCCGTCAAATGTGGTCGAACCACCCCAGACAATCATTTCCTCCCCGGTCCAGATCACGTCGGCTAGAAACCGTGGAAACATCGGACCCGGATCAAGGTAGAAGGGGTCGTATACCGACCTGGAATCAACCGAAGTTATCGAGACTCCGTCGTGAACGAGCGGCCCGAAGCCTGGATAGAGCTGATCTGCGGACACGACCTGTACAGAGCGGATGTCGTTGCAGGCGACCGCAAATTCAAAGCAGAATCTCCGGACCGCGAATGAGCCGTATCGGACCTCAGGTGGCACGATCTCATAGTCCCACGAGAAAGGTTCCTCAAGGAGCAGAACGGGGAATCCACTCTTTGTAACGGCGGCGATTGACTCGGAGATGATGGCATGAGCGTCATCGCCCAGGGCTTCGAAGACATCTTGAGAGAAGTCGATTGCGATCGTCCAGTCATTGGCGGTCAAAAGCAAATGATTCCCGACGAATGATGATCCCTGTCCGAAGTCGTGTGTATATGACACTTCCGCCGCAGGCACTTTCGACCCATCAAATTCGACCAAAAAGGCACCTTCGATATGGATCGGCCATGGCCCTTCTCCGTCGGTCACGGTTACCTGATAGTCGAGGCCGTCGGGCAAAGCGCCACGGAAGACCTCCTGGGTAGCGGGCACAAACTCGGTGGTACTTACCGGGACAGTTGTCGTCGACTCGATCGGATCAGGCGGGGGCAGAACGTCGAGGGTCGTGGTTGTCGGGGCGGTAACCGGTTCGCAGGCCGTCAGCATCAGAAGTACCGCAATTGCCAGCGTCCTCTGTTTCACGGCAACACACCTTCTGGTGGTGTCCACCGCCAGGCATCGAAGGTCTCCCAGGTGCCCCAGGCCAGGAACTCTTCTCCGGTCCAGATGATCTCCGCGTCGTATCCCTGACCGGGAAACCGGACCAACGTCCACGTCTCGGTCGTGGCATCAAATATCGCTCCCTCACCCCACCGTGGCACCATGAAACGGTCGTCGTCCATCGGAACGGGACCCGACGGGCCTTCCATACCCCCTAGCGGAATCGCCGGAATGGGCCGCCAGGCTCCATCAACCGGTGAGAAACCAAACGAAGTGTGCCCCTGCTCTTCCCATACAATGAGCGAGTCACCAGCAGCAGCCGTTTGGTTGGCAAGCGAGCACGAGAGTTCGGAGGGAGCCGGAAGAGCGTCCCATTGCGTTCCGACGACTTTCAAAAAGTTCAAGAACTCCATACCAAAGCATCGCCCACCCGACACGACTATCGCGATGACATCTTCTTCGACCGCACGCAAAACACCGAAATACTCGTCTCCGTGGGTGGGACTGGAGTCGGGGGCTGAGAAGGCGCTCCATTCACCGGTGGCAACTTCGAGTACGTGAAAGTCAGCCGCCCCATCCCAGACATAGATGATGCCATCGACATATATCACTCGGCCGGGCGAGACGTTGCGAACCATGCTTTCGGAACTGACAGTCCGCCATGAATCCGTCCTGGGTTCGTATCCAAAAACACCATCCGACGACAAAACCAGCATTTCGTCGCCGGCCCAGATTGCCCTCGTCGCCTTCGGACCTTGTAGCGGGGATTCTGCCAGCATCCGCCATGTGTTGGTCTCGGGGTTGAAAGCCGCACCATCGACCAAGGGTGGAAAACTTTCGAGCGTCTGTTGGCCACCCCACACAATCATTTCCTCCCCGGTCCACATCAGATCCGCGGCGAGACGCTGGGAAAGCGGCCCGGGATCGAGGTAGTTGGGGTTGGTGATCGGACGTGGGCCTGGGGACTCGACGAACACCTCGATGTTATCCCAAGCCCCGATCGGCAGGTACTGGGTGTCGATCGGAATAACCTGAACGCTCCCGGTCTGGCTGCAGACGATCGCCAATTCCCCACAACCTCGCCTCACCACGAAGTGACGGTATGAGACTTCCATGTGAAGGGGTAGCTCTTCATCGGTCGCCCAACGGAATGGTGGCTCGAGGGTCAGTACGGGGAACTGGTCGAACCTGGTGGTGCCCGTGATCGAGTTCTGGATCACATCGCCGGCTCCGTCCCCCAGCTCTTCCAAGATGTGGTCGTAGAAGTCGATGTTCACCGCCCCTCCCGCCGGAATGCGATATACCCCGTCCTCGAAGGAGTAGCCGAGATCAGTGTCGCCGATAGGAAACGTGGCGATGCCGACGGCGTTGGGCGCATCGTCGACTTCGATGACGATTCCGGCGCTGATGCCTTCGATCGCCCCGCCAACAACTCCCTCGACGAATACGGTGTATTCGGTCCCGTCGGGGAGGAACCCGTGATACTCCGACGATCGTTCGGGTACCGGTGGGGTCGTAGAAGTGGTCGGCATTGTTGACGTCGTTGAGTCGATCGGTTCCGGAGGCGGCAGAACATCGATGGTCGTGGTGGTTGGCGCCGTCACCGGCTCGCAGGCGGCCAGGACGAAGGCCAAAACGGCGACGAGCACCACGTTGCGCGTGCTTACAGTCCCGGAAAACGGGACCCTATGCACGATGAACGCCATCGGCAGGATCCGAAACGTTGCGCGTGCTTAAAGTCCCGGAAAACGGGACCCTATGCACGATGAACGCCAGTCGGGGGCTCATGAAGTGTCGTCGCCTTCAGAGAGCGGTCCGGGATCGAGGTAAAACGGGTCATGGACGGGTCGGGCCGACGTGGTGTCCAAGGTCATCGCCTCGACTTGAAAGTCGTTCAGGCCACCTCCTCCGACAAAGACGTCACCGGATGAAAGGACTTGGACCGCGTGGTTTTCGGTGCAGCGTGCTGCTTCCGGCCAGCATCCGGTCGCCACCACAAAAGACTCGTATCTGATCTGTGGGTCAGCGCCGGCCCAGGTGAATGGTCCAGAAAGGGTGAGCTGAGGGAACCCTTGTAGGACCTGCAGTTGGATTGCCTCGTCGATATCCGCAGCCGTCATCGCCTCCAGTAGCTGAAGAGTTGATGGCTCGAATGTGACCTCCACGAGCCAGTTACTATCCCAAAGTCGAAGAGTATCCCCGGCGAAGCCAAGATTCGGCTGTTCTGCAACGCGGGTGTACCTGACTTCTCCCACCGACGCCAGGTCATCGCCATTGATCCGGTTGAAGGTTCCTGTAATCAGCGTGAGCGACTCCTCCCGGAGACCGGGGATCCGCGTTGCGTAATCGGTCCCGTTGGGAAGCACACCCTGATACTGGATCCCGGGAAGCTCCATTATTGCTGGTGGTGCAGTTGTCGTCGGCGGCGGACCATTCAGATCAGGCAGTGGTAGAGGGCCGAGTGTGGTAGTCGTTGTTGCAATGGTGGTAGGTGCAGTCACCGGTTCACACGCAGACAGAATCAGGGCCAGAATCGCCAGGGCAACCACGTTGCGCGTGCTTATTGTGGCGTTGGGCACTACGCGATGCATGTGCAACCAAACCGCCCAAAAGCTGTGACGTTGGGCGTGCTTATCGTGGCTCTGGCCGCCACGCGATGCACGCTGAACGAAGAGCGGAGGATTCGAGTCACCGGGGGCGTCAGAGGCCGTCGCATTTCACCACTAAACGTACCCTGCGCCCACCGTCGTTCCCCGAAAATTGGAGGGCTATTGCTGGTGCAGCTCCAGGCGCCGAACCGCAACAACGACGATGGATTCTTGGGCTACCGTCCCCGTCATGAGTCACAAAGTCGCAATCGTTATGGGCTCCGGTTCGGACCGCCCCGTCATGGAAAAGGCCAGCCAAATGCTCGACCAGTTCGGGATTGAATCGGAGACGAGAGTGCTCTCGGCGCACAAGACGCCGGACCAAGCCATTGAATTTGCCGCCAACGCCGCCGACAACGGGTTCGAAGTCATCATTGCCGGAGCTGGCAAGGCGGCGCATCTGGCGGGTGTGATGGCAGCTAAGTCGCTCCTTCCCGTTATCGGAGTCCCGATCAACGCCTCTCTCGACGGCATGGACTCACTCCTCGCCACAGTCCAGATGCCGACCGGTATTCCCGTGGCCACGGTTGCAATTGACGCCGCCAACAACGCCGCCCTCCTTGCGGTTGCCATGTTGGCGATCACCGATGCCGACCTTCGGGCCAAGCTTGCCGACTACCGCAAAGACCTCGCCGAGAAGACCCTCGCTGGCTAGCCGGACTCCTTCAACACCTGAGCCGCCAGCGTCTTCGGCGCCACCGTCAGATAGGCCTCGATCACGATCTCCTCGATCTCTTCCCAATCGGGATCGCCGTCGAGTCTCACTCCGAGCCAGCCCCGGTGGCCCACATAGGGAGGAACGAAAAAGGTCTCCGGATCCGATTCAACCAACGTTCTCTGTGATCCCTCCGGAGCCGCGCACCAGAAGGAGATCCAATCCGCACCATGGTGGTGGTCGTCGAAGGACACGAACTGTTTCTTACCCCTGATGAACCAGCACGGCTCGCCGTGGCTAATCCGTTGCTCGGTCTCGGGGAGAGCCAGGCAGATTTCGGCTAGTCGCTGGACAAGGTCGTGAGACACGCGCCAATGATGGCAGTTACGTCGGTACTGGCAAACGGAAGCCGACTTTGCCGCCCGGTCCGGGTTCTGCCCAGATCTCCCCTTCCAAAGCGGTAACAAACCCACTGGCGATGGCTAACCCGAGACCGGATCCACCGTGATCCCTGACCCGGGCCGGGTCGTCCCGGCTGAAGCGATCAAATGCCGACCCTACGAACGCCGGATCGAACCCGGGCCCATCGTCGGTGATCAGGACCGACGGAGAACCATCGGCACCAACTTCGACGACCACTGTCGAACCCGGTGGAGCGTGGCGCACAGCGTTGTCGAGCAAATTCCGCAACACCCGTCCCAGTGCGGCAACGCCTCCGGAAACTATCACCGGGTGGGGCGACTCCATGCAGATTGACACACCGCGACGATCAGCAAGGGGCCGCACCACTTCGATCGACTCGTCAGCCAACTCGGTCAGGTCCACCACAGTTAGGTCGAGGTCGACTGCGCCCGACTCGATCCGAGCCAGGAGGTAGACATCGTCGACAAGTGTTGAGAGCACACCGATCTCGCGCTCCATCGAGTTGAGGTAGCGGGTGGTATCACTCGCCACTCCATCCTGCAATGCCTCAACCGCCGCCTGGATCGAAGCAAGCGGGGAGCGAAGATCGTGCCCGATGGCGGCAAAGAAGGCTTGCCTTGCGTCGGCATCGGCTTTCCGCTCACGATCGGCCTCGTCCAGCCGGGCGATCATCTGATCGAGGGAACGGGCCAACCGTCCCACCTCGTCGACACGGTCGATTGGCACCATCGTGCGATCCTGCCCTGAAGCCACCTGATCAGCGGCAATGGCCAGCCTCTCCAGGTCGTCGGTCAGTGGCCTGCTCACCGACAGAGCGAAACCGAACGCCGCAACCAGCCCAAACCCGAGTACGACGAGAAGCAACGCTGCGTCGTGCTGTTCGAGAAACATGCTTTGCGCCACAGCAATTATTCCGAAGAGAACAATCAGAAATGAGACGATGGAAAGGACTCCGAAAGTGATGCGAATCGATCGCAGCGAACGAGAAAAACGTGGGAGCCAGATTGCGACAACCCCCATCAACAATGCCATCGCCGCGAAGATCAGCCCGAGTTCGAGACGTTCAGATTCTGCGGGCTGCATCGCTACCTCGAAGATCGCCAGCCCGATCAACACGCTGGAGAGGCCGGCGAATAAGGCTCTCACGGTTCGAACCTATAGCCCACACCCCACACGGTCTTGATCCAACCTGGGTTCTCCGGGTCCTTCTCCAATTTTTGCCGGAGACGGCGGACATGGACTGTGACGGTTGCAGGGTCTTGCCAGTCTGCCGACGAGTCCCAGACCTGTTCCAACAACTGAATGCGGGTAAAAACCTGTCGCGGCGAAGCGCAGAAGTACTCGAGTAGCTCAAACTCCTTCGGGGCGAGGTCGACAGGTTTTTCGTCAACGAAAACTTCTCTGGTCCTCCCATCGACAACGAGGTGCCCGAAATCGAATCGCTCATATACGGCAGCCTCGCGCTGGAGGCGCTTCAAGACGGTGCGTACCCTGGCGACGAGTTCTCGTGGTGAGAAGGGCTTCACCACATAGTCGTCGGCACCTAACTCTAACCCGAGAACACGATCGGCTTCCTCCGAACGGGCGGTAAGCAGAATCACAGGGATCTCACTCTGACGCCTCAGCTCGTTGAGAACCGTGAATCCGTTCACCTCGGGAAGCATCACATCGAGAATTATCAAGTCGGGGTCTTTGGCGTTGATCATCTCGACCGCTTGAGATCCCGTTCCGGCCTCAAATACCTTGAAGCCCTCCCTATCGAGGTAGGCGCACACCACCTCCCGAACCATCAGCTCATCGTCGACGACCAGAATCCGCTGTCCAGAGATAGTCGTCGGTGCAGTCATATGTAAAGAAGGTATGGGCACTGTCGTCCGATCACCGAAACGTTTCGAATTCGTTCATAGTTGGTTTCTTATCTCGCAAGATCTGTACCCGATTCTGGATGGTGGGTCATAAACCAGGAGGAAAATCAATTGCCCAGAATCAAGAAAATGTTCGTACTGGCGGTAACCGCGGCCTTAGCGGTGTCGATGTTCGCCGCGCCCGCGTCGGCTGACAGCGAGAAAACCTACAAGGTGACAGTGACCAACCTCACCACGGGTGGGGGCCAAATCATGACACCGTTCGTTGTCGCGACTCATACTGGGTCCTTCAATCTGTTCAAGGCCGGCCAGGCCGCCAGCAACGGCGTCCAGCAGGTTGCCGAAAACGGAGATGTACCGACACTGGTAGCCGAACTCCAGGCTAACTCGCTGGTAGGCGATGTTGCCGTTGCGGCACCGGCAGCTGGGCCTCCGGTCTTCGCAGGTCAGTCAGTCTCGACTGAGGTGACATCGACGTCCGGCGCACGCAAACTCAGTGTTCTCGGAATGTTGATCTGCTCCAACGACGGGTTCGGCGGCGTAAACCGCGTCGACCTCCCCGGCAATGGCCGCGTCACGTATTACGGACGTGCCTACGACGCCGGTACTGAAATCAACACCGAGGCGTACGAAGACCTCGTGCCGCCATGCGATGGTTCCGGTCAGACCGGGATGTCCAATCCTGCTTTGGCTGAGAACGGCAGCGTTCACCTGCACCAGAACATCGAGGGAATCGCTGACCTCAGCTTTGCCAGCCACGGATGGTCCGGTCCGGTGATCAAGGTTGTCATCGAGCGTATCGACTGAATACTCCAAGAACAACCAAAGGAAAGGGTCGCATCTGCGGCCCTTTCCTCGTTGAGAATGTGTGCCCACTCTCCAACCCGGATACCATCAGGGCTCCATGAGCGAGATTTCCTTCACCAAACCCGATCCACTCGATTTCCTCGATATCGATTCACTCCTTGACGACGAGGAAATTCTCCTTCGCGACACTGTTCGCAAGTTCGTCAACAAGGAAATCGTCCCCGATGTCGGCGAGTGGTGGGAGAAGGGTGAACTACCTCACCAAGAACTCGCCAAGACTATTGGCGAGATCGGACTGCTCGGAATGCATCTCGAGGGTTACGGATGTGCCGGCACATCGGCCACAGCATACGGCCTGGCCTGTCTTGAACTCGAGGCCGGCGACTCCGGAATTCGATCGTTCGTGTCGGTGCAGGGGTCACTGGCCATGTTCCCGATCTGGAAGTTTGGCTCCGAGGAGCAGAAGAACGAGTGGCTCCCCAAGATGGCCACCGGCGAAGCGATAGGTTGCTTCGGGCTCACCGAGGCCGACTCAGGATCCGACCCCTCATCGATGCGGACCAATGCCAAGCGAGACGGCTCGGACTGGATCCTCAACGGGTCGAAGATGTGGATAACCAACGGATCGATAGCCGACGTTGCCGTGGTCTGGGCTGTCACCGACGACGGCATCCGGGGATTTGTGGTCCCTACCGACACGCCGGGTTTCTCCGCCCCCGAGATCAAGCACAAGGCATCGTTGCGCGCCTCGGTCACCTCAGAGCTACTTTTCGACAACGTCCGCCTGCCCGACGAGTTCGTATTGCCCGGCGTCGCCTCGATGCGAGGTCCCCTTTCCTGTCTTAATGAAGCCCGGTTTGGGATCGCGTTCGGTGCAATGGGTGCGGCCCGAGCTTGTTACGAGTCGGCACTCAACTACTCGAAGGAACGAGAGCAGTTCGACAAGCCCATCGGGTCGTTCCAACTGACACAGCGAAAATTGGTGGAGATGATGGTTGCGGTACAACGAGGGACACTCGTCGCTTTGCACCTCGGCCGCCGTAAAGACGCCGGGACCCTCTCGCCAGAACAAGTTTCATTCGGAAAGTTCGACAATGTCCGCAATGCCCTCGACGTCGCCCGGAGTGCCCGCTCGATCCTCGGCGCCAACGGGATCACCCTGGAATACCCCGCGTTCCGCCATATGGCCAACTTAGAAACCGTTTTCACCTACGAAGGCACCAACGAGATCCACACCCTGATCATGGGTCAGGCAATCACCGGTCTCAACGCTTTTTCCTAGGCTAGACAGGCCCTTTGCATGTGTGTACAATATGCGCATGGCACGGGTCAACGTATACCTACCGGACGAGCTAGCGGCGGAAACCAAGGCGGCGGGGCTCAATGTCTCCCGGATCGCCCAGGAAGCCTTGAAACGGGAGCTTCAGTCCGAAAGGATGGCGAAATGGATTGCAGAGGTCAAAGAGCTCGAACCGATAGCGGTCGATCGCCAAATTGTCGAAGCCGCGATTCGCGGGGCCAAGGATGACATCGAGGGAATCACCAGAGGAACTGGTCCTTGACGCCTCGGCGATGATCGAATTGCTCATCGAGTCCGATACTGGCCGAAGAGTCTCCGATCGGATCGTCGATCGTAACGTTCATGTGCCCGCACATTTCGATGCAGAAGTTCTTTCAGGGCTCGGCAGGATGTTTAGAGCCGGGATGCTCACGGAGAAGAGCGTCACCGAGCGGATCCGGGTGGTGGCAGGTTCACCATTTGTCAGACAGCCGCTTTCATTTCTCCTCGCAGGTGCGTGGTCACGTCGAGACAACTATCGGCTTGCCGACGCGCTGTATGTGGAACTGGCCGAAGACCTGCGCTCCCCATTGCTCACCGCTGATCGGTCTCTCGCCCGCGCTTTCGACTTGGCCGAATACGTCGGTCCGCCTATTTGACATATGGTGCCAGATTGCCGTTGTCGTGGATCTCGCCCTCATCCATGCCCAGCCACTGTGCGACGAGGTCGAGCTCTTTCTTGAGTTCCCGTCCCACCCGAACCGGGTCTATGCCGGTTTCCCCGAACGATCCCTTGACCAGGAGTCGGTTGGATTGGCGATCCGTCTTGAGGTCGACCCGGGCCACCAGCTCACCATCGAGCATGAAGGGAAGCACGTAGTAGCCATAGATCCGTTTTGGTTCGGGAACGTAGATCTCAATCCGGTAGTAGAAGTCCCAGATCCGCTCGGTCCGGGGCCGCGACCAAATCAGATTGTCGAAAGGCGACAGCAATGCGGTTCCTGTCGGTCGACGGAGCATCGTCGCATCCGGATGGAGATACCCAATCTTGTTCCAACCCTCCACATCAACCTCGATGAGTTCGCCGCGTGCTACGAACTCAGGAATCAACGGGCGGACCTGAGGCATCCGCAAACGTGGATAGTCACCGAGGTCCTCCGCCGTCGCCACACCCATAGACCGGGCCCCTTGCAAGATCAGCTGCCTCTTAGCTTCTTCCTCGTCGACTTCGGGAGGACCGAGATGTTCGGAGTCGATGACCCGTTCAGTGATGTCGTACATCCTGGTGAAATTGGGACGACCAGCGGCGGTGATCTTGCCCTGGAGGAAGAGGGCTTCGAGACCGACCTTCCCCTTTGACCAGTTCCACATCCCCTCACCGGGTTTGGCCCCGGGATCTTTGAGATCTGAAGTCTTGATCGGGCCGAAGATATTCACCTGCTCCAAAACTTCATCGAGATAGTCGGGTTCATTCGAAATCAGATCGGTCAGAGCCTTCCATTTCACCGGGCGATTCATCAGCCAACGCCAGAGCCGGTGATCCTCAGCACGGAGAAGGGATGCTTCGTGGCCCCAATACTCAAATAGCTCGCCTGAGCCCCACAACCAGCGGTCTAAAGCATCCCGGTCGTAGTTCCCCAGCCGGGAAAAGAATGGCATGTAATGGGTGCGCGAGAAGACGTTCACCGAGTCGAGCTGAACCATTGCCAGACGATTGACCACCTTGCGATAGTGGCGGGCATCGACTCTGCCGGTCGGTCGAGCGTCGCCGAAACCCTGGGCGGCGAGGGCATACCGCTTCGCTTGTTCTCTAGTGATCCGCAGCATTGGCCGGTGAGGGTAACGGCTGTGCCATCATCTGTGACTGTGATTGAGCGATACACCCTGCCCGAGATGGGGGACATCTGGGAAGAGCCCAGAAAACTGCAGGCTTGGAAGGAAGTCGAGGTACTTGCCCTGGAAGCCTGGTCTGAACTCGGCAAGGTTCCTGACGGAGTCGCGGCTGCAACTCGATCCGCGGATTGTCCTACCTCTGAGCAAGTTGCTGAGCGTGAAGCCGTCACCAATCACGACCTGGCCGCCTTTGTCGACTTGCTAGGCGCCAATGCCGGCGGGGAAGCAGCTGCATGGGTCCATTACGGGCTGACATCGTCGGACGTCCTCGACACTGCTGGCGGAGTCTTGCTCAAAGAGGCGTCCGAAGTGTTGTTGGCCCGGCTTGGAGACCTGTTTCAGGTGGTCAAGCAGAAGGCACTAGAGCACGAGCGAACTTTCATGATCGGGCGAACACACGGGATATGGGCCGAGCCCACCACTTTTGGACTGAAACTCGCCGGGTGGGCATTCGAACTCGAACGTGACTACCGCCGGATGGAGGCTGCCGCGGAAGCCGTGTCCGTAGGAAAGATCTCGGGAGCTGTCGGGACTTACGCCCAGGTGCCCCCAGAAGTTGAGGCCTACGTGTGCGAGAAACTCGGACTGGCCATCGAGCCTGCCTCCACTCAAGTGACGGCTCGGGACCGTCACGCCCAGTGGCTCCAGACCCTCGCCCTGATCGGGGCGTCGATCGAGCGAATGGCCACCGAGGTACGGCACCTGCAGCGCTCCGAAGTGTCCGAGGTGCGGGAGGCTTTTGGCAAGGGCCAGAAGGGGTCTTCGGCGATGCCTCACAAACGGAATCCGATCCTCTCGGAACGAATGACCGGAATGGCCCGCTTGCTCCGCGGCTACTCACAGGTTGGTTTGGAAAACGTCGCCCTCTGGCATGAGCGGGACATCAGCCACTCATCGGCGGAGCGGGTGATCCTCCCCGACGCGTCCATCACATTGCACTACATGCTGGTCAAGTTCACTGCTCTGATCGAGGGGCTGGTTGTCGACGAGGGCCGGATGGACGCCAACCTCCAGGGAACCAACGGGCTCGTTTTCAGCCAGCCGGTGTTGCTCGCCCTGGTGGAGACCGGAATGACCCGCGACGACGCCTACCGGATCGTCCAAAAGCATGCGATGACCGCTTGGGGTGGGTCGGGACATCTGCGCGACTTGTTGGAAGCCGACCCCGAGGTTGATTTGGACGAGGAGACACTCAACCGTTGTTTCGACCTGGCCCGGGTCTACGAGTCATCGAAAGTGGTGTTGGACCGGCTCCGCGCCCTCGAGCTCGACCGAAAAACCGTTCTGTGAAGGAAAACTGCGCCGTGGCCACAAAACCTCTTCACAGAAAGGTTTAGTTAGCCCGACATGCCCGACGTTCTCATTGTTGGAGGGGCGGCAACGGGGTGGGCCACCGCGCACCACCTCAATCTCCTCGACCCCTCACTCGCGATAACTGTGGTTGAGCAGGATCCGACGCTGGCGAGATCGTCGACGATGCTCTCGGAGTCGAACGTCAGGATCCAGTTCAATCTCGACGAGAACATCGCCATGTCGAAATACGGGATGGAATGCATCGACAACTTCGGAGAACTGCTCGAGGTCGACGGCGAGCGTCCTCATATCGATCGTCGCAAACAGGGGAATCTGTTTCTGGTCGACGAAGCCGGTCGGGAAAGCGCTATGACGGGGCTGGAGAATCAGCGTCGTTTTGGGGGGAATGTCGAGTGGTTGGAAATGCCCGAGATCGCCAAACGGTTCCCCGTGGCCGCGTCTGAGGATTTTGTAGGCGCCACCTTTGGGCCCGACGACGGTCCGGTTGACGCCAACGGTGTCGTCAATGGATACAGGCGTCGTGCGATGCACGGTGGGGTGGAAAGGTTGACGGCTCATGTGGAGTCCCTGATCACTGAAGGCGATCGGATCAGCGGTGTGCGGATCAATGATCAGGTTCACCATGCGGATGCCGTGGTGGTGGCAGCTGGGGCGTGGTCGCCGGGGTTGCTGGAGACTGTTGGTGTATCCGTGCCGGTCGATCCGGTGATGCGGACCGTGTATGTCGTGGAAGGCGGGTTCACCCGGTTCGGTTCCTTCCCTTCCATCTTTCTACCGTCGGGCGCGTATGTCTTTCCCGAGTTGGGCCCGGCGGTTTTGATGGCCTGGTCGACCGACGACGACCCGGTCGGATTCGATTTCACCCCTGCCCCCCGTTCCCATTTCTACGAGGTGATCTGGCCTGAGGTTGCGACCCATCTTGCTGCCTTCGATAGCCTGGAAGTTGTTCGATCGTGGGCCGGTCTCTACGCCCAGAACCGTCTTGATGCCAACGCAATCATCGGAGAATGGCCCGATATCGGCGGCTTGTTTCTGGCTACAGGGTTCAGCGGACACGGGTATCAGCATTGCCACGCCATGGGACGATACCTCGCCGAG
>JBGTGL010000134.1:0-11057 GCA_041746755.1 Acidimicrobiia bacterium | reverse complement strand
GTGACGACATCGCGTATGGAATTGCTGATGCCGGGGGTGTCGAGGTATATCGGGGTTCACCGTTTGTGGCGTGGGAGCCGACCGAGAACATCGTTCCATGGCCCAAGGTCCAGCTTCTTTCACCGGTTATCCCGACCAAGGTCATCTGTGTCGGGAAGAATTACGAAGATCACGCCTCCGAAATGGGTGGAGAAATCCCGGAGAGTCCGCTGATATTCATGAAGCCTGCCACGTCGGTAATCGGGCCGGACGCTGGTGTGGTTCATCCCACGCAGAGCGAAGAACTCCATCACGAAGCGGAACTCGCCGTGGTGGTGTCCCGGGTCGCACGAAACGTGAAAGCCGAGGACTCGGGAAACTACATTCTCGGTTACACCGCGGCCAATGACGTGACCGCGCGCGACCTGCAACGCAGCGATGGCCAGTGGACTCGAGCCAAAGGATTCGATACTTTTTGCCCGCTAGGCCCGGCCATTGAGACCGAACTCGATCCGTTGGAGCGGCTGGCCGTCATCTGTCGGGTCAACGATGAAGTCCGCCAGGCAGGATTCACCTCGGACATGGTTTTTGGGGTCGGAGCAATTTTTGAGTATGTGACGGCAGTGATGACTTTGCTTCCCGGCGATGTGATTCTCACCGGTACCCCGTCGGGTGTTTCTCGCGTCAACATTGGCGACACCATGGAGGTCGAGATCGATGGGATCGGAACCCTGACCAATCAGGTGGTGACCCGGTGACGATCAGAGTGCGAATTGCCCCGTCACCAACAGGAAACCTTCACGTCGGAACCGCTCGGGCTGCTTTGTTCAATTGGCTCTATGCGCGTGCCAATGACGGCGTTTTTATCGTCCGGAGCGACGACACCGACCTGGAGCGGTCCACCAAGGAATACGAGGAAGGAATCCTCGACTCTTTGCGGTGGCTGGGACTCGACTGGGATGAAGGTGTCGAAGTCGGTGGACCACACGGCGGCTATCGCCAGTCGGCCCGATTCGATAGGTACCGGGAAGTGGCTGAGAAGTTGGTTGCCTCGGGGGCAGCCTATTACGACGATCGGTCCACTGAAGAGTTAGAGGGGGCAAGACAACGCGCTCAGAAGGAGGGGCTCCACCCGGGCCATTACATCCGCCGCCCCGATAGTCAGGAGAGTGCGGGAGTAATCCGACTCTCAATACCCCAAGACGCACCGATCGTATTTGACGACCTGGTTCGCGATGAGGTGAGTTTTGAGCCGCAGGATGTCGATGACTTCGTGATCCTGCGCAGCAATGGAGTACCCACCTATCACCTGGCTTCCACCGTCGATGACGTCGATTACGGGATCACCCATGTCGCCCGAGGCGAGGATCTCTTGCCATCGACACCGAAACACATTCTTCTTACCAGGGCGATGGGGGCGGTCGAACCGACTTATGCCCATCTTCCGCTGCTCTTCGGGACGGACGGCAAGAAGTTGTCGAAACGCCATGACGCCACTTCGCTCACCGACTACCGCGACGCCGGGTACCTCCCCGATGCCGTGTTCAATTATCTGTGTCTGCTCGGCTGGTCGGTCGATGGGGATACCACGATCTTCTCCCGGGACCAGGCGGCAGCCTCCTTCGATCTGGCTGATGTATCCAAAAACCCGGCGATATTCGACCCCGAAAAGCTTAAGTGGATGAACGGGGAGTACATCCGTTCCATGGACCCTGCGATATTTCAGGAACTGGCGCTGCCATTCGTAACCAAGTCACTTGGTCGGCCTTTGACCGAACCCGAGGTCGATGTGTTTTGGGAGATTTCCCCGCTGGTCCAGGAGCGGACCAAGCTCCTCCCCGAAGTCGGCGACCAGGTTGGCTTCCTTTTTTCAGAGATCGAAAATTACGACAGCGCCTCCTGGCAAAAGGTGATGACCAAGGATGGGGTGCCTGAAATCCTCGCTGCCGCAATCGCCCGACTCAGTGGCGTCGACAACTGGGATGCTGGGACCCTCGATTCCGAGCTGAGGGCGCTGCTCGCCGAGATGGAGATCGGTGTAGGAAAGGGGCTGCAGCCAATGCGGGTTGCGATTACCGGCTCCTCGATCAGTCCACCACTCTTCGAGTCGATGGCCGCCTTGGGCAAAGACAGATCCCTCGCCCGCCTCCAACAAGCCCGAGATCAACTACCGGCAACCTAATGTTCACCGACCCATATCCGGGTCGATTTGCATTGAGATGGTTTAGCTTCGCGGAGAGTTGGGCTGGTACTTGGGGGAGCGGTATCCTTACTGATTCCACCCTGGTCCCGTCGTCCAGGGGCCTAGGACGCCGGCCTTTCAAGCCGGAAACGCCAGTTCGAATCTGGTCGGGACTGCTCTTACTTTCGCTCGGGTTCCCGGCCTCTGGGGCGGTTTGCCCGGTGTGCCTGTGCCATACTTGCCCGCTGCGCTCCCTGCCGGTCGTTATCGACGTGCTTCCTGGGGCTGAGAGGGCACTAGAGGCATGGAAGGTAGATCGTGAGTGAAGTCAGTCAGCAACAGGTGAAGTCGATGATTCGCGATCGCGACTTCCGGAGATTGCTCATCCTGTCTGCGGTGGTAGGTCTCGTGGTTTCTCTCGCGGCGTGGGCATTCCTGACAATTGTCCCCTTCATCCAAGACTTCATCTATATGGATTTGCCAGGTGTGGTCGGGTTCTCCGCGACGCCGTGGTGGTGGCCGCTCCCGGTTCTAGCCATAGCAGGTGTGCTCACGGCTCTGGCGATCTTGAAATTGCCGGGCACTGGCGGTGGAGTCCCCGCGGACGGGCTCTCGGCGGGGGTGACCGAGCCGTCGCTCCTTCCCGGGATAATCCTTGCTGCGTTGGCGACACTCGGTTTTGGTCTCGTCCTGGGACCGTCCTCTCCGGTTATCGCACTCGGCATGGGACTGGGGCTACTCCTCGCTCGTCGGGTTGCCAAGGACGCCAGCGTCGAGGCCCAAGGGATTATTTCAGCGTCGGGCGGCTTCGCTGCACTGGCGATGGTGTTCAGCAATCCGATCATCGCAGCGATCGTCGTATTCGAAGCAGCGGGAGTCGGCGGTGTCATGGCCCCGCTTCTGGTGCTCCCCGGGCTGGTCGCGGCAGGCATCGGATCACTCGTATACATCGGCATGGGACACGTCACCGGCCTCAGCACCAACGCTTTCGCTCTTCCCTCGGTGGACTTGCCGCCCTTGGAGGACCTTGCAATACCGGAGGTTTTGTGGGCGGTTCCGATTGCGATTATTTGCGCCGGACTCGGCATTTTGGTCGTTGCCCTCGGGAAGCGGATGGATCGGCTTGTGAATAGAAACCTCCTTGTGTGGCTGCCGATCGTTGGAGTAGCGGTGGCAATACTTGCGATCCTGTTCTCGAGCCTCACAGGAGAATCGAATTTGGCAGTTCTGTTCTCGGGTTCGAGAGCCCTGACCCCCCTCATGGCGCAGGCCGACACGCTTGGTTTGGGTGTCGTCGCATGGTTGTTGTTGTTCAAGTCGACGGCATGGATGCTGTCGATGGGAAGTTTCAAGGGTGGTCCGGTCTTCCCCGCCATCTTTATCGGTGTCGTTGCCGGCATGCTCGCCTCCTATCTGCCCGGCATGACCTTGAGCACGGCGATACCGATCACCGTTGCGGCCACGGTCGTGTCGGTTCTCAGGCTGCCTCTGTCGGCCTCGGTGCTTGCTCTACTGGTCGCGGGGAGCGCCGGACTCGACGCGATTCCTCTGATCATCATCGGAATGGTCGTCGCCTACATCGTGGCTGAGATCCTCCGTGCTCGCTTCCTCGAGGTTGAAACCGTCGATGAGGCGATCGAGGGCTCGCCAAGTTAGTCGGGCGCAACGATTGCGCCGGTCGCCCTCTACGATCTGTCAGGTCGACTGACCGTCTAGTCCAGGGGTGAGGCCTTGTCAGCGCAGAACGTCCAGCTCTACAACACATTTCTCGCCACGCTCTCACTGATTGCTCTGGCCGGAGCGATCGGCCTGGTCGGTTACCGGCTAATCAAGGGTGCTGACGCCGCGGGTCGTCTTCTCGGAGACTCTGCAATATGGCTGGCATGGACAGTTGCCGTGGTGGCGACGGGCGGTTCTCTGATCTACTCCGGTGTGATCCACTTCCTTCCTTGCCGGCTCTGCTGGTACCAGAGGATCGCGATGTACCCGCTGTCGGTGATTCTGCTGGTCGGTGCGATCCGGAAAGAGGTGGCGGTCAAGTATTACGCACTTCCGCTATCGCTCTCCGGTGCAGCTGTCTCGGCATGGCACTATTTGACCCAGACGTTCCCTGCTCTGGAGGGAGGTTCGTGTGACCCCGCCAACCCCTGTTCGGCCAAGTACGTCGATGTCTTTGGGTTTGTCTCGATCCCGTTTATGGCCGGGGTCGGGTTTATCGTTATCTCGGTATTACTTGCCTTCTATGTGAGAACTAACAATGAATAAGAAAGTCCTTGGAATTATCGGCGGAGTCGTCGGGCTCGCTCTCATATTCCTCCTCGCCTTCGCTATCGCAGGCGAAGAGCCGGTCGACGCCTCGATTGGATTCGGTGAAGTCGAGGTGACCGGTGACCCAATCCCGATTTTCAACTCGCAATCACCAACCGATACTGCGACGGGCCTGGTGGCACCCACGGTTGTTGGAGCGGATTGGGATGATGTCGTGTCGACGATCGCCCCCGATGGGAGATCCAAGATCGTCACATTCCTTGCCCATTGGTGCCCGCATTGCCAGGCCGAAGTGCCGGTTGTCCAACAATGGATCGACGACGGGAATCTTCCCGATGACGTCGACATGTATTCGGTTGCAACCTCAACCGACCAGTTGCGACCCAACTGGCCGCCGCAGGATTGGTTGGTCGCCGAAGGTTGGACCGTACCGACCATCATGGACGACCAATTGGGAACAGTTGCCGTCAACTATGGGATGGCCGGGACGCCGTTTTACGTGGTCCTCGACGGGGACAACAAGGTGGTCCGTCGGGTATCCGGTCAGATCGGGGTGGCCGGGTTGAACCAGCTAGTGCTGGAGGCCCAGGCAGCTTCGGTTTCCGGCTAGTCCTCGGTTCTCCTCGTCCGTGGTTGTACGGGCTGTGAGCGACGCGCGCCTCTCCTCTGTCGAGGCGACGACGCGTGGAACCCAGGGTTTGGGGCTGGTCCGGCCGCCGGGTTCTGCCTAGTTCTCCAGGGCGCGGATCTTTTCCAGACGCCGCATATGACGGTCTTCCCGGGTGAACTTGGCGCCGAGGAAGGCCTGGATCAGGTCCTCGGCGAGTGCAGTCCCGATGACGCGGGACCCCAGGCACAAAACGTTGACGTCGTCGTGTTCGACCATCTGGTGGGCCGTGTAGACATCGTGGGCGACTGAAGCCCGAATCCCGTTGAGCTTGTTGGCAGCGACCGAAGCTCCCGCACCCGAACCACAGATAACGATGCCCCGATCGGCACGGCCGTCCAAAACAGCGGACGCCACCGCCGCCGCGTAGTCGGGATAGTCGACAGGGTCGGAGTTATGCGTGCCCAGGTCGTAGACGGCGTGGCCAGACTCGGCCAACCACGAGGCGAGGTGTTCTTTGAGTGAATAGCCCGCGTGATCGGAGCCAAGTGCAATTCTCATACCGGCGGCAGGGTAGCCCTATTGCCGAGTGTGTCAGGGGGTTTGCAGAGTCCGGTTTTCCCATTCCGCACCACTACATTGCCAGTATGGACCGGTTCATAATCAAGGGCGGCGAACGCCTCAAAGGCACCGTGGGCGTCCTCGGTGCCAAGAACGCCGCCTTGAAAGAGATGGTGGCCACATTGCTTGCACCGGGCCGGCACCTACTTTCCAACGTTCCCGGGATATTGGATGTCGAATTGATGTGCTCGGTGCTCACTCATGCCGGATGTCATCTCACTCGCGAAGGCCACGATCTCTACATTGTCGTGCCCGAGAAGCTCAACCCCGAGGCGCCTATCGAACTCATGCGTCAGATGAGGGCGTCAATCGTCGTCCTCGGACCATTCCTGGCCCGCTGCGGCGAGGCCCGGGTTGCTCTCCCCGGTGGTGATGACCTCGGAGCTCGCCCCATCGACATGCACACCGACGGTCTGGAGCGTCTCGGCGCAGAATTCGAGCTGGTGCACGGCGAATTGGTGGGCAAGGTCGAAGGCCGCCTGGTGGGAGCCGAGGTCGAGCTCGCTTTCCCGTCGGTAGGTGCCACCGAGAATCTCCTTTTTGCCGGTGCCCTGGCCGATGGGACGACAACAATTGTCAACGCTGCCCGGGAACCCGAGATCGTCGACCTGGTCGCTCAGTTGACGACGATGGGGGCGCGCATATCCGGCGCAGGCACATCCTTGATTGCGGTCGAAGGCGTTGCAGAGCTTCATCCAGCTGACCACTCCATCATCCCTGATCGTCTTGAAGCCGGGACATACGCGGTGGCCGGTGCAATCACCGGAGGGGACGTCACCATCACCGGGTGTGTTCCCGAGCACCTCCGCATGGAACTCCGCAAACTCGAAGAGAGTGGTTGCGAGGTGGAAAGAGGTGACGGCTGGTTCCGTTTGAGTGGGCCCGAACGCCCCAAACCCATTGACTTCGCCACCCTCCCGTTCCCCGGGTTCCATACCGACATGCACCCGCAAATGGTGGCCTACCTGTCGGTGGCATCGGGGACATCAATCGTCACCGAGAACCTGTACGACGCGCGTTTCCGTTACGCCGGTGAGCTGGCGCGGATGGGTGCCGACATCGTTACCGAGGCCCAACATGCCGTTATCCGAGGCGTGGAAAAGCTCTCCGGGTGCCCGGTACTGGCTCCGGACATCCGCGCCGGCGCGGCTCTCGCCCTGGCCGGACTGCGCGCCGAGGGGGTTACCGAAGTAGGGGAGATCTCTCACATCGACCGGGGATACGAAGACTTCTCCGGGAGACTCGCCAATCTTGGCGCCTCGATCGAAAGGGTTGACTGACCGTTAGTCTGTCCCCATGAAACGAACTCTTGTCACCTTTGTCCTGGTAGGCCTGGTCGTCGCGGCCTGCGGAGGCAGCAGCGGGGACAGCACCACGACAACTGAAGCGGCCGAAGCGACCACGACAAGTGAGGCTGCTCAACAGACTACGTCGAGCACGGAATCGTCGACAACGTCGGCACCTGAGGCCACCGGGGGCGGCGACGATTGTCTCGAGGGTGAGTGGCTGCTCGATAATGAGGCATTCATCGATGAAGTCTTTTCAAATCTCGGTGGATCGAGTTTCGGAGAAGCGTCGGCTGCAGGCGGAACCCTGACCGTCACGCTCAATCAGGATGGCACCATGTCCACCTCCCGTGACCAATGGGGTTTTGTCATGGCAGGTGACCAGGGGACTTTCAAGATCCTGATCAGCGGTGACCAGACAGGAACGTGGGGAACCGAAGGCGACCAACTCTCGATAAGCCTCGATGAGGGGCCGCCGCCCGAGATCACGACGTCAATGGAGGTCGATGGCCAAGAGCTGCCGATCCCGGACGCTCCGATGGAAGTGCCCTCGGATGCACTGTCGGCCACGAGTACTTTCTCGTGTGGGTCCGACTCATTCAGCGTGTCGACCGACGATTTCACCTCGACGTTCAATCGTCCCTAGGGGTTTCGATCCGTCGTCACTTACAATGGGAACATCGAGCATCTTTCAATTGTTCATAGGACTGTATGAGTGAAGCAACACCGGTGACCATTTCGAGTTCAGCCCCGTATGTGGGTGAGATCGACATGGGAAAACTCGAGGAGACACTGGAATACATCCGCCCGGCGGTGCAGGCCGACGGGGGTGACCTTGTGCTGGTGGGAGCAGAGAACGGAAAAGTGAGTATTCAGATGGTGGGAGCCTGTGGTGGGTGCCCGCTCTCGATGATGACCCTCAAGGCCGGCATAGAGAGGATTCTCATGGACCGGGTCCCGGGTGTGACTGAGGTCGCAGCTGTTGCCGACGCACCTGTCCCTGAATCGAATAGTGGGGTCGGGATCGACATCTCAGGAATTGTCGGATCATCCCCGTTGGCCAACTGAACATCCCATAGGCTACAAATCGTGTTGCCACAACAATTGTTCGATGGCGCCCGAGCCGGCGATAGGCGAGCGCTCGCCAGGGCTATTTCGGCGATCGAAGCCGATCCGGGTGTCTTCACAGCCCCAACCAAATCAGAGGCGGTGGTCGTGGGAATCACTGGGCCGCCCGGCGTAGGCAAATCGACCCTCGTGAATTCGCTGATAGGAGCTCTTCGCCGGATCGGCAAGTCCGTGGCGGTTCTGGCTGTCGACCCGTCGAGTCCGATCACCGGGGGAGCGTTGCTCGGCGACAGAATAAGGATGCAAGCCCACGTTGGAGATGACGGGGTCTATATCCGCTCGATGGCTACCAGGGGACATCTCGGTGGGCTCTCTGTCGCTGCTGGTTCTGTTGTTGGCCTCCTCGCCAGCGCCGGGTTCGACTATGTATTCGTCGAGACCGTCGGTGTCGGCCAGTCCGAGGTAGAGGTAATGGGTGTGGCCGAGCTTGTCGTGCTCGTGGTAGCTCCGGGATGGGGCGATCAGATTCAGGCAGACAAGGCGGGTATTGTCGAAATCGCAGACATCTTTGTGATCAACAAGGCCGATCGTCCCGGTGCCGATGAGGTGGAGCGAGCTCTTGGCGAAGTGGCCGCCCACGGTGGACGGGCCAGAGCTGTAGTCGTGACGACTGCCATAACGGACGAGGGCATCGATTCCTTGTTGACCGCCATCGACTCCGGGGCTTAGCCGGTCAATTCGGCTTGTGCTGCGGCGAGACGGGCGCCTTCGATTCGAGGCGGGCTACACGAGACATAGTCGAGTCCAATTTCACGAACGAAAGCGATGGATGCGGGATCACCGCCGTGTTCGCCGCAAAGGCCGAGAGTCAAATCCGGATTTGCTTCCTTTCCTTCCTTCGAAGCTACCCGGATCAGACGGCCCACGCCTTCGACGTCGATCGTTTGGAACGGGTCGGATTTGAGGATCTTCCGCTCGAGATAGTCTCTCAGGAAGTGCTCCTCGGCGTCATCCCGGCTCAGCCCGTAGGTCATCTGGGTCAGGTCGTTGGTCCCGAAGGAGAAGAAGTCGGCACTTCGGGCGATGGCACCGGCGGTCAACGCGGCGCGGGGGAGCTCGATCATCGTTCCAATGGGAACGCTAATTTCCAGTCCCTCGTGCGCTGTTGCGGCGGCCATCTCCGATTTGATCATCTCTTTCATCAAGTCGAGTTCCTCGACAGCTGCCACGAGAGGAATCATGATTTCCATCTTCGGGTCGCCTCCCGCCTTGAGGCGCCGGGCGATGGCCTGCCCGGCGGCTCGCGCTTGCATGCGGTAAAGGCGGGGCACCATCAAGCCGAGGCGAACGCCTCTCAGTCCAAGCATCGGGTTGGTTTCCTCCCACCTGGCCACGCTGTCTGACATGGCGTGGAGGTCGTCGATCGGCCTCCCGACCCGTACGCGGCGCAACGCCTCTTGTTCCAATTCGAGCCGTGATGGAAGGAACTCGTGAAGGGGGGGATCAAGCAGTCGGACTACAACGGGTAGTCCATCCATGGCCTCGAGGAGCCCGGTGAAATCTTCGACCTGAAGGGCTTCCAGCTTTTCGAGCGCCTTCTCCCGCTCAGCTTCGTCGACCGAGAGGATGATTTGCTGTACCACGGCGAGTCGTTCGCCCAGAAACATATGCTCGGTGCGCGCAAGCCCGATGCCTTCAGCGCCACGCTTGCGAGCAATGGCAGCGTCTTCGGCGGTGTCGGCATTGGCCCTTACCCCCATCTGTCTGGTCTCGTCGGCCCATTCCAGCAGTCTTTGGAGCTCGGGCAGCGGCGCAGGTTCGACCAGCTCCACTGCGCCCACGTAGGCCGTTCCCGAAGTGCCGTCGATAGTTATCACATCACCCTGGACAATGTCGATTTGAGAGACGGTGGCAATCTGATTGATCGCATCCACGTGGAGTGCCGACGATCCGGTGACGGCCGGCTTGCCCATACCCCTGGCTACCACCGCGGCGTGGGAGGTCTTTCCCCCGTGGCTGGTGAGAATTCCGCGAGCTGCAGCCATCCCGTGAATGTCGTCAGGAGTTGTCTCGGGTCGGACCAGGATGACTGCCTCCCCAGCATTGGCCATCGCAACCGCGGTGTCCGAGCTAAAAACCGCCTTTCCGATAGCCGCACCGGGTGAGGCGGCAACTCCGGTGACAAAGGGCGAGCCGATAAAGCCCTCGGCGATTCGGGGACGGTGGAGCTGTTCTAGCGACTCCGGCGCCACCCGCTTCAGCGCCACCTCCTTTGAGATTAGGCCCTCGTCGACCATGGTGACCGCGAGCCGGATTGCAGCCTCGGCGGTGCGTTTTCCCACGCGAGCCTGGAGGATGTACAAGGTGTCATTCTCAATCGTGAACTCGATGTCGCACATGTCGGTGTAGGTTTTCTCAAGCCCGTCCATGACCTCGATCAATTCCTGGTGGCATCGGGGATGGAGTTCGGCAAGATCAACGAGGGGGAGAGCGTTGCGGACACCGGCTACAACATCCTCACCTTGGGCCATAGGGAGGTATTCGCCATATGCTTCACGCTGACCTGTAGAAGGATCTCTCGTGAAACACACCCCCGTGCCGGACTCGGGTCCGAGGTCGCCAAACACCATCATTTGTACGTTGGCCGCGGTTCCCAGATCCTCAGGGATGCCATTGAGCCGCCGATACTCGATTGCTCTCCGGTTCCCCCAGGACGAGAACACAGCCTCGATCGCGCCGCGAAGCTGTTCCATCGGATCTGTGGGGAGTGACCCGGGCCGGGACTCGTCAATAATTCCCTTGAATCTCGTTGCGACGAGCTTCAGATCTTCGGCGCTCAGCTTCGAGTCGTCTTGAACTCCACGCGCTGCCCGCTGCTCTTCGAGGACACTCTGGAATCGATCTTCGCCGACTCCGAGCACAACGTTTCCGTACATCTGGATAAAGCGCCGATAGGCGTCCCAGGCAAAATGGGGGTCGTTAGACCATGCGCTCAAAGTCTCCACGAGATCGTCATTGAGACCCAGGTTGAGGACGGTGTCGAGCA
>JBGTGL010000133.1:0-12869 GCA_041746755.1 Acidimicrobiia bacterium | reverse complement strand
TCACTGTCCGGAGTCCGCTCAACTGCGGTGGCACGAATGATGTCGTTCCAAGCAGGCAGGTGGCTTGTGGACCTCGAGTACGACGAGCCATCCACCACACTCATGGGACGGGTCTCACCAGACACCATCTTCAACGTCGAGAACCATAGCCGTGGGGCTCATCATTCGGATAGATCCGACGATGCCGGCGGCTTTGCTTTCGAGGGTGTCTCATCTGGACCGGTCAGCCTCGTTATTCGTTTCGATGAAGGCCCTGTTATCAAGACTTCATGGGTCATTCTCTGATTCATCCCGTCTATTTGTATCAAGCTGTCCGCCCGATCCTCTTGGCGGTATAACCGTCGAATGGCGACGGCCCCCAAGACAAGGAGAGTCAGATGCTCTACGGATCAAAGAAAAACATCTCCCGTCGGGCGAACTGGTTGTTCTGGGCGCCACTTCCAGCGCAACCCGTTGACAACCCGGTTCGGCGCTATCTCCACAACCGGAGCCCCGACCCTTTGTCAGGGTTCTTGAGGGCTAACGGGAGGCTCGGACGCAGTTTGGGTACTGCCTTCTAGGCCAGAATTCCGGACCCGGGTGATGAGGGGGGACCGGATCGGCGGAGGGAGTGGGAGAGAGCAAAGTGGCCGCCTGAGAACAGGCGGCCGCGTTTGCATTGGCAAACCGATTGGCGACATGAAAAACCCCGGAGCGGAGGATTGCTCCGGGGTTTCTCGCCCCCAGTGCCCAGGCGATCCCCTGAGACGCCGGGCTGGTGTTGTCTGATAGAGCCGGCCGATCGACCTCTGATACGAGAAATTTGCGTCGCCGGATGTTCCCCCTGTTCGCGTTCCCCTCGGGAACCGAACTCAGGACCCTGCTCATCGACCCTGGGCTACTCGATCATCGGTGGGGTTGTGCCCGGTGCGATCGCGGCCTTCGTCAGGACGGATCTTTGCGAGGTCAGAATGGGATTTTGGCAGGCAAAATCTGGTCCGGTGTTGGTCCGATAGGGCCAGGAATCAACATTGGGGAGGTCGTCAGCGCCGGAGGTAGCGACCGGGGGAATAGGCAGTATGGAGGGAGCGACGAGCCCCTGAGATGGGAGAGGTTGGGGGCACCGTCGTAGGCACAAAAGAGAGGGAGGGCCACTGCTGGCCCTCCCTCTTGTCCGGATGGTGTGTTCTTATCGAGCGAACATATCCCCGTTGCCGAATCCAGACACCTCGCCTGACGTTCCCGTTGAGCCTGTGGTGCTCTGTGGGTAGTCTGGGATTCTGTCGGAGATCGGGTCACCTACGGCTGACGATTCCACTTTCGCCGCCGGCGCTACACCGTTACGTCCCTTGTGGGTCTGGCTGGGATGACCGGCCAGGAACGGGCCCGTGACCGCTGCCACGGATGCGCCGTTTAGGGCCTGGTTGGCCTGTGCTGACTTGGCTAGCCCTTGGGCTCCGATGGCGTTGGCCGCCACGGCGCCGTTTAGGGCCTGGTTGGCCTGTGCTGACTTGGCTAGCCCTTGGGCCTGCGACCCAATTTCTGCCGGAGCCACCGTCTCGACACTGTCAACACTGGTCAGCGCGAAGCCGACTCCGAGCCCAATCGCTCCAATGAGTGCGACCGATCCGACCATCTTCGCCAGCCTTGCTGCGTCGACGCCGGTTGCTTCTTTTCTTTGTAGGACAGTCATTAGTTTCTCTCCCTCTCGAGTGTCCCTGACGTCGTCGGTTTCGACGACATCCACTAGAGGCGTTTCTTCGATCCCAGATACGAGAATCTGCGATTTACCCGTCGTCGACGAGGCTGGCGGTGCAGGCGTGTTCCCCTGTCCGGTGCGGCGTGGTGAATAAGCTTCGGCGATAAGAACGGAAGATCGCCCCGGCCGCCGACCCGACGAACCGAAGCAGGCGTCGGGCCTTTTCTCGCTGACTCTTGTTGTCGTGGCCCTGGCCGCGCTGGTCTTTGCGATCAATCCGATGGTCGACCAGCTCCTCGACGTGGAACAGTTCGGGGTAGACCGGCGTTCTTGGGTGGTCACGGATCTGGAGGCCGGACTAACTCTGGTAGAAGTCGAAGAAGTGGAGGCTGCCCTCCTCTCCCTGCCAAGTGTCGACGGGGTAACTGCATCGACGGCACGAGAGCTTTCCCTAATCCCTGCAATCGATACCCCTGTCGCTGACCCGGAGAACTGGCGCACGCTCGGCCTGGACGGTCAACTCCATGCGACGACGGTTTCTCAGATGGCGCGCAACGTATCGGGGGTTGCGGCGGTCCACCCCAAGATCGCGATCAGGCCCGATTCCAATCTCGCCTTGATCGAGAGCGCCGCCCCGATCGTCACTGCGATCATGCTCGCCGTTGCACTAATACTCGTGGTGCAACTGGTGGTTGCCCGGGCGCGCACCGTAGCCTCGGGGTCGATGCTGATGAGATGGCTCCGGCTCGTGGTAGCGATAGCAGCACCCGTGGTGGTCACCGTGATCGGCGCAACACTGATCGCTGCAGCCGTGTGGCCCTCGCTGGCCTATCCGGTCATTTCTCGGACCGCTTCCCATCTGCTCTCGAGCGCCGCCGTAGCGAGACCCGGTCTCGAACTGGCCCTTCTCGCCGGCCTTATCACCGTGTTGCTCTGTCTGCTCGCAGTGATCATGGTGGAACGCTCCGGGCCAAAACATCAAAGGTGATCGGGGAAGAGTGCTGCCCTACTCGGTCGATGCCTCCGGGCATACATACTCAAATGAGAGGTTCAGTAGGTGAAGCCACTCCTCCTGGAGAAGGAGGTCGTCACTTTGCTTCAGGACCAAGACCCGAGTTTGGTCGATCGTCATGTCTTCGGAAAGAAGACAGAATGCGTAGGCGAGGCCGCCGACTGCGCGGTCTGTCGACCGGGGCGACTCCTCCCTATGGAAAAAGTCATTGGCCGTCCGCTGCGTCGCAGACGAAGCCCGTTTGATGCCCCTTCGGCTCTTCTAGTGGTTTGCTGCTTGTAGGTGTCTTTGAGTTTGGGGCAGGTCTCGGACGGCTTCGTCGATTGGGAGGATATCGGCTTCGATTGGCTCGCCCCGGAGCTCTCCGACCCGGTTCAGTTGGGGCGAGACGCTGCCTATCCAAGAACCCACGGCACCGTTGAATGCTCCCACGGTTGAGCTCAAGGACTTGCCGACCTTTTCCAGGTGGGCGATGAAGGTAACCATCCGACCTTGTAGCTCTTTGGCCTGAGTAAGGATTTCATCGGCTTGCTCGATGGCGCGCTGTTCTTTCATCAGCGAACCGATATTGAGCAATATCGCGAAAAGGGCGTTAGGCCCCGCAACCATTACCTTGATATCCATCAGACGGCTGAGCACCTCGGGGTCGGCCGCTACCGCCGCCTCGTACACAGCTTGCGATGGCAGGTACATGATGACGTAGCTGCCAGACGAAAGGTCGGCGTAGTGCTTCTTGACCAGATCTTTTGCCACAGACTCCAGTTCTCTGGCCTGCAGCTTGAGGAGTCGACCCCGCTCTTCAGGGTCGGCTGTTTTCAGCGCATCTACGTAGCGTGCTTGCGGAAATTTGGCATCGATGACAACTTCACACCCTCCGGGAATGTGGACGATGGCGTCGGGTGTCCTTCCGTTGACCGTGACTTGAGTGTCGTAGTCACGGCCTTCGACTAGCCCACCGCTTTCGAGAATGCGCACCATGGAGATCTCGCCCCAGTTGCCCCTTGCCCGGTCATTTGTAAAGAGACCGGAGATCGTCCTCATCTGTGAACCCATATCAGCCACTTGGGTGTTTAGTGACACTTCGCGGTTGGTGATCGACTCTTGAAGTCCGGCCAATTTGGTGTCTAGTTGGCTCACCTTCTCGGCCAGAGCACCTTCGCGGTTGGCGAATAGAGTTTTGAGTTCGACTATGGAATCGGACGTGGGCGTTTCTTCCGCGCTTGGGCGGGACGAGCGGGCGATGGCTACAGCAAGGGCGATCAGCCCAATCGTGACAAACCCACCGACCACTATCAACACGACTACTTCAACTGTCATCACTTACCTCCGCTTTCCTTCATCAGTATGAATGGAGGGTGTGACAGAAATAACTTCTTCGCGTAAAACGGTGGGTGGAGGAAACCGTTCGGCGGCGCCAGTGCTAGGACTCTGGAGCGTTCGGGGCGAGTACGCGGATCGCCAACTGGTCGTCGCCAACAGTCACCCGCCACTCATTCCCCTCATAATCCCAGACCATTTCGCTGCCAACCTCATTGAGCTCAGCGATACCTTTTCCTTGGAGTCCGATCGTGAAGTAGTTGTCCAGGCATTCAGGGGAAAAGGGATTGATCAGGTGGCACAGGTGGAGGTACATCGTCGATATCGCTTCGTGTCCGATGTATGCCCGGACCAATAGCGCCACCAGGTAGTCATCGCTGTCCCGGTAGGCACCGATCACCTCGGCCTCCGGGTCGAATCGGTGAAAGAAGCTGTCGAGCTCGCCACTTTCAGGCGTGCGACGGAGCGGCGAGGCGATTAGGGGCGGATGCTCAGCGGCATTCCAGCTCTGTCGAACCTGGTCGAATTGAATTCCTAGCGTGTCCTCCGGCAATTCCACCGGCCCGTCTTGAGTTATCAGCGACGCTCCAGCCACCACGTTTGGCGGCGACTCCCCGGAACTGTTGGCAAGGACCACGAAGAGAAAAAAGGCGGCGACTACCCACGATGCTACGGCGGTGGCTTTCTTCCAGAACGCAATCGGCGTGTGCAGTTCGCGCGTTGATTCCCCGACGTCGCTGTCGGGCGTCTCGTCACCAGCATCAGGGAGTGATGGGGCAACGTCGGTGGCTGACTCCTCGACCTCGGCGATCGGATCCAGATCGGTGTCGGGCATGTCACCTCCTTCGAATGTTCAGCGGCCTATCGACAGGTTATCCGCCATGTTTACAATCCCGGCGCTCCGGAATGTCTGATTGGTGACTGAAGCGACCGGAGTACCCACTATCTGAGATTTCCCAGGGCGGGATGACGGGCACGGATGATTCGCGGGTCGTAGGAGCGGCCACAGGCAAAACATTCGACATATTCGCCCACCATCGCGCCCGGCACCACCGGTATTGACAGGATGTGGAACCAGTTGCGAACCCGGTGGGTCCAATAGGCGCGTTCGATGCCCTCGATCGGGCACACGAAGAGGCCACTGGAGACGGTGCGATCGCGGTGATGAGCACCCCAGAGGGTCGATTCGGCGCCGTCGGATTCGGCAACCGGGAACAAATATGGCTGTGCTTGATCTAGCCGATCAGTCATCTCAGAAACCTCTTTTGGCGCTGTGAGATCTATCGACCATCTGAGCGTCGCATGTAAGTTGTTTGGCTAGTCCAGACGACCCATTTCTGCCCGGCGAGATAGTCAGCGTGTCAGAGTCTGCCGGATCCGGGTGAAGCCACCTGCCCTTGATTCAAGGTCTCCGACTCCTCAATGGATCGCCACCTCGATGACCACGTCTCTCGCGGGCTAAGCGCGGCTCACCTGGCCGCTTTCCATTCGGTGGCCCCGGGCTCTCGATAGGCGACGAAGACGGTTTCGTGGCGGCCCAAGCCACCATGGGGCAGGCAGCGATCCTTGAAATCGGGCCTCGCCGACCCGGTTCGGAGCACCCGTAGCAGCGCTTCGTTGCCACATCGATTCTCGACAGTTCCCCACATCGGTACGTAATCGCATGTCGGCTTGTTCATTCTTCACCTCCGGTGTCGTGTGGACCCGATGGTTCGGATCCGCTCCTCTCCGACGCTCCTGCGTCAGAGCCGGTCTTCTCCCGGGAGCACCGTGCGCGGATTGCGCGGTTGCTGCGACAAGCTGCCGGGAGGCATTTCGTTGTCGTCTCTTGACCTCGGGCGAAAGATACACCACGGCGACGACAGAAGCCATGGCGGCACCCGTTTCAAGGCGATACCCTTTGATATGAACCTCACGGATGTCTACGAATCGGGCGAAAGCAGAGGCTATGTCATTTCAGGCTTATCTCGACAATATTGAGGAAAAGACCGGACTCACTCCCCGGCAGTTCGTCGAGCTGGCGAAAAAGAAGGGCTACGACACGCCCGATACCAAGGCGGGTCAGATCGTGGATTGGCTTGCCGAGGATTTCGATCTCGGGCGTGGTCATGCCATGGCACTGGTTCACGTCATCAAAAAGGGTGACCGGATCGACGCGAAACACGTCGGATCCGACGGGAGCCACTCAGACGAATCGGACCGCTTGTGGCTGGATGGCAAGGCCACCAAGCCTGCCTGACTGCGTTGAGCAAGCCTTCTACTGAGTGGGTGAAGTCGATTCGATTTGAACCTGGTACGGATCACCCAAAGTAGGGACGGATGTCGCCACCGTGGACCCGGCGATTTGGCCTGCCGCAGTTTGGCTGTTGAGATCGGCCGCTGAGACGATCTGTTTTCCGAACGGAAACAACGCCAGCCCGGCCATTTTGAAGTTGGCTACTCCGAGAGGTATCCCGATGATGGTGACCATCAGGAGGAGCCCGGTGATGATGTGTAGGCCGGCGAGCCACCATCCACAGACGATGAACCAGATGATGTTCCCTAGGGTCGAAATAGCAGCGTTGCTGCCAGGGTTTTGGGTTACCACGCGCCCGAATGGCCATAGGGCATAGCCACCGAGTTTGAATGCCTGGATGCCGAATGGGATTCCAATGATCGAGATGAAGCACAAGACCCCGGCTACGGCGTATGCAATTGCTAGCCAGAATCCGGCCAGGAGCAACCAGAGGACGTTGCCGATAAACCTCAAGATTTAGCTTGTGGTGGCGAGACGGGCCGCCGTCGTGAATATCCGGGCGTCCGGGTAGTCGCCGCAGTAGTTGTAGAGATAGGGGACCCGGACCAGACCCTCGGTGTCGATGACGAACTCACCCGACTGCATCCAGGGGTCGTCGACCAGGGAGCGACCCTGCTCGCGGCGTGATTTCTGAAATTCTTCGCCAATCTCTCGAGTCAGGCTGCAGTATTCGTCGGGGGCGTCGTAGAGGACTTGCTCTCGGGACCAATGGGAGAGGCCAAATGCCTTGTGGGTTCGATAGTCAGGGTCGGCGAGAATCGGTGTCGGCAGTTCGTAGCGTTCCTTGTACGCAACCACCCGTTCTATCTCGCCGGGCGCCACGACGACCACATTCAAACCGGCACTCCGAAAGGTCTCATACTCATCCTGAAGTCGTTCAATACGCTCCAGCCCACAACCACAACCGAGGTGACGCCATAACATTGCCAGGAGGGGACGGTCCTGCCAGTAGGAGCTGAGCAAAACCTGGGAACCGTCTTCGGCGGTTAGCTCGAGGTCGGGCGCGGCCTGACCGCGTCGGATCGGCTCTCCTTCAATTGTGGGGCCGGCTACCCAGTTGTCCATCCAGCGGCGCTCCGCTGTCATCACCAACGCCATTACGTCTCGGTCACTCATGATTCTCGCTTTCTGAATCCAACGGTACTCAGATTCCCAGCACGTCTCGCGCGACGACTAGGTCATGTTCTTCAAAACCCTCCGTGAACGTGTCATAGAGTGAGGCGAGGTCCTCACTGCCATCGGGCTTTGTTCCCATCGCCCGTCGAATGGCAACCAACCGTGTTAGTGCTTGGAGCTCGGTGGTGTAGTAGCCGCCATCGTGCGCTGCCTGCGCCGCCGTTTGATACGCCTCCTCGGACAATCGGGGATCGGCTCCGGGAATCATCTGGAGAATGTCTCCTCTCATTGTTTGAAACACAGGCGACGACGAGTCCTCGTGTGCAATCTGGAATACAGGCGAGGACGAGTCGTCTCGGCTCACAATGGCCAAGGCTTCCTCGATGAGCTCGATTCCACGTTCAGGCTGGCCGGCGAAGGAGACTACAAGAGCTCGGAGACTCAGAACCAGGGGCCAGAAGACCGGCGGCGTAGTCAGCCCTTGGTATAACTCGATGGCTGTTTCGGTCATCGCCAAACCCACCTCGAGGTCACCTTTGGCAGTGGTAGCCACCCCCTCGAGAACGGTTGCGAGGGTCCTCCAAAGGATGTAATCGTTTTCCTCCGAAACCCGGGCCAACTCCATCGCGAACTGGAGGGTTTCGTCGTACTGACTTCGGCTAATAGCCAGGAACCCGTTGTGATATAGGGCCCAGGCGATGCTGAAAGGGTGATCGATGCTCCGCGCTAATCGAAGTCCATCAGCGACACGTTCCGTGCCCTGGACCATCTGGCCGCACTGCCACCGCACCAGCCCAGAAGCTACCCGTGCCGCCACGCCGACATTGGTCCCCAGACGATATTTGGAGGACCCCGAGATCCTCGGGTCGTACAACTCGATCGCCATATCCAGATGAGCCAAACCCGTCTCCAGATCTCCACAGAACGCTGTCGAGGCTCCAAACAAATAGTGGGCGTCGACACGTAGCGAGGGATCAGTTTCACTCATTGCGAGGATCTCCCGGCTCAATTCGTTGGCCTTGTCGAACTCAGCTTTGTTCATGTAAAACATGAACAAAGCTCGCAATATCGGGAATCGCTGGGCATCAGATCCACTGTTGTCCATCAGTTCGAGGATGTTTGTGAAGGCCTCTTCCACTTCAGGGCCGTACCCACGGACAGCCATGAGAGCCCGGGCCAAGCTAGTCCGGATGACTAATTCCTCGTTGGCGAGTTCCGGGGTCGGGGGTGTCGTGGCCAGCACCTGAAGCGTGTCTGAGGCCAGTTCAATGGCGGCGTGGTACCAGCCCTTTGCCTCATGTATTGCCCATAATCCGTCGATCAAATTGAAGAGCTGCTCAACGTTTTCGGCGACCACCCAGTAACGCCATGCAGTCCGGAGGTTCCCAATCTCGGACGCGAGTTCATCTAGGGCTGCTTCGCGATCTTGTCCGGTCAGTCGATCGTCGAGTTGGTGGGCAAACTCGGAGAAATAGAGGGCATGGGCACGGCGCACGTTGTGTTCGGCCTCGGGGTCTCGCCGAAGCTGTTCCTCGGCGTACTCCTTGATCATCAGCAACATCGAGAAGCGGGTCGAACCCTCACTCGCGTCGGTTTGGACGAGGTTTTTGTCAACGAGCGACGAGATAGCATCGACGTCGAACTCGCCGAGCGCCTCTTGCGCTACGGCCTCAATGGCTTTCATCGGGGTCGTGGAGAAGACCGCGATCAAGTCGAATAGCCGGCGCTCGTGCTCATTGAGCAGTTCGTAGCTCCATCCGATCGCTCCCCATAGGGTCCGTTGGCGGTCCGGAACGTCTCTGCCTCCGGCACCGAGAATATCGAGGCGCTCGCGGAGCCGTCCCAGCAGGTCCTGGGGAGAAAACACATTGAGGCGCGCTGCTGCCAGCTCGATGGCGAGGGGAAGTCCGTCGAGACGCAAACAGATCTCCGAAATCGTGGCTGCGTTCGTCTCGTCGATCTCAAACCCGGGCCTTACCGCGCGCGCTCGCTCCAGAAACAGTTGTACCGACTCTGCCGATCGGATTTCAGCGACGCTGTCAACAGGATTGGGCAGGGAGAGTGCTGGAACCGGGAACACATACTCGGCCCTCACCCGCAGGGTCTCCCTACTGGTGACGATGGCTTTTAGTTTTGGTGACTGTTGGAGAAGTTCGGACAGGCCGGGGGCAGCAGCAGTCACTTGTTCGAAATTGTCGAGGAGCAGTAGAAGCTCCTTATCACGCAGTCTCGTTTTCAGGACTCCGAGCGCATCACCACCGGCCGAAGTGAAATCGAGTGCCCTCACGATTGCCTCGAACGCCGAGCCGGGATCGCGTTCCATCGAAAGATCGACGAAGAACACTCCGTCTTTGAAATGGTCGAATTGGTCGGCCGCCGCCTGCAATCCCAAACGGGTCTTACCTGCTCCTCCGGGGCCCGATATGGTGAGCAGTCGAATGGCTGGCGACTCCAACATTACCGCGATCGCCGCCAGCTCGTTGGCACGACCGAGGACTTCAGTCGTTTGTAGCGGAATGTTATGTGGCCTCGAGTCGAGTGTCAGTGGAGCCGGAAACTCGGATCGAAGATCGGGGTGGACCAGTTGAAGAAGGTGCTCGGGGAGGGTGAGATCCTTGAGGCGATGGGTTCCAAGATCTCGAAACGAGGAGTTCACCGGCAACTCTCCGATAGTCAATTCTGCGGTCAGCCCGGACACCAGAATCTGCCCACCATGTCCTGCCGCCATGATCCTCGCGGCCCGATTGACCGCTGTCCCGAACATGTCGCCGTCCCGACTCTCCGAGTCGCCGGTGTGTAGACCCATTCTCACTCTGATAGGGCTTGTGCTGGGCCACACTTCTTCCTTAAGAGCACGTTGTGTATCGAGCGCCGCTGACACCGCCTCAGCTGCCGACCCAAAGGCCGCAAGACCACCATCACCGGTCGATTTGACGAACTTTCCGTTGTGGCTATCAATCGCCGCAGCGAACAAGGCGTCGTGGCGCGCCAGGGCATCAGCCATATCGTCTGGATGATCCTCCCAGAGGCGGGTGCTCGACTCGATATCGGCAAAGAGGTAGGTCAGCACCGGCGGATATTAGGTGCCTTTTGGTGTCGTGTGCCGCGTCTTGGCTGCGTCCCCTCTTAGTAGGGCTCACCGCCATCTGCTTCCGGGTCGAGTCGCCTATTCGCTGGCTGGCTCGGCGGCTTGGCAGGACGAATCTGGTGTATTTGCACAGACCAGGCTCTTGATCTAATGTACAACCATATGGTTGTAGGATTGGAACAACGGCAGGAAGAGATCGACTTGCTTTTTCAAGCCCTTTCCGACGCCACACGTCGTGACATCATCTCCCGCGCCATGGTCCAGGACTATTCGGTCTCTGGTTTGGCCACGTTCTATGAGATGAGTTTCGCCGCTGTCCAAAAACACGTGGCGGTCCTCGAGAGGGCTGGCCTCATCAGCAAACACCGTAATGGACGGGAACAACTCGTCCGTTCTGACGCAGCCGCGATTCGCACTGCCTACGGCGTCCTCGAGGACGTGGAGAAGCTGTGGCGGGATCGTATCGACCGTATGGGCGAGATCCTCGCCGAACCCGAACAAGGAGAAACAATATGACCGTAAATAGCGTCCAGAAGGACTCCGATCAACTCACTCTCATCCTTACCGCCGAATTCGATGCTCCCGTGGATCGGGTCTGGAAGTTGTGGGAAGACCCTCGACAGTTGGAGCGTTGGTGGGGCCCACCGGGCTACCCGGCCACGTTTATCGATCATGACTTCACCTCGGGTGGCAAGGTCACCTATTACATGACCTCACCGGAAGGGGAGAAGTACCACGGGTGGTGGCAGATCTCCGATCTCGATGCGCCCAACAGACTGGAGTTCGTCGACGGATTCGGCGGCAGCGACGGCAAGCCCAACCCCGACATGCCAACCACCGTGACCTATGTCTCGTTGGAAGAGATCACCAGCGGGACCCGGATGACCTTGCAGAGCAAATTTCCGTCCGCGGAGGCAATGCAACAAATGGTCGAGATGGGGATGGAGGAAGGCCTCACGCTCGCGGTTGGCCAGATCGACGATCTACTCGCTGAGGACGCAGGAGTCAGCGTGTGAGCCCGACGGCGGCGTGGCCCGAGCGCTTGAGTTGAAAGACCTGACCAGGGCGTCCACCGGTATCCTGATCGCCAGATAGGGACAGAAAAATTGGCAGCTAGTAGCTGATGTCGAGTGCATAGCGGAGCGCCTTATCCAGTTCGGCCCGACCGACTAGGTCCAGCTTGCCAACCGGCTTTGCATCCAGGTCGGAGACCCGGATGGTGATCAGGTTGTCACAATTGATCACTGCACGCTCGGGCAGGCCGTGGGATGGCCCTACCCCGACCTCGGAAGCGATGCCTCGGATCGTTCGGGTAATGGGAGCACATGTGATGCTCTGAAGCACGGTGATGGCGGCATCCCTGGTCACCACACAGACCGGCCGGCGACCCGCCGGGGGTCCCAGGTTTGCCCAGAAGATGTCGTTCCGGGCTACCACTCGGGTGTATCTTCGGCCGCAATCCTGATTGACGCCTCGAGAAGAAGAGGGTCGGGTGGTGTCTTCTCGTAGGAGTCGACGAGTTGGCGATCCATTTGCGCCAACTTATCGGCATGCAGGACCGCTGCGGCGCCCCGACGAATCAATTCGGAGCGGCTGACCTGTGTTCGTTTAGCCAGTTCGTCGAGACGTTCTACAAGGTCGTCCTCGAGTTGAACCAGAACTTCGCGTCGTGCCATCACCATATGGTAGAGCATATGGTCGACGGAAGGGGAGTGTCTAGGGAGTCGCCGAAGCCCTGCTGGGTACTTCCTGGAGCATGAAAGTGTTGCCGTCGGGGTCGGAGAAGTGGGCCACCGAGCCAAAGTCATTTCGACCCGGATCAACACCCGGGAACGGGCCGTCCTTGGTGAAGTGGATGATCTCATCGACTTCGGCACCTCTAGCTACCAGTTCGGCCCGGGCGGCCTCGATGTCGGAAACCACGATGTAGGTCTCCCGATAGGACCCGGGTACCGCATCGGTGAGCCTGGTGCCGAAGGCTATCGAGCAAGAGGAACCAGGCGGGGTCACCTGGACAAAACGCATCCCTTCTCCGATTTCGAAGTCGCCATCCAAGGGGAACCCCAGAGTTTCGGTGTAAAACTGTTTGGCCCGGTCGACATCGCTGACCGGAATCATGACGACCTCGACGCGGTACTGAATTGGATCTGACATAGTGCGAAATCTATCTCAGATCATGACCCATCGTGTCGGTTGTTTGAGATGTTCGCCGCCAGGCCGAGCCACTCCGGGGCGGCGTCAGCCCACAGGCCTGGTTCGAATAGATATCGCCAGGATTCCGGGTCTTTCAACGTTTGTGACGCTCCGGTTACCAGGGTGGCAGCGGCACCGGCCGCAGCGCCAAGCACGGCCGAAGGTCCGA
>JBGTGL010000132.1:0-6772 GCA_041746755.1 Acidimicrobiia bacterium | reverse complement strand
GAGTCGAACCGCTTTTCGCTGTTCATGTCGATTTGGCTGCCTTTGGTTTAGTCCCGGGGAGCAACCCGTTTGTCCGATCCTCGCCTTTGGCAAACGTCATTCTGCAAGTTTATGCCTTTGGACCCTCGCCCACGGCGTGTTTTGCATCACGAGAAATCTGACGATTTATCGACAGGTAGTAAGTCAAAGTCGGGGCCGATAGACATACCCGTTGGGGACCTTCGTCACTAGGGGAACAAACCGTGTCGCCGTAGGTTTGGGGCTGTGAAGTCGACCGGAGCCAGTTTTTCCACCGTCGACGGCAATGAGGCCGCTGCTCGAATCGCCCATTTACTGAGCGAGGTGATTGCGATCTATCCAATCACCCCCGCATCTCCAATGGGCGAGCTGTCTGACGCCTGGTCTCACCAGGGGAAAGCCAATCTTTGGGGTGTCATCCCGGATGTCGTTGAAATGCAATCGGAGGCTGGTGCGGCCGGGGCCGTACATGGCTCATTGACCGCCGGAGCGTTGACCACCACTTTCACCGCATCTCAGGGATTGCTCCTGATGATCCCCAACATGTACAAGATCGCCGGCGAGTTGACGCCCACCGTGATCCATGTGGCGGCGCGGTCGGTCGCAACCCATGCCCTGTCCATTTTCGGAGACCACTCCGATGTCATGGCCGCCCGCCAGACCGGTTGGGCAATGTTGTCATCGGAGTCGGTCCAGGAGGCTCAAGACCTCGCTGTCATCTCCCACCTGGCCACGATGGAATCGAGAGTCCCATTTCTCCACTTCTTCGATGGATTCCGGACCTCCCACGAGATGGCCAAGATCGAGATATTCAGTGAGCAGGATCTGCGTCTGCTGGTTGACGAGGACCAAATTGCCGCTCATCGGCTCCGCGCCCTCAACCCGAATCGACCAGTACTGAGGGGCACGGCCCAGAATCCCGATGTCTTCTTCCAGGCGAGGGAGGCCGCCAATCCCTTCTACGACCTGCTCCCTGGAGTTGTCGCCGCCACAATGGAACGCTTTGCCGAACTAACCGGACGCACCTACCGGCCATTCCGCTACGACGGTCACCCTGACGCCGAAATAGTCATGGTCATCATGGGCTCCGGGGCCGGAGCGGCTCGTGAAGCCATCGAACATCTCGTCTCCGATGGGGAAAGAGTGGGTCTGATCACGGTCAAGCTGTACCGACCGTTCGACGTCGAAGCCTTTGCGGACGCTCTGCCAAGAACCACCCGGAATATCGCGGTCCTCGACCGCACCAAAGAACCGGGGGCTGTCGGCGAACCGCTCTATCAAGACGTGGTCACCGCTCTCGCCGAAGCCGGGCGACCAGTAGATGTTCGGGGCGGCCGATACGGGCTGTCATCTAAGGAATTCACCCCGGCAATGGCGGCGGGCGTCTTCTCCGAGGCAGCCCAACCTGATGGGCGGCGTCACTTCACAGTAGGGATTGTCGACGATGTCACCGGACTTTCGATCAAATACGACCCCGACGCCTGGCACGAATCTCCTGCAGTCACCGGAGCCGTTTTCTACGGGCTGGGTTCGGACGGCACGGTTGGAGCCAACAAGAACACGGTAAAGATCATTGGAGAGGCAACTGATCTCTACGCACAGGGCTATTTCGTGTACGACTCAAAAAAGGCGGGGTCGAGGACGGTCAGTCATCTGCGGATTTCCAAGGAGCCGATCTTTTCCACCTATCTCATCTCCGAGCCCAGTTTCGTGGCCGTCCATCAGTTCGACTTCCTCGAGAAGGACGACATCCTCGATTCAGCCGCAAACGGTGCGACGGTCCTTCTCAACAGCCCCTATGACGCCAAAAACACGTGGACCCGCCTAACCCGCGAGGCGCAAGCACATATCCGTGAAAAAGACCTAAAAGTGTGGGCGGTCGACGCCGCCGGAATCGCCCGCGACGCGGGTCTGGGTCGACGGGTCAACACGGTGCTGCAAACCTGCTTCTTCCATCTCACCGACTTGTTCGAAACCGGAGTCGCCGTCTCCATGATCAAGGATCAAATCCGCAAGACCTACGGCAAACGGGGCGAAGTCGTGGTTCGGCGGAACGAGGAGGCAGTTGATGCCGCCGTCGCCGGATTGATACAGGTGGTACCTGTCGATACCGATATCGTCGCGCCGTCGATCGCAGATCCGGTTCCCGCTTCGGCTCCGGAATTCGTGAAACGGGTGACGTCAATGATCCTGGCGGGAAGGGGCGATTTGCTGCCGGTGTCGGCTCTCCCAGTCGACGGTGTGTTTCCTACCGGGACCGCCCGGTGGGAGAAGAGATCTATCGCCGAGGAAATCCCGATCTGGGACGCCGACATCTGTATCGACTGTGGACGTTGCGCCCTGGTTTGCCCCCACGCCGCCATCCTTTTCAAGGCTTTTGATGCCGATATCCCGATTCCGGAGGGCTTCTTGTGGAAGGAGTCGACTGGAAAGGACCTCCGTGGCAAGAGAATCACCATTCAGGTGGCTCCCGACGACTGCACTGGGTGCGGAGTGTGCGTCGATGTCTGCCCGGCCAAATCGAAAGAGATGGTGAGGCACAAGGCGATCAACATGGAGCCGAAACACCAGCACCTGGAGCGAGAGCGCACCAATTTCGACATCTTCCTCACATTGCCCGAGATGTCGCGCAGCGAAGTCAACGCTCAGTCGGTCAAGGGTTCTCAACTACTCCAGCCCCTGTTCGAATTCTCTGGTGCCTGCGCCGGATGCGGCGAAACGCCCTATCTCAAACTTCTCACCCAACTCCTCGGCGATCGCATGATCGTCGCCAACGCAACCGGGTGTTCGTCGATTTACGGTGCGAATCTGCCGACGACGCCATGGTCGGTTGACGCCAATGGCCGCGGGCCCGCTTGGTCAAACAGCCTCTTTGAGGACAACGCCGAGTTCGGCCTGGGTATGCGGTTGGCGCTCGAGTCACAGCGCGAAGATGCCGTTCTGCTCCTCACCGCGCTCGCTCCCGAGTTGGGCCAGCTGACAATCGACCTCCTCGAGCTCACCGAGAACCTCGACCTCGAGGATGTTGACGCTTTGGTGGAAAACCAGCGGCGCCTGGTCGCGGAGCTCAAAGAGAAGCTGGCCGGCCTCGAAGGGCCACTCCCCCGTCGACTGGAAGGCGTCGCCGACTCGCTGGTTCAGACGAGCGTTTGGATCGTCGGTGGCGACGGATGGGCTTACGACATCGGGTTTGGCGGGCTCGACCACGTGCTTGCTACAGGCCGAAACGTCAACATCCTGGTACTAGATACGGAGGTCTACTCCAACACCGGTGGCCAGGCCTCGAAGGCCACCCCGAGAGCGGCGATCGCCAAGTTCGCCTCGTCAGGAAAGGCCACCGGCAAGAAGGACCTGGGACAGATCGCGATGTCGTACGGCAACGTCTACGTCGGCCAGGTGGCAATGGGGGCCAACCCGACCCAAACCGTGAAGACCTTTGCCGAAGCCGAGGCCCATCAGGGCCCATCCTTGATCCTCGCCTACAGCCCTTGTATTGCCCACGGCATCGATATGTCGACTCAGATGAGTCACCAGAAGGAAGCCACCGACTCGGGGTATTGGCCGCTCTATCGCTACGACCCGAGCAGGGAGCTGGCCGGAGCACCGGGGCTGCGGCTCGACAGCCGAAAGCCGACGATCCCGTTCAAGGAATTTGCATCCAAAGAGGCGAGATTTGCCATGCTGGGCCGCGCCGACCCCGGAACCGCTTCAAGACTGATGGCCAGGGCACAACAAGATATCGATGACCGCTGGCATCTCTACGAACAAATGGTCGAAATCCACCGAACTGCCGAATACGTGGAGGATGAAGATTGAGCGCCGACCTCACAACGACCTACCTGGGACTTGAACTTGCCCACCCCATTATCCCGTCAGCGTCACCGCTCACTGGCGACATTGATCACGTGCACGCCCTCGCTGAGGCAGGAGCCCCTGCCGTGGTGTTGCCCAGCCTCTTCGAAGAACAGATCGAGCACAACGCAATGTCTGTCCACGAGAGTATCGAACAGGGAGCGGAGGGTTTCGCCGAGTTCCCGGACGGGTTTTTCCCCCAGCTCGACGATTACAACACGGGGACTGATGACTATGTCGACCTGATCCGTCGGATTAAGAGTGAGATCGGTATCCCGGTGATTGCCAGCCTCAACGGAACCAGCCCGGGTGGTTGGACTCGATATGCTCGCATCCTCGCCGACGCTGGAATCGACGCCCTCGAGGTCAACACCTACAACATCGCCGCCAATCCGCAGCTGAGCGCGTTGGATGTAGAGGACACGCACTTGCGCCTCGTGGAACAAATCAAGAAAACGGTCGATATCCCGCTGGCGATCAAAATCGGACCGTATTTCTCCTCAACCGCCAACATGGCGCAGAAGCTGACGGACGCCGGAGCAGATGGCCTTGTCATCTTCAACCGCTTCTACCAGCCCGACATCGACATCCAGACGATGGAAGTTGTACCCAGCCTGGTCCTTTCCGATCCAGGTGAGCTGCGGTTGGTCCTTCGATGGCTGGCCATCCTCCACGGTCGAACAAACTGCGACCTCGCCGCCACCACCGGTATTCACGAGGCGTCGAGCGCCGTCAAGGCAATTCTGGCAGGAGCCACCGTCACGATGATGGCGTCTGCCCTGCTCCGCCATGGTCCGTCACGACTCGCCGAAGTTCGAGGTGGCCTGCAACAGTGGCTGAGCGAGAGAGATTTGAGTCGGTCAGCCAGGCCCGCGGCTCGATGAGCTACACCTCGGTTCCCGACCCGTCCGCCTACGAGCGGGCCGGATACATGCAAACCCTGACATCGTACGTCCCTACCTGGTAGAAGCACCGGCTCCGATCTGATCGAAAAGACCCGGCGGCAGGGGTCCGCCAGGTCTTTTTGAGTGGTCAGCCTCTTCGTCTGGCCCGGGCCAAAGAGATCCCTAAGGCCGGTCCCAACACGAGGACGGCCACGACCATCACGCCGACCACCGGGTTGTAGTCGAACACTTCAGCGATGCTCGCCTCATACCCGACATCGATGCCGGAGAAGATGACCAGGTTCACCGCAATAATGCCCGCAACCAGAAGACCCAAGCCGCCGCCGACCAGTCCGTCGACCAGCCAGACAGCGGCTTTGGATTTCGTCATGCGGCTAGCCACAGCCCACTGCTAAATGAAGATGGTCTGGGCGCCCTCCGACAACTCTATGAAGTCGGTGGCGCTGATGATTCCCTCGACTCTGTCATACAAGTCGGTCTCGTCGATATGCATCATGTCGGCCGACATTCGACAAGCCCAGAGATGGCCACCGGCGTCAGTGATCATTTCGAGAAACTCAGGCACGCCGGGAATGTCGATTCCCTCGATCTGCTTCTTCATCATGTGGGTGGCGAAGGACGTCATCCCGGGTAGCCCCATGAGCATCGGCGGCATATGAGTCGCCGGGTTACCAAGTGGCGTGAATTGGAGATGGCCCATCGTCTCCTTATTGATCATGTCGAAGCCCCAGAAAGTGAAGAACAGATGCGTCTCAATACCTTCACCCAGGGCCGCATTCGCCAGAACCAATCCCGGGTAGGCCATATCTAGCGAGCCCTTGGAACAGATGATCGCTAGTTTCCTGTCGGTAGCTTTGTCCTCAAATACCGGGACCGGTGCCTCCATTGTGAGTGTCATTTCGTATTCCTTTCAGACGCAGCCGACCGGCTTGGGTAGCCCGGCCACATACGCCATCTTCTTTGCAGGCTTCTTTGGGAACAGTTGGAACAACTCTTTGGTGGGAATTCCGCCAACGGTTGTAACCCGGCGCAATGTCGGCGTCTCACCAACAGCCAGGTAGTCCTCCCTCAGGAAATGGATCGCGTCCAAATGCCTATCGGTGAGGTCGATGCCAATATTGGCGGCAAGCTGCTTGGCCAAACCATCGTCCCATTCCTCGTATTTGGTCATGAAACCCTCGTCGTCGACGTGGACTTCATGACCGGCAATCGTTGCCAGGGTCATGTCTGATCCTCCTTTCTTTCAAGATCTTTTGGTGGTTTTTGCCAGACGCGGGCGAGGGGTCTCATACTCACGTTTCGGCGGTATCCCTCTTACCGGCCATCGACATGTTGGTGGGAAGCGGGATTTTCCGTCCCGGCAGAAGCGCATTCCAATACATCCACTTGAACATGAGTTTTCCGGCGTGGTTGATCGAGGTTTCCTCGAGTAGAGAGAAGGGACCCACAACGGGAACGGGATACTTTCCGGGCAGGGGCTGGACGTCATAGTTGAAGTCGAGTAGCAACGCCTTGCCATCGCCCGACTCAACGAAGCAGTTGGCATGTCCATCGAACCTCAACGGCATCTCCTCGCCACGAATGTGATGGAGGAAATTCTCGGTGAATATCTCAGCTGCAAAGTGAGCCACCGATCCGGCCTTTGAGATCGGCAGGTCGGCCGCGTCGCCGAGAGCGAAGATGTTGTTCCAATCTTTGGATAGAAAATTCCCATGGTCGACGGGCACATGATTGAGCTCGTTCCCCAATCCACTCCGAGCTACGAAATCGGCGCCCATGTTCAGTGGCACGGTGACGAGAAGGTCAAAAGGAATCTCCCGCTCATCGAAAGAGACAATCGCCTTGTTCTCGTTGTCGACACGCTCGATGTAAAAGTCGGCTTCCAACGCGATCTTTCGCTCATCAAGCATGTTGCCTAGTCGTTCTGCTGCCACCGGCTTGGTGAATGCACCATCAAGTGGTGTCACATAGGTGAGTTCGACACGATCGCGCATCCC
>JBGTGL010000131.1:0-16233 GCA_041746755.1 Acidimicrobiia bacterium | reverse complement strand
GTGTTTTCGCAGATTCTCTACTGGGCTCTTCAAAGGGCCCACGACCTGGTGCTGGCGTCCCTCATCGGGTTGATGGTGGGGTCGCTACGAATCTTGTGGCCGTGGCCAGACGGAGTTAACGGTGCGTCCCTCGGCTCGCCCGAGTCGCAGGTCCCCGCGTCGATTTTGGCTGCAATTGTGGGTTTTGCTTTCGTGGTGGCCATCTCCAGACTCGCTCGTCCGAAGCAGATTGCCTAGCCCGAGCGCCGCGTGCGCTGCGGCGTTAGATGCCCGGACAGCACAGACCAGACCTCAGGCTGGGCCAGCTTTCGTTTCATAGAAATCAGGGTTCTCATGAAGGTTGGGACGGCTCTGTCAGCGTCCATTGGATTGGGCCTCATTGCGTTCTGGACCGACGGCGAAGGGGTGAGGGTGACAATGTCGCAGTTGGGCCAGGCCGACCGGATAAGTTTTCGCTCCTCATCGAGCGTCCTCAGGCCGACACGATCGAACATTTTCTCGTGGAATCTGGCGCGCAGACGTTGTATGTCAGCGGCCATTGGAGCCACGATCAGCACCAGGTCGAGGGGTTCGCTCAGTCCAAGGACGAGGTCGGCGTGAGTCCCCGAGGCTACGCCACCATCGACATATAGCCGGTCGTCGATGCGGTAGGGACGAAAGAGGACGGGGATCGCTGCCGACGCAGCAACTGCGTCAGCCAAACCTACCGAAGGTGCGGCGGCGCTGCCAAAAGCAACCCTCCGACGGGCTGCGATGTCATAGGCCACGATGGCTGTCGGACGCGAGGGCCAACCCACAGCTGCCTCGACACCGATATCTGATGCCAACCAATCGGCCAGGCCGCCGGATTGAAATCGTGCGGGCGAGCCCATAAAAAGGGTGAGACCGGGTCGGCGCAAGCCCGGGGTAATCCCGTGCCGGACCCACTTGCCGACTTGAGGCGCTCCACCTCGTTGGTAAAGGTGGCTCCTGATACGATCGGCGACATCCGCCCTGTCATCGCCCGGCTGGACCAGCGAGTCGAGGCTGAGAGCGTTGTTTCTGACCAGTGCAGAGACGAATGATCCCGAAGATGTGCCCACCACGACTTCGGCGTCGTCGGGATTCCAACCGGTCGCCAATTGCAGCGACATCAACGTCGCCATTTCGTATGCGGCACCGGTGATTCCCCCACCGCCGAGCACCAGTCCTACCTTGCTCACAAGGACACAATAGATGTCAGGGCATTGTTTAGTTACGGTTATCGGTGTGACTTGTACAGCTGCTGAGGCACTCGATCTGGTATCGGGATGGGACACGATTCCAAGCGACCCGATGTTGAGTGAGTACACCAGACTTGCCATCGGTGATTCCAGCGGAGAATGTTGGCTGAGCCGAATGGGTTCGGGCTTGGTAACCCTGGTGCCCACTCAGGTGACCGATTCGGGGTTAGTCGAGGTGGCCACCGAGACTCCTGAAAATTATGCCAACACCTTTTCCGAGTTGAAAGAGGCGGTGATGGAAGCGGCCCGCGCCGCCGGTTTGGTTCAATTAGAAGTGATCGATCGAGGCGGGTTGATCGAGGACGTAGAGGCCACTGTTACCGGTGGAGTTCGACGGATGAAACTTGCCGAGCCGGTGGTCAGTCGCGAGCCCAACACTGATGTCTACACACCTGACGACTTCGAGGATCTCCTGACTGCGATCAACGAGGCGTTTGAAGGTCATCCCGAGAATGGCAATTGGACGGTGACCGACTTGAGGAGTCGTTTCGAACTTCCCTGGTTTGACCCCGCCGGACTTCTCATCCTTCGATCGGACGAAAAGTTGACCGGGTTCTGCTGGTGCAAAATCCACCCTGATCGGGTGGGCGAGATCTATCTGGTAGGAGTGAGTCGTAGACATCGCGGGAGGGGCTTGGGGAAAGACCTTGTCGAATCAGGGCTAGCGCACTTGAGCGGACAGGGGTGTCCCGAGATCATCGTCTACACGGAGGTCGGCAACGCCGAAGCGGAAAAGCTCTATAGCTCGGTTGGATTTATCTCCGACCGAGTCGACCGACGTTTGAAAATTGCGCTCTAGCTAACCGAAATGCTGCCCGCACCCGGAACACCGGGTGTCGCTTTCGGCGGTTGGTCCGTAGCACCACGGACAGGGGAGATCCTGTTCCTTCTGGTCGTGGAGGGTTACCACGAGGGAAGGGTTGATCTCATAACGTTGTGGGCCGCGAATTCCTTTTGCCAGAACAAAAAGCCCTGTGGTAGCCGTGGCTGCCATCAATGCTTCAAACAAGAACCGTCCTCCTTGCCATTACATGGAGGAGGGTAAGCCGGCTAGCGACGATTTTCGCGGATTTCGACCACTGGATTAGGTGCCGAGAACCGCCTCAGTCAGGTCGTTGACCAGATAGCTGAGGTCGCCGAGGCGCCCCTCGCGGACTTCGGCTGCGTCGAGCATCATCGTCGCTGAGTGATATGCCACCCAGGGTCGATAACTGCTTTCAGCCAGATCCGCCCCGTAGCCGCTCCGAAATGCCGCCGCGGCATCCTCGCCAACGAGGGCGGCGAAACGCCACACTGCGAGGGTCACGTCCCACTCCGGTGGAGCGAGGGTTGCCCACTCCCAATCGACCAGGCTGACCGAGCCCGCTTCGGAGACGACGAATTTGTTCGGCGTTGGTCTCGTATGCGAAATGACTGATTTGGAAGCTACTGGCGGTGTCATTTCGAGGGCGGCATCGAGAACACGTTGCTCCAACTCAAATCGACGGCGGAATCGGCCGAGCCGATTGATTGTCGACTGGTAGTGCGATTTCACGTATTCCTCATCGATGCTCGATACGAGGTTGGTGATTTCCGCTTCAGCATCGTGGACTCCACGCAAGACCTGGCCCGCGGCCTCTATGGCCGCCAGGTTCTTGGGGAGGTTGGCCAGATTCCACTGGCCGGCATCGTTCATCGTGATCCAAGCCATGTCGCCTGCGATTCCAGTGTCGATCATGGCTGGCACTCCGGGGACACCGGATAAGGATTCGAGGGCGCGTCGTTCCCGGCGCTCCCGGGATGCGACGGGGAACACCTTCATGATGGTTGTCGTGCCATTTTCAGCGATAACGCGAAATATCTGATTCGACCCGGCGGCGAGCTCTCGGATGGTGGCGCCTGGATGGGAGCTCTCGGCCAACTCTTTTGGATTCACAGTCTCGGCTCCTGGAAGGTCGGGATATTCGATGTGCTATTGCTGCAGGGCTAGGTATCCTGCCGAACCCAAGGCTAGCGAGCAAAAGCGTGTCCATTGATCTTGTGTATCCCGATGGAAAAAACGTCCCGCACCCCGAAGGGGTCACCGGGGTGGAAGTCGCGTCCTCGATTGGTGCGGGTTTGGCTCGTGCCGCCGTCGCCATTTCGGTCAATGACCGACTCTTTGATCTGGCGACACCGATAAATGAGTCGGGTCCGATACGCATAATTACCCTCAACGACCCCGAAGGTCTTCACATCCTGCGCCATTCCTCGGCCCATGTCCTGGCTCAGGCTGTTCTCGACTTGTATCCAGGAAGCACCTTCGCCATCGGTCCGGCCATCGAAGACGGGTTCTACTACGACTTCAAGGTAGAGCAGCCTTTCACTCCCGAAGATCTGGAGAGGATCGAGTCGCGGATGCGCGAGATCGTCAAGGAAGACCAACCTTTTGTCCGCGACGACGTCTCACCTGACGAAGCTGCAGCCATTTTTGAATCCCACCCCTTCAAGCTAGAGATCATTGCCAATGTCGACCAGGGCGAGGTTTCCGATGGTGAGGATGTTTCCCTGTATCGAAACAACGGATTTGTCGACCTCTGTCGGGGCCCACACCTTCCCTCAACAGGCCGGATTCCGGCTTTTCGACTGACCAAGACATCAGGTGCCTACTGGCGGGCCGACCCGGAGCGCGACCAGCTTCAACGAATATACGGGACATCCTGGCCATCGCAGAAGGACCTCGACGATCACCTGACCAGACTCGAGGAGGCCGAAAAGCGCGACCACCGCAAACTCGGCGCCGAACTCGGGCTGTTCAGCTTCCCGGATGAACTGGGCTCCGGGCTCGCCGTCTGGCACCCCAAGGGCGGCAGGTTTCGGAAAGTCGTCGAGGACCACAGTCGTGCGATGCACGACAAGTATGGATTCGAATTCGTGTACAGCCCTCATCTCGCCAAGGCCGATCTCTGGGAGACGTCGGGTCACCTCGGGTACTACGCAGACAACATGTATCCCGGACTCGAGTTGGACAATGAACAGGAATACCGGGTCAAACCGATGAATTGCCCGGGCCACATCCTGATATACAAGGATTCGGGTCACTCATACCGCGACCTCCCGATTCGACTATCCGAACTCGGAGCCGTCTACCGATACGAGCTCTCGGGCGCTGTCCATGGCTTGCTCCGGGCAAGAGGGTTCACCCAGGACGATTCACATACTTTTTGCACCAAAGAGCAATTGGCCGATGAGCTGCAGATGCACCTCGATTTTGTTCTCAATTGGCATCGGGATTTTGGGTTTACCGACCTCGAGGCTGACTTGAGTACCCGCCCGGATAAGGCCCCGCCTGGCAACGAAGACCGTTGGGACACCGCCGAAGCCGCCCTCGAAGTTGCGCTCAAGATTCGTGGGATCCCGTATCAGGTCGCCCAGGGTGAAGGTGCATTTTACGGCCCGAAAATAGACATTCATGCTCGCGATGCCATCGGAAGACGGTGGCAACTATCGACGATTCAAGTTGATTTCACCCTGCCCGATCGGTTTGAACTGGAGTACATCACCGCCGATAACACGCCGGAACGTCCCTACATGATCCACTGCGCCACGGCTGGCTCACTGGAACGCTTTATGGCCGTAGTTGTCGAACACTACGCAGGGGCGTTGCCAGCATGGTTGGCACCCGTCCAGGTCACAGTGATCCCGGTCGCCGACCGGCATCTCGATTATGCGCATCACGTTGCCGACGAGCTGGCCGACGGAGGGTTACGGGTCGAGGTTGACCAATCGGGCGATACGGTGGGCGACAAGATCCGCAAATCCATCACTCAGAAGCATCCCGCTGTGATCGTTGTCGGAGACGACGATGTCGAAAATCAAACCGTGGGGCTTCGCCTCTATGGCGAGGACCGGGACACCAGGGGAGTTCCAATTGGTGACGCGCGTTCCGCTCTGGTATTAGCCGCCGCGGAACCAAGCACATGACCAATCCGGAGCAACCGAAGATGGACCGGACCGGGATTCACATTGAGAGAGATCTTGCGAAGTCGGTTGCGATCGAGGAGGAACTCGATTCCAACGTCCTCACCCCATTCCGTTTTCCTCCGCCGTCGCGGAGGCGGGCGGCAGGATGGGTTTATCTCGCCGCTGCCGCCATCGTGGCGGTGACAATTCCCGGTGGTTGGGTTCCCGCGATCGGCCTACTTGGACTCGCTGCCTGGCACTTTGCCTCGGCCTGGCCGTTGAATCTGGATGAAAACGCAGCATTGGGAGTCGCCGCTGAAGCCGTCGATTTTCCGATCGGACATGCTTCTGCAGCTGTGACATTCAAAGGGTGGAGGTCACGCCCTCGATGGGCGGTTGTTCTCTATTCCGCCACCGAACCTCCAGATCGCCGTGGGTTGGTCGTGGTCGATGCCATCGACGGTCTGGTGGTTGAGGACGTTTACACCGAAGAAGTCCCCGGCGTCTAGCTAGCGGTCTTCAACCGCGACGTAGTCCCTGGTCGGTGATCCGATATAAAGTTGGCGTGGCCGGAAAATCTTTCCGTCAGAATCGGCGGCAAGTTCACGCCATTGTGCGATCCATCCGGGGAGTCTCCCCATCGCGAACAGCACCGTGAACATGTCAGTGGGGAATCCCATGGCTCGATAGATTATCCCCGAATAGAAGTCGACATTGGGGTACAACTTCCTATCGACAAAGTAACTGTCGTTGAGAGCTACGTCTTCGAGGGCCATCGCGGCGTCGAGCAATGGATCGTCGATACCCATGCTATCCAGGACATCTTCGGCTGCTTTCTTGATTATCCGCGCTCGAGGGTCGAAGTTCTTATACACCCGATGGCCAAATCCCATCAGCCGGAAGGGATCGTCTTTGTCCTTGGCCCGCTTCACGAATGTTTCAATGTCGCCACCTTGGCGGACAATCATGTCAAGCATCTCAACGACTGCCTGATTCGCACCACCGTGAAGTGGGCCGGAGAGAGCATGGATACCGGCGCTAACCGAACTAAAGATGTTGGCCTGCCCCGAACCGACAAGTCGAACCGCCGATGAAGAGCAGTTCTGTCCATGGTCGGCGTGCAGTATGAGCAACATGTTGAGCGCCTTGGACACCACCGGATCGGGTGTGTAGTCCTCGGCAGGCACAGAAAACATCATCTTGAGGAAATTGGCCGCATAGTCGTGGTGGTTGTCGGGATAAACATATGGCTGGTGCACTGAGTACTTATACGACCAAGCCACCATCGTCGGCGTCTTCGCGATCAGTCTCCGGGCGCTGATATCGATCGCTTCTTCGTCTGAAGGATCGAGCGCATCGGGGTAGTACGTGGCCAGCGCCGAAGTGGCTGATGCCAGGATCTGCATTGGATGGGCTCTGTGGGGAAAGGCCTCGAAGAGGTGTTTCACATCTTCACGGAGCAAAGTGTGCCTGGTGATGGCGTCGATGTAATCGTCCAACTCCCTGTCCGTGGGCAACTCTCCATACTGGAGTAAGTAAGCGACTTCGAGAAAGCTCGACTTCTCGGCGAGTTGTTCGATTGGGTATCCGCGGTAGCGGAGAATTCCTTCTTCACCGTTGATATACGTCACGGCGGACTCGCCTTCAGCGGTGTTGGCGAAGCCCCGATCGACCGTCACCAAGCCCAATTCCGAGCGGAGGCGTGATATGTCGATGGCAACTTCGTTCTCCGTTCCCACCGCGGTGGGGAGGGTTAGCTCCTTGTCTCCGTATCGAAGTACTGCGTCTGGCATCCTCGTCCTTTCGCCGACCGGGCCGTCAATCTTTCAGTCATGGGAGTTCCGCGCTCCTGAGATCACCTTCTCGGCTTCATTGTGGGGCATCTCGGCGTAGTGGTCGAACTCCACCTCAAAGCTACCCCGTCCTGAAGTTAATGAGCGAAGCTCGGCGGCGTATTGCTGAATCTCCGCCATCGGGACTTCCGCCTCGACGGTCCGGAGATTTCCCTCACCTTCCATCCCGAGTACCCGGCCTCGTTTCGAGTTGATGTCTCCCATCACATCGCCAATATGGTCGGCAGGCACGATGATTCTCATCTTCATCACTGGCTCGAGCAGGATCGGATTCAGCTTCTCCGATGCTGTCCGGAGCGCATGAATTCCGGCCATGCGGAACGAAAGTTCGTCGGAGTCGACCGGATGGTACTTTCCGTCGAAAACCTCCGCTGACACATCGATTACCGGATATCCGGCGACTATGCCTCGTGCTAGCGCTTCCTGGATCCCCTTGTCAACGGCCGGGATGAAGCTGCGAGGAATCGATCCACCCTTGATCGAATCGACGTACTCATACCCGCTCCCACGAGGAAGCGGGGAGAATCGGACCGAGGCGACTCCGTATTGTCCGCGCCCGCCGCTCTGTTTCTTGTGTTTTCCCTCGGCTTCAGCTGTACGCGTGATGGTTTCCCGATAAGCAATGATCGGCAGATGTGCGTCGATTGCAACTCCGTACCTGCGCAGGATTCGTTCCAGAGTTACGTCGATGTGGGAATCGCCCAGGCCGGCAAGAATATTTTCACCGGTGTCGGGGTGACGCCGCACGCTGATCGTCGGGTCTTCTTCCTCGATGCGGTGTAACGCTGTGGAGAGTTTCTCCTCGTCGTGGTGAGAGTGCGGCGTGATTGCCACCTCCGCAACCGGCCGGGGGTAGTTCATTGGTTCGATAATCGCCGTCACACCGGGAGAACGAAGTGTATGTCCGGCCCGGGTCTCGTCGACTTTCGCAACAGCTCCGATACCTCCGGTGGGCAAATCGGTGACATCGGTGTGATCTTTGCCTTGCATCTTGAACAGGTTGTGCAGACGCACACTTCCCCCGGTTCCAAGTTCGAGTTGCTGGTCGTTTTTCACCGCCCCCGAGAAGATGCGGAACATCGAAATCCGTCCAACAAAAGGGTCAGATACGGTCTTGAAGACGTACGCCAAGACCGGCCCGTCCGTCGATGGCTCCCCGAATTCGCCTCCCGACAGCGGGGGAAGTTTTCGCTCGAGGGGATTAGGCCCGTAGTCAACGATGAATTCGAGAAGCAGATCGATTCCGACCAGGCGTTCGGCGGAAGTGACCAGAACCGGATCCATTGTGCCATCGACGATTCCTTTGTGGACGCTGCCGACTATTTGATCGCGCGTGGGCTCGATCCCTTCGAAGTACGCTTCCATCAATTGATCGTCGGTCTCGACCACCGACTCGATCAGCGAGGTGTGAGTGGAGTGGACCTGTTCGGCGACGTCTTCGGGGAGTTCGATCTCCCGCCCCCGTGGCGCTGCGTCTGCGTACTCGTACGCTCTCTCTGAGGCGATTCGAACTAATCCTCGAAGATCTGCCTCTTCTCCTATTGGCGTTTGGATAGGGGCTATTGCTTTGCCGAAGGACTCGCGTAACTGAGAAAGGGTTCGGTCGAAAGAAGCTCTCTCCCGGTCGAGCTTGGAAATGACGACGGCGCGTGGAATGCCCTCGTCTCCGGCCACGTTCCAGAGTTGTTCGGTTTGCACTTCAACGCCGTCGACGGCCGATACGACAAAGAGGGCCATGTCAGACGCACGAATGGCCGCTCTGGCGTCTCCGGCAAAATCGCTGGAACCCGGGGTGTCGATGATGTTGATCCGGTGCCCCGCCCAATCGACGCTGGCGACTGACAGACTGAGTGATATGCCCCGTGCGATTTCTTCTGGTTCATGATCAAAAACGGTGTTGCCCTGGTCCACAGAGCCCAATCGGTTCGTCGTGCCAGCTACAAAAAGAAGAGCTTCGGCAAGGGACGTCTTTCCGGCTCCTCCATGACCAACCAACACAACATTGCGAACTTTTTCGGGTAGCACAGAGACCTCCTTCTCGTGGATGTCTTCGATCCTACCAATGGGGAAAGACATGGGTTTTGGAGGCTGCGGATTGCACCGCAGACAGCGCTGACGTATCGGAGTTACTCAGACACGGTGGATGAGGTCAGGGGTGAGCATCTCCAGTCCTGCTAATTTCCATTGTTCATGATCGATATGCGGGTTCGCCCCCGGATGACAAAATTTCTGGAACCGATGGGACGCGGGCTCGCCGCAGTGGGTGTGACTCCGGCCATGATGACCGTGTTTGGCCTCCTGGTAACTGTCACCGGAGCAGTCTTCATCGCCAACAGCTTCTTTCGCACCGGTGCATTGATTGTCTTTGCCGGCTCGGCATTGGATGGCCTCGACGGGTCAATTGCCCGGGCCAGTGGGACAGTTTCTGCTCGTGGCGCTTTCCTCGACTCGGCGTTCGATCGTCTCGGCGAAATCGCAGCATTCGCCGGCCTCGGCGTGGCGATGGCGGGATCTCCCCGTGCCCTTTTGCTCATCATCCTGGCCATTGGAGGCGCAATGCTGGTCCCGTACATGCGAGCTCGAGCGGAGGCGCAGGGACTCGATGGACGCGGTGGGTTGATGGGTCGAGCGGAGCGCATTCTGCTTTTCTGTGCGGGATTGATTTTCGGATTCGTCGAGCCGATGCTCTGGGTTTTTGTTATAACCGTCTGGTTGACCGCGGGGTATCGCTTCGCGACCACCTATCGCGACATCCCGTGAGGCACTATCTCGCCTACCTCGCACTCCGTCTCGGGGTCGGGGTGGTCGGCCTCCTTCCGGCGTCCGCTGCTCGGGCACTAGGTCGATTTGGCGGTTCGATCTGGCATCGATTCGCCGCGGGGCGTCGAGAAATGGCCGAGCGTCACATGCGCCGAGTTCTCGGACTCGACGCCGACTTTGTTGGGGCGGGACGGGAAGTGATGGTTTCGTACGGGCGCTATTGGGCCGAAGCTCTCTGGTCCCGGGCGCGGCGGGTACCGGAAATGATGGAGGGCACGGCAGTGATCGGTCTCGATCACCTGATCGCAGCGCGTGACGCCGGAAACGGCATGATATTTGCATTACCTCACATGGGGAACTGGGAAGCGGCGGCCCCCCTCGCCATCAACGAGCATGTCCCGGTAGTGGCGGTCGCAGAAAAGCTGGCGAATTCCCGAATAACCGATTGGTTCACCGCCATGCGGGGCGAGTTTGGGATCGAGATAGTTCTGGCCACCGGAAGCACCGAAGTGATGAGGAAACTCGAGGAAGCGATTGCCCAGAATAAGGCGATAGCGTTGTTGTCAGATCGAGATCTGAAAGGTCGGGGGGTCGAGGTCGAGTTTTTCGGTGAGGTGACGACAATGCCGCCGGGCCCGGCGACACTTGCCGTCCGGACCGGAGCGCCCCTGCTTCCCCTTGGTTCTTATTTCGACGGCCCGGGTCATCGTGTTGTCATCCATGAACCGATACTTGTTCCCGAAGAAGGTTCCCGGTCGGAGAAAGTGCAGGCAATGACACAGACATTGGCGCGCCATCTCGAAGACATCATCGGAGAGGCCCCCCAGCAATGGCACCTCGTCCAACCCAACTGGCCATCTGATAGGAAGGCCCTGTGAGGGTCGGGATTGTCTGCCCGTATGACCTGGGGTCGCCGGGCGGCGTGCAGCAAATCGCCAGCGAGTTGGCCCACCACTTGAGGTTGAGCGGCGACAGAGCGATTCTGGTGGGTGCCGGAAACCAGCGACGCCATGGCGGACCCGGCCGAGACGATGCCACCGTCGGGGTTGGTCGACCGTTCAAGATCAAAGCCAATCAATCCACCGTGCCCTTGACTCTCTCTCCTTTGTCATTTAACAGAATGAGATCGGCTCTCGAGTCGGTCGATGTCGTGCACCTCCATGAACCATTGGTCCCTCTCGCCGGGTGGGCGGCACTGGCCTCCGACAGGCCGATGGTGGTCACCTTCCATGCCGATGCCCCGGCTTGGGTAGCCCAGGCTTATCGCTTCGCACCCCTGGTCAGTCGTCGCATGCGATCGGCGATTCTCACTGCTGTCAGTCCGGTTGCTCGCCGGAGTGTTCCCCAGGCGTGGGGCGAAGTGAGGATCATTCCGAACGCTATCGATGCTCGAGCATTCGATCTCCCTGTGGGCCGAATCGAGCAACGAATCGCCTTCCTGGGGCGCGATGACCCCCGTAAGGGTCTCGATCTGGCCCTCGAGGCATTTCAGGATGTTCATCGGAAGCATCCCGAAACCGAGCTTGTGGTGATGGGGGCAACGCGCGAAGTCGATGAGCCCGGGGTTCGTTTCGTGGGTCGCGTCAGTGACGGCGAGAAGCATCGGTTGCTCGCTTCGAGTTCGATCTTCGTAGCCCCGAACACCGGTGGGGAGAGTTTCGGAATCGTCTTAGCCGAGGCAATGGCGGCCGGCTGCGCGGTGATAGCTTCGGACCTCCCTGCTTTCCGTGCCGTAGTTGGTAACAACGGGGTGCTGGTGCCGGTGGGCGATGCCTCTTCGTTGTCGGCGGCAATGTCTTTGCTGATCGAAGACGGGCCGGAACGCGATCGCCTTTCAGATGCCGGCAATCAGGCGGTCCAGGAGTACGACTGGTCGAGTGTCCTCACCCTGTATCGGCACGCGTACGAGGACGCAATCGTATCTAGCTAACCGCGTTTCAGCCATTACCATTACGTGTACACAAGGAGCAAGAAGTGGAACAAGGAACTGATCGGGTAAAACGTGGCCTCGCCGAGATGCTCAAGGGCGGAGTCATCATGGATGTGGTCAACGCCGACCAAGCAAAAATCGCCGAAGAAGCTGGAGCGGTAGCGGTCATGGCTTTGGAACGGGTTCCGTCTGACATCCGTCGCGATGGGGGAGTGGCCCGGATGTCCGATCCCTCCATGATCGAGGAAATCAAGGCAGCAGTCTCCATCCCCGTCATGGCCAAATGCCGAATCGGACACTTTGCCGAGGCCCTCGTCTTGCAGTCGTTGGGAATCGATTACATCGACGAATCGGAAGTTTTGACCCCGGCCGATGACGAACACCATGTCGACAAATGGGCTTTCACCACACCATTCGTCTGCGGTGCCCGCAACCTTGGCGAGGCATTGCGGCGGATCGGCGAAGGCGCCGCCATGATCCGGACGAAAGGCGAAGCCGGGACCGGCAACGTTGTCGAGGCGGTGCGGCACATGCGCACAGTCACCAACGAGATGCGTGCGCTGACCACGATGGATGACGCCCAACTGATGAGTGCGGCACGTGACCACGGTGCACCGTATGACCTGGTCAAGGAAGTCGCCTCCACCGGCAAACTCCCGGTCGTCAATTTTGCCGCGGGCGGCATTGCAACCCCGGCCGACGCAGCTCTGATGATGGGTCTCGGTGTAGACGGGGTTTTCGTCGGATCAGGGATCTTCAAGAGTTCCGATCCGAAGGGCTACGCCAACGCGATTGTTGAAGCAACCACGTTCTGGAGCGACCCCGAAGTTGTCGCCAAGGTGTCACGTGGTCTGGGCGTCGCCATGCCCGGGATCGAAATCGGAACCCTTTCCGAGTCGGAGCGCCTCGCAGCACGAGGCTGGTGACATGGAACGCGTCGGAGTTCTGGCGCTTCAGGGCGACTTCCGTGAACACGCCGCGTTGGTCAGTGATCTCGGCGCTGAACCAACACACGTCAAAACCCCTGCTGAGCTTGGCCGAGTTGATGCCTTGATTATTCCAGGGGGCGAATCCACGACCATAGGGAAAATGGCAGTTCGTTTCGGGCTCATGGAGCCACTCAGGAAAGCGGTACGATCGGGTTTGCCTACATATGGAACTTGCGCAGGTCTTATCCTCCTTGCCAATTCCTTGACCGAGGGTGATCAGCCGTTGATTGGTGGTCTCGACGTCGTGGTCCGGCGGAATGCCTTCGGGCGTCAGAATGAGTCTTTCGAGGCGGACATCGCCATCGATGGGATGGACGAAACGTTTCATGCTGTGTTTATTCGTGCCCCGTGGATTGAGAAGGCGGGCGCTGAAGTGGAAGTCCTGGCGGCAATCGACGAACATCCGGTCATGGTGCAACAGAACAACATCCTCGCGTCGTCGTTCCACCCCGAATTGACCGGTGACGGCCGGATCCACCAAACGCTTTTGAACCTGATCTAGGAGAATCGAAATGTCCGGCCATTCAAAATGGGCAAATATCAAGCACCGCAAGGGGCGCCAGGATGCCGCCCGCGGGAAATTGTTTGGAAAGCTGGCCAAAGCAATCGAGGTTGCCGCTCGCGACGGTGGGGGACTGATCGAATTCAACCCGACCCTGGCTACTTCGGTCGAAAAGGCCAAAGCGGCCTCGATGCCCAATGACAACATCGAACGTGCGATCAAACGTGGCACCGGGGAAGTCGAGGGCGCTGTCTACGAGGAGATTTGGTATGAGGGATACGGCCCCGGTGGTGTGGCCGTCTACGTCCAGATTCTCACGGACAACAGAAATCGCGCTGCCTCAGATGTGCGCTCTACTTTCACTCGAAACAACGGAAACCTCGGCGAGCCCGGTTCGGTTGGCTACTTGTTCAGCCAGAAGGGCTTGATTCTGGCTTCGGGTTCCGAGGACGACGTGATGCTGGTAGCCCTCGACGCTGGCGCCGATGACATTCGAGATGCCGGCGATGACATGTTCGAGGTGATTACCGGCCCGTCAGATATGCCAACGGTGCGGAAAGCACTTGAAGACTCCGGCGTGGGGATTGAGTCTGCCGACGTGACCCAACTACCTGCCTCGACAGTTCCCCTGGAAGAGAGCGATGCTCGAAAAGTCCTCCGGCTTATTGACGCCTTGGACGATCTCGACGATGTTCAGGCGGTCTTCTCGAATTACGACATCGACGAGGAGATCATGGAGAAAGTACTCTCGGACGTCTGATGTCGGAAAAAATTCTCATCTCGTCCGGTTCACCCTACGAAAACACCGTTGGATTCAGTCGAGCAGTGCGAATCGATGATCGCGTCCTCGTGGCTGGCACCGCCCCGATTTGGCCCGATGGGCATGTCGACCCGGATCCTGGAGTCCAAACCGCACGCTGTCTGGAGATCATCGGCGAAGCATTAGAAGACGCTGGTGCCGGGTACGAGAACGTGGTCCGAACCAGGATCTATATCGTCGATGCAATCCATGCCGATGCCGTGGGGGTAGAACACGGAAAGATTTTTGGCGAGATCCGCCCTGCCTCGACGATGGTTGTGGTTGGCGGCCTTCTCGACCCCCGTTGGCATGTCGAGATGGAAGCCGAAGCAATCGTCAGCTGAGGGCGTCGCGGATCTTCAACACCGTATTCCAATTTCTTGCTGTGCCGGGAACGCCGAGAGCCTTTTCAAGCGACTTGCCCGTCAGGTTGGATCGCCCCGACCCGTCGGGGTAATAGATGAAGAGTTCCCGCCCAACGAGAGTCATCTCTTCCGGACCGTCGTATCCGGCACGCAACTCGTCAAATCCTTCACTCTGCGGCCGTTTCTTGAAGAAAGTCACATGAGCCATCCGGGGGTCGTCCAGTTGTCCGGGCGTGAACGGGTGAGCGGACTGAACGGCTTCGAATTGATCTGAGGTTCGGACGATTGCGTCACTGTGAAATCCGAATGCGGTGGCGATCGTGGTCTCCACAATGTCGGTAAGAGCTGGTGCGTCGGCGTTCGATTCGAGAACAACGTTTCCGCTTTGAAGCAGCGTTGTCGGATCGCTAATCCCGGCACCTCCGAGCGCCGATTTGAGGTCAGCCATCTTGATCCGATGGCTACCCCCAACATTGATTCCCCGAAGCAGAACCACGTACTTGGTCATCCTCTGACCGTAGCCGATCCTCCTGCCAGTCTTCAGGGTCCGAGGACTACCTCCAGGCACTCCAAGAAGAGGTCGGGATACTTTTCGAGTGCGTTGTCGAGGGTTTCAAACCCGGCTTCGTCGATGGAGGTCCAGATGACCCCACGACTACTCTCGGTGGTCCGTGTCCCCAGTTCGGGAAATGTTTCACCTGATTTAGTAGAGAGGAAATCTAGAACCGTCGTGTAGACGAGTACCTGATCAAAGACTGAATCAAAGCATGAGTTATAGATTCCTTCGGCGCCGTCGAGGGCGGCATTGATTGTTCTGTGGCCAACCGTGCTGATAAAGCCCATCGGGTCGCGGGTCATCTCCCCAAAATCCTCCCCGGTTCGAGATTCGGTGCAGGCGACGATGCTCCCATAGAAATAGAAGTCCTCGGCTCGGGGCGGCAGGTTCTGGAGGGCCCAGACCTTCTCTATCCTCCGGAAGATCACAAAGTGGCATTTCTCGAAGACTTCCGTGTCGACTTGCAGGGTGGTCCAGGAGACGCGTCCATCCGGTTCCACGATGTATTCGACCTCCGATTCGGGGGCCTCGCTAAGTTCCTCGGTGCACGAGACGACAGCACCGGCCGCCACTAGCAGTTCACCTTCGGTGACCACTCCATCGGCAAGGACGTCGTCGTTGATGGAGCCGTAGGGATCGCCCGGTAGCGCCAGGGGGTCGGTTGAAGCTGAATCTCCGGAGAACCACAGAGGCAACGAGACCAGAGCGACCCCAGCGAAACCCGCCGCCGCGTAGAGCCATGGCCTGGGGCGTCGTGATCTCGAAACGGTTGTAGTGGTATTAAGACCGTCGAGGACCCGTGCGAACTCAGCCTGGCCCTGAGCGGATTCTCCCCATCCTTCGTCCGTCTTCGCTGGGTTGGTTCGTTGCAGGTCCTCGTATCTGCTCACTTTTGCCCCTGGTCCTTCCTGGCGAGGTCGGTTTGCGCTCCGTCCAGTGCCGTTTCGAACTTCTTCCGTGCTCGGCTCAACCTCATCCGAATTGCAGCCGGATTGGAACCGGTCGCAACCGCAATTTCGGCAGGGGTCATCCCCTCCCATGCACTGAGAAGGAGCAGATCGCGGTCAGTCGGGCTCAACTTCTCCAGGGCGGTTTCGACATCCATTGCCAGATCGATCGAGACTTGCAGGTTTGAAGGTTGGCGCACCAGCCGCGTCACGAGATTCCGTCGTCGCGTCGAACCCCGATAGTGGGCCGACAACACTTTGGCCGCGATTCCATAGAGCCAGGGAAGGGGTTTGCGCGGCGGATGCTCTCGATGCCGCCAGGCCACCACAAAAACTTCCGAAAGCAAGT
>JBGTGL010000130.1:0-4818 GCA_041746755.1 Acidimicrobiia bacterium | reverse complement strand
ACCCCGCCCACATCATCGCATCCGGCGGGCATCAGATAATAGAAGGCCCCGGCAAAGGCGATCCCTCCGGCCAGCAAAGATATCACGGTCCGGGGAAGCGCTTCCATGGCGTGATTTTACCGCCGGATGAGTCGGTTTCAGAGAGTCGTTCTACATCGCGGGACCCGATGCAGAGTTCGTGGGCGAGCCTGACCTGGGGAGTCTTCTAGAGGCGGCTCGTCTTGCTATGCGTTACCCGGTCAGCGACTAGGCGGACCGCGAGGAATATCGCGAGCTCCCTAGCTCGTTGTTGATGCATTGCCGGTCTGTACCCACATGGGTGTCGGCTAGGCGCTACCGGCAATTCCGGCGAGACGTTGTTTGCCCTGTTGAAACGTGGCTATCCAGAACCAGGGCCGCGGGGGTGACCAGGTGCGCTAAGAGCCCGCTCGGAGGGACTTGAGTCGGTCGGCGATACTCGCAACGTCGAGGCTCCCCTTGGCGGTGTCTAAGACGAGCTGAAATGCATCGTCGTCACCGACCTCGATAGGCTCACCGTTGATGTCCAGAAACACAGTTGTCGCCAACCATCCAAGCCGTTTGTTGCCATCAACTAACGCATGATTCGTCACTATCGAATGCAACAGGGCGGCCGCTTTGAAAACCAACGTTGGGTAGGCGTCCTCCCCAAAAGAACTCGACTGAGGTCGGGACACCGCCGCGTCAAGGAGGCCCAGATCTCTCACCGGCCCGACGTCGAGACGACGCACCAGACCCAAGAGGTCTTCAAGGGTTAGATAATCAAGATCGGTCACACAGAGCCGAGTCGGTCGAGAACGTCACCCCACCGCTCGATCATCCGATCGGTGCTGTCAGCAACCTTCTTGTCATGACCGGCCCTCTGATAGCGGTCCAGAATGGCGCGCCGAATTATCTCTTGGCGGGACAACCCCTCGCCTTTGACAAGCTCATCAAGAGCTCTCTCGAGTTCTTCGTCGGTGCGGAGCGTAAAGGCCATCCCCAATGGTATCACAACGGTATCAACCAGTGAAGGCTTTTGAGAGGAGCTGAGGGGATTTTTGCACCCCTGACCCTTTCTGCCGTCTCCGGGAAGAGCCACCCATTAGGTCCTACGTCGTGATCGACGATTTACGGAAGATCGAGTACCTCGAACAGGCGTCAGGTACTGGTGTCCGGGTTCTGGGCGTGGCGTCCTCCTTCGAGCCAGGCACGCAGGGGCAGATCGAGGCGCCCAGCCGCCTTGTCATACAGATCGAGGTCGGTGGCGGTGAGGACGTTGCGCCAGCGCCCGTTGGTCCCCTTATGGAAAAAAGTCGCGGTCCCGTCGAGCCAGATCGTGGACGCCCCGCCGCCGGTGGCGCCGTCGAGCCGCTTGGCCTCGTCCTTCATCGACTGGAATGTGGCCTCCTCGACAAGCTGCGACCAGGGCTCGTCGGCGACGGACACGCCGAGAAACGCCGCCACCCGTCCCATCTCTCCTGAAAGGTCGGCGAGCAGGTCTTTGAAATGCACGAACAGCACGTTGGGACGCCGACGCAGCTCCCACCAACTGCTGATGTGGTGGCTGTGGGACCAGTACGGCCAGCCGTCTGGTTCCCACGGGAACCACCCGCGCATGGACCACGACCGCCATAACTCCCGTGGATCGCCGGGTGGCCGCGGGAATGGATCACCAGGCCGGTCGGGGTCGTTGATCAATTCGAAGAAGCGGTCGGTGTGGCCGCTGTAGTGGTTCCATAGCGACATGAATACGTCGCGGGCATCACGACCGACCACGATGTAGGACACCTCGTCCCAGATCGGCACCCCATCGGCGGCGAGGTGGCTCTTGATGAACCGTCGGTGCTGCTGAGCCTCGAACTCCTCCAGGATCGGCCCGATTGGCCCGTGGAACCGCGCATCAATCCACGGTGACAGGTCGCCGGAATTCACGGTGAGCGGTTCGGGCCACAGCACCAGCGACCCCACGATCCGCTGCATCCAGGTCGTTCCGGACTTGACGGGGTGGTGACCACGATGTCACTCGGCCGCGCCCGGTAGCCGTCCCAGCGCGTGCTGTCGAGGTGGTGATTGCGGTACTCACGTGTCGGCTGCGACCGCGGCCGCATCAACTGTCCCGTCATCGCCTGCCCTCACCTCCACCGAAGCGAATTTGCGCTGCCTGACTTCACTTTACGCTGCTGGTGACCCCGGTGAGGTTTCGGCCAGGGCAGTCCAATTGGCTTCCATGTCGGCCTGGGAGTAGACCGGACATTCTCGCCCGCGATCTCGACGGAGTAGAAGTCGTGGTCTCACCGTTCGTCCGGGTTGCATTTCAGGATGTCGGGGGTATTTGGAGGTACCCCACAAAGTGACGGATTCATGTCGGCGAACGGCCCCCATCGATTAGTTGAGCCCGGCACCGGCCACGCGTGAAGCATCCATAAGTCCGAGGCATCGATCCACGTATCTGCGCAATCGTCGCGCACCTCGAGGTTCTCGGACCGGAGCCAACCGTCGATAAAACACATCCCGTGGTGGGCATGCCACGTGTCGTTCGGGCCGGCGAACCCCTCTGGTTCAGCTGCCGATGCCACCCAGTAAGAGAAGCCGACGAGTTCGGGTGGTTGGCTATACCTCCGTTCTTTGAATAGCAGCATGGACGGTTTTGCTGGATCGAAGGGCTTGTCGACGAGGGACCACTTGACCCAATGAGCTCCGAGTCCAGGTGCGTCGGTGGACGCTTGCCTGTAGCCGGCAGCCTCAGCAGCTTCGAGGGTCGAAACGGCCTGCGCAGCGCTTGTCGCTTGAGCCCACTGTTGCTCGAATTCGGCGCGCTCTGCGTCATCAAGAGGGACAAGGGGCGGAGGCTCTTCGAACCCCTTCCCGTGACCGCCACCGGATCCATGGCTGTGATCGCTCGAGCCGGGCAGCGGGGATCGCGCCGAGAGAGCAAGAAGAGCCCTAGCCTCGTCATGCGGAAGACGGTCGGCGACCTGGCCAGCCTCTGCGACTGGCACAGCTTGATCCGGGTGGGCGTGGTGATGGGGGAAAAAGACTCCGATCAAAGTCAACCCTGCAGCCACCGTGGCCGTGACCCATATGCTGAGAGACCTTTCTCTAGTCGGTTGTTTGAGCGCAGCAAATGCGAAGGCTGCTGCACCGGATCCCAATACCGCAGCCGTGACATCCTGCATGCCAAGCGACTGGACTTCGCCGGCCTCTCCAGGGAGAGGCAAACCAACTGTTCGGCTCAGTCCCCAGGCAAACACGGCCAAGCCATTGACCACTGCGACGATTTGAAGCCCACGGGTATTGGGTGCAATCAGGATGAGGACACCAAACGCCAGCTGTGCCACCCCGGTCAACCCGAGAAGCACGCCCAGAGGTCCGACGTCCAGGTGGCTGTTCGACGCTGCGACGTGTACCGCTCCGGCCGCAATCGAGAGTACCGCCGCATTAGCGATCCTCGGAGATAGCAATTTAGAAGCTACGGTCGGGCCACCTTACTTTTCGACGACTGGACCACACCCCAAGCCTTATCTGCTGTCGGGAAAAGCATGTCATCGGTGGGCGATCGGACCAACGACACAGGGCCGGTGAAGACTCGCCCGCCCGATCCATGAACTCGAAATTGGACCTCCAGAAGGCTTACTGACTCGCATGATGATTCGGCTCTTCTGCGGCGTAGTTTGAAGGAATGCGGAACTCCCTGCTATCACGATCGGCCATCGCTGGGTTCGCACTGCTCGCTGGTTGCAGCAGCTCGGCGGTATGCAGTGGGAACGTTGGACCTGAAACATTGAGTGTCGATGCTTCGAGTTACGCCGATCAGGCTGATGTGACTGACGTTGAAGTCTGCATCGTCCCCGAGAACGGCGAACGAGACGAGGAGGCAGTCTGCAGTCAGAGAGGAACTCCAACTATCTCATACACCACTCCGAAAAGTGACTACCCAGCCGTCTTCACCTACTACTTCTCGCTCGAAATGGGGCCAGGCAACTGGGTCATCCCAGAAGGCGCAGGTGGAACGCACCAAATGCAATGCGTCGCGACAACCACACACATCATCCTCCAAGGTGCCCCATAGAACCAGTCACCATGGAGCTCCATCCAGGCTCCAAGCGGGGACCAGGGAGCAGCACGCTCTGTACCTGGCCTATCTTGTGGAGCTGAGGGGATTTGAACCCTGACTCCCATTCCGTCCCAGCCCATCACGTCTGGTTTCGCGAGTGATAGTGGACGGAGCGCCGGCGGCCGCGGTGCCTCCGACTAAGCGAGACCGGGAACTTGCGGCTGAAGGATCAAGGGCTCCTGAATTGGATCATTGCGCGTCCGAGGAATGCAACGTCGGAAGCTGTGAGTTGGTGGTTGGGGACCATATCGAACCCGAGAAGACGGGCCGGAGTACCGCAGTCGAGCACGGATTGTAATGCTTGGGCAACTACCGCCGGGTCAGTGATGAGGGTTCCTGTCATCAGGAGAGGCCGGCCCAAATGATGGACGGTTGCTGTGGCACACCCGAGGAAGTTCACACGCCAGGCCGCCGGTGTAAAGACGACGGTCGCATTCTGCACGCGAAAGATACCGGTAGGGACTCTGTACTGACGACCACTATGCCGGCCCGGGAATGCGTGGAGAGCAAACGGCTTTATAAGCCGCCCGACGATAGACCGCAACAGGATCCGCATGATGGGGTTGAGGATTGCGATCACCGCCATAGGCGGCCGGGCATCACGCACGACCGTCGTCATAGGTTTGTCTCTGCGTTGACGACCTGGCTGATGGCACCGTCGATACCGCCCTCGCCAGGATCGACGGGCTCACGGTAGAACCGTG
>JBGTGL010000129.1:0-4494 GCA_041746755.1 Acidimicrobiia bacterium | reverse complement strand
TAAGGAACAAGAACGCTCCCCTGCGGGTTCTTACTCCTCCCTCGGAGGCGGAGGGGGACCGTGAGCCCGCGCGTAGACCGTGAGTTGGTGGGTGCCGGCCCCATCCGTCTCCGCCTCGTTCCTCGGCGGAGCCACCTTGCCCCGTCTTCCCTCCGGGGACGGAACAAGAATCAGGGTGTTAACCGGCGAGTGATTGGATGTAGGCCACCAGGTCGTCGATCTCCGCCTGGGTGAGTGTGTCGGAGTAATCGGTGGGCATGACCGGAGCAAAACCTTGCACTATTTGAGCCCCGGGATCGACGATCGAGGCGAAGAGGTATGCAGTGTCGGCCACCACAGACTCGCCTGTTTCTAGAGGACGACTTGATCCGGCGAGACCCTTCCAGGTCGGTCCGGTTCCGGTGGTTCCGTCAACAGTGTGGCAGGCGACGCAACTTCTATCGGTGGCGAGTTGCATCCCCCGTGCGGCCGCTTCGACATCGACCTCTTCGACGGGCGTCGTCGGGTTGGTGCCGGTGCCGCCGATCTCGCCATCGGCGAAGAGCCAGAATCCGCCACCGATCAAAAGGACGACCAAAAGGGCGAGGCCAGCTTCAGCAGTGCGTTTCATAAGACCTCATCATTGGGGAGAACGGTAAACAATTGCCCGGCTAAACCTAAGCTTTGGGAGGTGCAATTCGAGAGTGAGCCCGCATATTCGGGTTTCAACAGGCGAGATTTCCTCCGCGGTGGTACAGCCGCAGTTGCCGGCGGAGTAATTCTACTGTCCACCGCGTCCCCAGTTTCCGCCCTGGCAATCAACCCCCGTTCCAGTTGGGCGACCAATCGACCACCCAAAGGAAGCCTGAAGAGCGAGGACGTCAAATTCCTATTGGTTCATCATTCCGCTTCCCGTAACGGTCACACCAGCGCAGACGCCCCGGAGATACTTCGTTCCTTCTACGACTTTCACACCGGGCCTGAGAAAGGATGGAGCGACATCGCTTACAACTTCCTGATCGACGCCGGCGGTGGGATCTGGGAAGGCCGTGCCGGGAGTCTGGATGGGCCAATCGCCGGCGACGCCAGCGGAGGCAACCAGGGCTTTAGCCAGTTGGTTTGTTTGATTGGCGACTACAACGCCACCCAGCCGAGTGCCTCAGCCAAGGGTTCATTGGTGCTTCTCCTGGCTTGGTTAGCGGGCAAATACAACATCGACACTGCCCCGGGCGCCACGGTTTCGTTTGTTTCCAGGGGATCTAATCGATGGCCATCAGGTTCCTCTGTCACCACTCCGACCATCACCGGGCATCGCACCATGAGCCAGACCACCTGTCCCGGCGACAACCTCTATGCCTATGTGGTCGGTTCGTTGGCGGGTGATGTCCACGCCGCTCGCGGTGGCGGCCCTCCGCCACCTGCAACGACCACTCCTCAGACCGTCGTGGCTCCGTCGCCGACGGAACCGGCCGAGCCGACGGCGTACCTTGAGTCCACGACCACGACAATCGGTTCATACACGACGACAACGCCCGACCCGATCCCATCGACCAGTCCGACCGTTGCGACCACGATCTCGCTCGCCACCACCTCGCCAACCGTGGTGAACCCGACGTCGACTTCAACCATCGCTGTCCTGGCATCTGAAGTGCCCCCGCCAGGCACTTCTCCTCTGATATGGGGTGGAATCGGTATAGCCGGGGTGGCGTCAGTCTTTCTGGCCTGGCGAATCCGACGGATGGGCGGTTGACGCGCGGGGATGAAAAAAAAGTGGGCATACCCTGTGTATCCCAGTGTTGGGGTAGCGAGAAGGAGAAATTTTTGGAGCAATTCGATTTGGCGGTGCTGGTGGTCCGACTGTGGGTGGGACTGGTAATGATTCTCCATGGGCTAAACCACGGACGCAACCTCGAAGGCACGGCCCGATGGTTCGGTTCCGTCGGATTTCGTAACGCCAGGATCAATGCGCTGGTTTCTTCAGTTGGAGAAGTGGCGATCGGTACCGCCATCGCAGCCGGATTCCTAACCTCGTTCGGAGCCGCCGGAATGGGAGCAATGATGTTCGTCGCCTTCTGGTCGATTCACAGGTTTGCCGGGTTCTTTGTATTCCATCGCCCCGACGAGGGCTTTGAGTACGTGGCGACGCTTGCGGTGGTCGGTTTCGCCCTCGCCGTCATCGGGCCGGGCAGCTGGTCTGTCGATGGTGTCCTTGGCATCGCCGACGATCTCGACGGGCCAGTGGGAGCACTGATCTTCGCGATGGGCCTGGTTGTCGGGTACGTGCAAACGCTGGTGATGTGGAAACGACCAATAGTGGAGAGTCAAACATGAGCCGGACCGATTTGTGGTCGCCCCTTCCTGACTTGCTCGGGAAAACGCGAGAGGCCTTGCATCAGGTTGCCTTCTTTGCCGTCAGCCCGGCCCGGTACCGGGCGGTGGGGCGGATGGGACTGGAACCGACGACCCGGGGCTTCGGCACGCCGGACTACAGCGGGACTGTCGCCCGGGTCGATGGGGCTCTTTTGGTAATGGAGAGCACGGGAAATATTGCCACTCAAGAAATCTCCACTATCCGCTCGGCAGCGGAGTTCTTTTCGGGTGAGTACGTGGAACGTTGGTTCGACGATTTCCACGACCCGCTCGTCCCGATGGACCCCGATGCGCAGTTGGGTGTCGATGAGGACCACTCGGTGTTGATCGGGAATTGGCTCGAATTCGGCTTCTCGGTCCTCGACGAGCTGCGCGGTACGGCGGTCGATGGTGACGATGTCTCCGCGACGCAGATCTGGCCGGAGCACTTTGACGCGGCTACCGAGTTGGGCTCGGCAGAGGCCGGGCAAAGGGCGAGCTTTGGCGCTTCACCAGGTGATTCCGGCGTCGGCGAGCCCTATCTCTACGTGGCCCCCTGGAGTGACTTCGATGAGACGGACGAATACTGGAATGCATCGAGCTTCGGAGGTTCCGTTCTCACCCACGGCGAGCTGCTGGGAGAGAAGGATCAGGAGTCAGCAGCTTTGGAGTTCTACAGATCCGGCTACGACCGACTGCGCGCCTAGTTGAGCTGCGGTCGAATCTGTTCGATGAGGCCGTCCGCGGCCGCGACAACCATTCGGATCGTCTCCTCGTAGCCTTCTGTCGGCCCGCCCCAGGGATCGGGAATTTCGGTCTCGTTGGTGTCGGGGTCGAAGGTGCGGAAGAGTCTGATCTTGGCTTGAGACTCCTTGTTCGGCGCCATCGCGACCAACTCACTCCGGTTGGCCTCATCCATGGCGAGGATGATATCGAAACGCTCAAAATCGAGGGTGTTGAATTTGCGGGCTCGACCCCTCAACGACAGCCCTGCCTTTTCTCCGGCGGCCACCGAATCGGGGTGAGGGGGGTCGCCGACGTGCCAGGAACCGGTGCCGGCCGAATCGACTTCGATATCGAGGCCTTCTCGTTCGGCCGCGGCCCGGATTGCTGCCTCGGCCGCGGGCGAGCGGCAGATGTTGCCGAGACAGACACAAAGAATTTTCATCGTTCGAGTGAACTGATTCGCTCTCTGGCCAAATCGAGATAGCTGGCATCGGTGTCGAAGCCGACGTAATGGCGACCGCTCTCGATCGCAGCTATCGCAGTGGTGCCAGAACCGATGAACGGGTCGAGCACAAGATCTGATCGATAGGTGTAAAGGTCGATCAAGCGTCTCGGCAATGCCACCGGAAAGGGCGCCGGGTGCCCGATTTTGCGAGCACTCTCCGGCGCGATTGTCCACACATCGAGAGTTGCCTCGAGGAACGCCTCCGCCTCGATCGTTGCCTCGAAAGGAAGATTCTTGTGTTCCCGGTCACCTCGTTTTACGGCCCGGTCGAATCGACCTTTCGACGCCACCACGATTCTCTCGGTGATGTCCCTGAGGACCGGGTTTTGTGGCGACATGTACGAACCCCAGGCGCAGGAGCCGCCGGCGCCTTTCGCTTTCTGCCAGATGACTTCACCTCGAAGCAGCATTCCCAGGTCGTCTTGGAGGATTGAGATGACGTCGGCCGATAGTGACCGGTAGGGCTTGCGGCCGAGGTTGGCGACATTGACGGCCATTCGTCCTCCTGGCTCCAGCTTCTGAAGACAAACCGAGAAAACTTCGGTGAGCATTTCCAGGTATTCGACATAGGTCGCCGGTACGGAGCCGTCCGCCAGATCGGTCTCGTACTCTTTGCCGGCGAAATACGGGGGTGATGTGACTATCAGTGCCACCGAGTTGTCTGCCACCTGGTCGGAGGTCATCGAGCGGGCATCGCCGTGAAAGAGTGCATCAACAGCAACTGGTGTTTCGATTTGCTCGTCGCGGGAAATCTGGGGTTGGGTAAAGCGGTCGTAGAACGGTTTGGAATCGTGTGATTCTCGTTTTCCAGAACCGAAATCAGAAGTAACAGTGGCCAATCTGGGGCGGGGCATTGCCAAGAAGTTACCGGCTCAAGTACTCGGAGGCGGGGATCACCCTCGCGCTCGCGCTATGCTTGCTTTAGCAAGCACCAT
>JBGTGL010000128.1:0-4488 GCA_041746755.1 Acidimicrobiia bacterium | reverse complement strand
AATTGGAGAAAGCTGAGCCGGGGAGGAATCTTGGCTACGGCCTCCTCAAGAATCGGCTGAGTTGAAAGACGCCGGCTTTACTCCCACATCTGACAACATGTCAGAGCTATCCAATGGAAAAGAAACTAAAACGGCGGTACGGGGGATGGTTCGGCCATCTGCGACCCACGGTGCGACGAAGGCTCCGGGTGGCAATTCCCTACGCCCTCATGGGCTTGGCCGTGTTGGTAGTTACCGCGTTCTTCTCCGAACCCCCTGATTGGGAAGTCTGGGTTCCCTTCGCCGCCCTTTTCATCCTCCTCGAGTTTTTTGCTGTCGAGGTCAACGATCGACTCTTGCAGTCCTCTTCAATCATGGTGATCATGACTGCCGGGGTCATCTTTGCCATCACCCCGGGGTCGGACGCCATGTTCGCGATGGCCCTCATGGCCTCGGTAGCGGTGGTCACTCCCACCGACATCAGAGAAAGACGTTGGTTCCAACCCCTGGCCAACTTTGGCCAGTTCGCTCTCGCCGGGGCGGTTGCTGGTTTCTTGCTCGATGCCAATCTCGGCCATCTTCCCGGGGCTACCACGGAGTCGTTGCTACGGGTGGCGGTGGCTTCCGCAATTGCCGGCCTTGCCTACGTCACCGTTCAAACCGTCTTGATCAGACGGGCGGTCCGCATCGTCTTCGGCAACGACAATCTGGAACCGTGGTCAAAGATGGGGGTGCTCTTCAGTGGCCAGGTGACCATGGCACTCCTCGGTGGCATGATTGGCGCCGCCTATCTGATCGCCGACCGTCCTGCCATTCTCGTTCTCATCGTTGGGGTGTATGGAATCGGCCATATGTCTTTGTATGCCTTCGCCCAACTCCGTGATTCACACATCGGTTCGCTCCGTGGGTTTGTCAAGACTCTCGAGGCGAAGGACATGTACACCCGGGGCCATACCGAACGTGTCGCCCACTTCGCCCAACTCATAGGTGAGGAGCTCGGATTCACCGGCACCCAATTGGAGGAGATCCGGTGGGCGGCGCTGATCCACGATCTGGGGAAGTTGGCTGTGCCCACGGATCTGATCAGGAAACGGGGCCGCCTCGAAGAGGGCGAGTACGAGATCATGAAGGAACACGCCCACCTCGTCGAGGAGATTCTCGCAGAAGTCGATTTCTTGCAACCGATGGTGGAGATTGCGTCGGGCCATCACAGCCACTTCGACGGGAACGGTTACGGGGGCGCTGGCCATGTCGAGGGCAAGTCACCCAGCTTGGAATCGTGCATCGTGGCGGTGGCCGACTCGTTCGACGCCATGACATCGGCCCGGTCTTACCGGATGGCGTTGTCCCAGCAATATGCCCTGGGAGAATTACGTCGCCACTCTGGTGGCCAGTTCCACCCCGATGTGGTCGACGCTTTCGAAAAGGCCCTCAATAAGACCGGCCGACGTTGGGGAGCGCCCCACGTCAACGATGAAGAAATGGCCCGTCGTCTCGCCGAAGAGCCGGAGTTGACACTTCGTGGCTGAGTGGAACGAACGCACCGTGGCCATCGTGTCGTGGATGTTCCCTTTCGCCGCGTTGTCCGTTGGGATTCTTGCCTACCCCTCGGCCACGTCCGACCTCCTCGCGCTCACTGTCGGGGTCACCGCCCTGGTTATCGGATCTCTCATCGGGGTTGCCACCTCCAACTCGGGCAACCGATTCACCACCGGTCTCGCAGTGGCGGCAGCTATACCCCTGGTTCTGGTGACGCCGGCGGGTGGTGTCGACCTCGCCGGGACCATCGTCGTCTACAGCATCGGGCTTGCCGGGGTCTGGGCCACCAGGCTCTCCCGGGGGGAAACCCATGTCGAACTGCTCCCAACAATGGTTCGACGGTTCGCCGGGTATGTCACGTACGGGGTGGTCTACTCGTCGATGCGGGTTGGTGTCTTCGCCACTTTCGAGGGGGGATGGGAAGACCTACTTCCATTCGCGGTGGCACTTGCTGCGTGGCTCGGTGTCGAAGTGCTGCTCCGGGCAATGCTGATTCTGGGAACCAGCGAGTTGTCCCGCACCTATCTGGCACGGTCATTAATTCACGATCTCAACGTCTTTATGGGGCTCACCTTCACCGGGGCCCTCTTTGGCGAATTGTTCCTCACCCCCCTGAAATGGTGGGCACTTCCAATCGCCTTGCTTCCCTACTCGTTCGCTCATAGCGCCTTCGCTCGATTCCAGGAGACCAAGGTCACCTACAAACAGACCATCCGAGCCCTGGCCAGGATCCCCGAAGTTTCCGGACTGGGGGTCAACGGCCACGCCGATCGGACCACGGAAATCGCCTCTTCCATCGCCAAGGAGATGGGTCTCGGCCCGGTCCAGGTCGAGCACATCGAATTTGCCGGGTTGATGCATGACATCGGTCGGGTGAGCCTCAACGAGCCTCAGATCCTCAAGATGGGATACACCCCCGATGACATCGCCCGTTGGAGTGCCGAAATCATCGCTGAGGCTCCCTACCTCGACCGAGTTGCCGGCGACGTCCGCAACCAATATGAGCCCTTCCGTCGCCCCGGGGAGGAGTCGGACCCCGACATATCCGTGATATCTCGAATCATCAAGGTGGCCGCCGCCTATGACTGGCAGGTCTATAGCGATGGGCGGTCCCCCCTCCAGGCGCTGGAGCACTTACATGCGGGCACCGCCTACGAATTCGACCCGGCGGTGGTGGGGTCCTTGCGCCATATCCTCACCGCACGGGGAGTTCTGGGGAAATCCCGCGATCTAGTGGGCTGAACCCGCTTCGGCGTGGGCGCCATGTTTGAAATAGCGGCGCGGCTTGCGTAGTTCGTACTCGAGGAAACGTCCCAGACCGACAGCGAGGAAGACGTCGCCGAGGCTGATCACCTGTCCATGGCCGACGAAACGAATCGGAATCACATCAGCGAAGGCAGTGAACAGAGTGCTCTCGTCGAGTACAACGTGTTTAAAAGAGCCGGCGATGTCGGGCGCTGACTGGGTGAATCCGCTTGCCACCTGGGCAGCCTCCGTGAGCACGGGCATTCCTCCATTGAGCGAGATCACCGTGAAATTCATCAGTACCCCAACTCCGGCCAGCCACATTCCGGGACGTTTCCGGTTGACCACTACCAGGATCATCAGCAGAAGGAAAGAGGTCAGCACCATGATGAGTCCGGCGGTTTCGGCCCAGGAGGTATCGGGGAGGAATCGAGTCGCTGCCTGCAAACCGAATCCCACTATGAGAAGCCACCATGCATTCATCTCGATGTCGCCGAGGTTGGTCAACCGGCCTCCGCGTAGCATCGCGGTGGCAAGTGCCAGGAAGAGAACGAGCGCGAGCCATAGCATGGGTACCGACGGTAATAGCGATGCGAAGGCACCGGTAGGCGACAGCGGAGAAACTTGATGATTTTGTATGAAAATGGGTCGGGACGGGCCACGATTACCCTCAACGACCCGGAGCGGCGAAATCCGATGTCGACCGTCGTGATGGCTGAATTGGTGGACGCGACCCGAACCGCCCTGGAAGATCCCGAAGTTCGGGTGTTGGTCTACACCGGCGCTGGTGACAAAGCATTCTCTGCCGGTGGCGATCTCTCCGCTGGTTTCGTTGACGACCCGGTAGGGCGGCACCAGGAACGAGGAGCTCTGGCAGATCTCTTCCGGCTGATGTGGCGCGGCGGAAAGCCCACCGTGGCCCGGGTCAACGGGCACGCCCTCGCCGGCGGCTTCGGATTGGCCGTGGCCTGCGACGTGACTATCTGTGTCGACGACGCCAAGTTGGGTACCACCGAAGTCAAGGTCGGATTGTGGCCCATGATGATTTCGGCAGTTCTGCTCCGGGCGATGCCCCGCAAAGCAGTGCTGGAGCTAATGCTCACGGGGAGGTTGATCGACCCAAACGAGGCTCAGAGGTTGGGAGCGGTCTCCCGTGTCGTGGCGCGTGAAAAACTCGACACAACGGTAGACGGGGTGGTGGAAGCTCTAATGGCAGCCAGCGCGAGCGGTTATCTCATTGGAAAGGACGCCTTCGCCGCGATCGCGGATCTGCCTTTTGACGTCGCCCTCGACCGTCTCCAGAACGGACTGACCGAGATCGCGATGGGAGAAGATGTGAAGGAAGGAATTAACGCCTTCCTGGAGAAACGCCCGCCGAACTGGAGCTGAATACCCCCTCCATTCCTTCCCCGGAGGGACGACGGGGCAAGGTGGCTCCGCCGAGGGACGAGGCGGAGACGGATGGGGTTGGTTCTCTCCAACTCAAGGTCTACGCGCGGTCTCACGGTCCCCCTCCGCCTCGACCCAAAGCGGTCTCGGCACCTCCCCCGTTCGGCTCCGCAAGCTCCGCCTCCGGGGGAGGAGTAAGAATCCGCAAGCTTCGCCTCCGGGCGAGGAGTAAGAATCCGCAAGCTCCGCCTCCAGGGGAGGAGTAAGAGTGGGTCGGGAGACCCCCTATCTACCGGCCCGGTCGGTTTAGCCTTTTGTGGTGCGGCGAAAAGTTCA
>JBGTGL010000127.1:0-5093 GCA_041746755.1 Acidimicrobiia bacterium | reverse complement strand
TAATCACCGGGCAAACGCCCTCGATCGACCTAACCCGATTCGGCCCACAGCGAATCCTCAGCGGTGAGGCCTACCCGGAAAACCCCGGCCGCATCATCTAAAACCCGTTCTGTGAAGGGTTTTAGTGGCTGAGACGCAATTTCCGTTCACAAAACGGTCTAAGTAGCCCGGCGGGGTGGGGTTACCGGTGCCGAGCGGACCGAAATCAGGGTGAGGAATCCGATTATGACCGGTAGAACGACAGCGAACGGGATTAGCCAGAGCCAGGGAATGGTGATGGCCGACCCATCAACAACGCCGAATGGCCCTGCTTGGATGTAGTCCGCAGCTGAACTGAACACCCACACGAGACCGAGTCCCAGAGGAAGAGCGAGGGCCATCGCCACTAACGTTTGGTAGCCGGTCAATAGACCAAGGAATCGACGACGGACCGAACCTGGAGCTCCAATGGCAACGATCGTCCGGATTTCCTGGTCGACCTCGGCCGCTGACACTGCAGTGACCAATGCCACGACGATCAATACGACCAGCAGGGTCGCCCCGCCCATCAGAAGGTAGATGGTCGCTTCGTCGAGGGTCCCATAGCCAGCGTTTACTTCTAGATTGGCCGACCCTAACCTGTTCCACTCGTCGTCGGTCAAATCGCGCTCAAGCGTGAACAACGCGATCGGCTTGGTCTCGGCGTCGGGGAATTGGGCCACCATCGCCTCGGGGATCAGTATCCGGGGCATGCCCCACTGCACGACCGGGACGGGGTATTCACGCGCAGGATACTCGACTCCGTTGATCTCGACCCTGGTCTTCTGCTCCTCGACCCCGAGGACGACAATGTCTCCGGCATCGACCGCTGTCGTAACACCGTCGTCGCCAAGGACCCGCGTGAGATCGGTACTCGCGACTGCGACTCCGTAAACATCGGTGAACTGCGCGTTCGCAACGCTGTTCTCGTCACCGGATTCCCTGACTTCCAGGATCGCGTCGGTCATCACGAAGAGATCCAGCACATCGAATACGACGACATCGCCCTCCGGAAGGATCGCGGCGAGCGCAGCGACGTCGCTCTCTGTTATCGGGTTTGCTCCCCCGAACGTGACGTTCTCGTAGTTTCCGCTGAGGACGACATGATCAGACGGAGCGGGGAGCCCAAAAGCGAGGTTCTTCTCCGCTGTGGTGGCTGAAGTCACCATGGCAGCCACCGGTGCGAGAAGGATCACCATGATCGCCGCAACGGCAACCGCCGAACGGGTTCGATTCCGCCCTGAATCTCTGAGCACTAGCCGACTTGTCGCGGGCACCCTGTCGGATAGCTTGGCAACGCCGGCAAGGATTGGGCTAGAGAGCATCGCCACCCCGCCGACCACACCAGTCGCACCAACACCAACGAGAAGTCCTGCATAATTGCTGGTAGAAACGAGGGACACAGAGATAAGTAGACCACCAACTGCGGCAAGCCCGATCCCCACGGGAATGACCCATTTCTTCGGAGATAGGGCAGGCATACGTCCCTGTAGCGCAGTGGTGGTTGGAACTTTCGACGCGGTGCGGGCCGGGATCAAGACAGCCAGCACGACCGCGACCATTGCGACCAAGACTGGACCGAGCACATCAGTCAACGTCACCCCGACCCCGGTGATCACCCTGGAGACGAAGGGTTGGAGGATGGGTCGGGCCAGGACCATCACGGCTGCGCCGAGTACCACACCAAGACCCGCTCCGACCGCGCCGATAGTGAGGCCTTCTCCGACTACGGTCGCCCTGACGTGTTTCTCGGAGGCGCCGTTCGCACCCATCAGTCCGATCTCACGAAGGCGGCGACGGGTGCCGGCGGCGAATGCGGCCCCCGTAATGAACGCTACCTCCACTAACACGATTGCGGCGGCTGCGGTCGAGGCCACGACCGGGTTCTCCTCGAAAACTCCCTGACTGAGCCACTGGGTGCGGGTCTCGAGGTAGAGGTCGGGCAGCCCGCGGAACTCGCCGCTGCCATAGATCAGTTGAAATGTGGCGTCATATACGATTTGTTCCACCGTCTGACCGGGACCAGGATCAGCGTTCCGAGCCAAATCGACCAACTGATCGACATCGCTTTCGGTGAGTAGCAGAAAGGTGTTTGGGTCTTCCTGCAAGAAAGACAGTTCGGGCGGAAGTGGATCCACCGCGGGTTTCGGCCAGAACAACTGCTGGCCCTCGCTATACCAGAGATCGGTGACCTGCATTGCCGCTTCCTCGGCCCCAGGTCCGGAAACGAGCAAGCTTGGTTCGGGAAGAAGTTCTGGGTCTCCTACCAACGGCTTCAGCGCCCCCGGGCTGAGGAGAATATCGGAGCTCTGGTTGAAGAACGGCTGACTGACAAGGCCTACAACCGTTAACTCGCCGAACGGGAGCGTCTCGAACTCGACCGAGCCGCCAACTTCGACATCCATTTCCTCCGCCAGGGTGGGTGAGATTGCAACCTCGCCAGGGGCGGCAGGTATCTCCCCATCTACATGGACCAAGAAGCCCTGGGTCGCCGGGTCGGACATGTCGAGATCCCACACCTGGGCGTATATCGCTACGGTCTCGCCAACGCGGATGAATGACTGACGTAACTCGGTGATAGTGACCCCGGGTGCCGTTTCGGTGAGGGTGTCGCGAATCCAGTCATAGACCTCGCCGGTCGGCGAGAACACCGAGAACTTCGCGTCTGCGTTTCCGAAGTTGGCCTGCGCCCTCTCTTCTGGAGTGAGGCTGCTGGCCCGTACTATGCCCGCGACGACCACCCCAAGAGCCACCGGTACCGCAACCAGCAGGACAAGGAAGATGGTCCTTTTCCGATTGCGGATCGCGTTCTTCCGGGCCACCTTGTAGGCGGCCTTGCGGCCACTCATGAGATGTCGGCTGTGGTCAGCGGACTTTTGGTCCGCTCTGAAATTCCTTCCACTCGGCCATCACGAAGTCGCACCACTCGGTCGGCCCACGCGGCGTAGGCCGGTTCGTGGGTGACCAACAATGCTGCCGCCCCTGCGTCGCACCGGCTCCGAAGAAGCTTGAGGATCGACTCACTTGTTGCTTCGTCGAGGGCGCCGGTCGGTTCGTCGGCGAGAAGGACAGAGCGGGGACCGACCAGACCGCGAGCGATGGCAACCCTCTGCTGTTCACCACCGGAGAGTTGATCGGGATAACGGTCCTCCATACCGGCCATATCCACTTCTTCCAGCGACTTCTCGGCAAGCTTCCGTGCCTCCGCTGGGTTCATTCCATCCAGCTCAAGGGGCAGCGAGATGTTTTCGGCGGCGGTCAGCGACGGCAAGAGATTGAACTGTTGGAAAACGTATCCGACGGCGACCCGCCTGATGCGGGCCAGGTCGTTCTTGGACATGGCGGCCAGGTTCTCACCGGCGACAATCACCTCGCCGGTCGTCGGCTCGTCGAGGGCGCCGGCCATATTCAGCAAAGTGGTTTTCCCCGAACCGGACCGGCCGGTCACGGCGATCAGTTCACCGGGCATCAGGTCGAGATCGACATTGACCAGGGCATCAACCCGTTGCGCTCCCGACCCGTGGGTCTTGCCGAGACGACGCATCGAGAGGATTGGTTCGGTCATGAGCTCACCTCCGCGGTTTCGGTCATTGGGCTGGGTACTTCGACTGTTTCATCTCTCGAAGGCATGGAGTCGAGTCGGGCCTCGACTCGCTCCAACCATCTCAGTTCGGCTTCGGCGCTGAGGATGAGACGGTCGAGATGAAGTAGCCAGGCAAGGTCGTCGTTGCTTTCGTCGCCTTTCAGCGTTGTGTAGTCCTGGAGCAGTGTCATGGTGGCGCCACGTTGCTTCTCGATTACCCGACGGGGTTCTTCGACTCCAGACACGATCGCCATCAAGACCTTCAAAGAAATCTCGTCACGACCTGAGGCGGCGAGGCTCACGGGTGTCGCCATCCAGTCTCGTGCATCCTCACGGCCAGCATCGGTGATGGTGTAGACCACCCGGTTGTCGCCGTTGGATTCGATGCTGGCGACCAGTCCGTCACGCTCGAGACGTTGCAATGTGGTGTAGATCTGACCGATGTTGACCTGCCAGATATCGCCGGTGGTCGATTCGATGTCGGTCTTCAGTTGATAGCCATGGGCATCGCCTTTGGCAAGGAGACAGAGCAAACCTTCTTTGAGTCCCATCCAGAACGCCCTTTCGCGTCTACATACTCAGTATGCAATCAATATACATACCCGGTATGCATATTGTCAACGTCTTTCGGCTACGCCGAAAGAATCGAGTTTCGGCAAACCCGAAACTCGGCCCTCTCTGAGCGGAAATCGCGTCCTGGCACCACCAACTCACAGAACGGTCTATTCGCGGCTTTCCTCGCGAAGTGGCTTGACGAAGGGTGGGATCTTGTCGGGTTCGACTTCGAAGAACTCGGCCTGGAACCGACCCCGATATGAGAACAGGAGCCCGAAGTACTTGTTCTTGACATCGACCCGGATACGGAACTCCCCGGTATCGTCGTCATACCACTCGACGACATCGGCCACACCGGACGCAAAAAGCGGGAACTTGAATGCGAGCCTGCGCTCGTAGAAGCGCTGCTCCCCGCTGCGGAGGTGCATCCCTTTGGTCGCCGGGTCGACCGAGCACTCGATTTCCACTGCGAGATGTTGGCGGTCACCGATATAGTCGATCAGCGTTTGCCGCTTCTCCGAATAGATCATGGTGGCGTCGAAATGACGGCGACGATCGGGAAACTCGAAGTAGCGCACCCAGGTGACGGTTTCCCGTTCGAACCTGTCCCGATATGCGTAGTTGTGGACGCTGAAGGGGATGTTGGTGCCGCGGTCGGGGAACATGATGCTGCGCAGACTCCCGATCCAAAGGAAGGGCACCGTCCACCATCCGCCTCTCTCCATCGTCTCCATGATTCCTCGACCCACAGAGCCGAAGCCGGCGGTCGAGTCGAAACCGAATCGTTCCTGGATCTTGGGATGGAGCCTTTCGAACTCCTCCCCCATGGCCTTCTTATAGATCGACATCTTCACTCCGAATCGGTTTGCGAAGACAGTTTGATGATCGCGGGACGAGTGGCAGGGTCAAATATCCAACGATGCCCAAGGCCAGGGCG
>JBGTGL010000126.1:0-20161 GCA_041746755.1 Acidimicrobiia bacterium | reverse complement strand
AATCAGCATCATCACGCCAACGAGCGCGACCACGTCGAGCAACTGGGACTGGATTGCCGAAGTAGGAACTACCAGATTCTCAAATGCAGGAAAGATCGACCCGAGCACCGATGGGCCTAACACCACCCCAGCGAGGATCTCCCCGATTACAGCAGGCTGATTGATTCTTTCCATCAGCTCTCCGAAGAGCCGGGCCGTGCCCAGTAGAAGGGCGATAGAAAGCACAAGCTTGAGAAGATCGGCGTGCGCGATCGCTGCAAATGGTTCCATTGACCAACCACCTTCCTCAGGGCCTACGGGGTTAGCTGACGGGCTCGAGCTGGAAGGTGCTCTACCCTGGGTTTAACCAGGGATTCGCCCCGAACATTCGGGTTCCCCGTCCCGGCTGGAAGCCGGGTTCGACGTTCGCGGCACTATACCGGTTGCGTGTCTCTGAACTACAAAACGGAGCCGGGTACCGGATTTGAACCGATGACCTGCTGATTACAAATCAGCTGCTCTACCAACTGAGCTAACCCGGCATCATGTGCGTTTGGAACGCACCCTCATTATCTCAAATACCGCGAGGGCAGCAGAAACTGAGGCGTTGAGAGAGTCAAAGTTGGCGGCCATCGGGATCGATGCAATCACATCGCAACGTTTTGACACCAGCTGGCCCAAACCCTCGCCTTCGGCGCCGACCACCACAGCCACCGACTCGGTCAGGAGCTCGAGGCCGAAGAGGGACTCCGGCCCGGTCGCATCCAGTCCCACGACCCACACTCCGCCCCCTTTGAGCCTTTGCAGAGCCTCGGAAATCGACCCAACCACAGCGACCGGCATTAGCTCGAGTGCGCCGGCCGCGGCCTTGAAAGCGCTAGCGGACAGGGGTGCCGAGCGGCGCCCGGATAACACCATCCCGGAACATCCCGCTGCCACCGCACTACGAACGATCGCACCCACGTTCTGGGGGTCTTCGAGATGATCGAGGACGAGGATCGCCGCCGTTTCGGATATCAAGGAGTCGAGATCAACAGGAATGATCGGCCTGCAGTCGGCGACCAATCCCTGAGGAGACTCACTGTCGGCAAACTTTCTTGCATCATCGACTATGCGAACGTCAGAAACCAGGGGAACTAATCGGGCGATTTCGGGCCGGTCACGTCTTCGAGCCTCGACGGTCAGGGTGAGAACCCTGCCTGCCTCCACAGCGGCAGTGACCGCGTGAACACCCTCGACCCTAGTCCCGTAGCCAGCGAGTGCCATCAGGCCCATCCTCCAACGAAATCCCCACCGATTCCAACCCCGACCTTATGGCATCTGCATCGTCAAATCGACCGGAAGAACGCGCTTCGTTCCGTTTCTCGATCAACTGTGCGATCGTGGCCTCGTGATCGGACATCTCGATGCCGAAACGGTCGGCCAAGGACGAAAGATCGATGTCGTCCAGCATCGGGAGCGAGCCCTCGTCAATTCCAAGCACCGAGACGATCACTTCCACCGCACCGAGCAGACCCGAGGCGTCGCCGCCTTCATCCAACACCCGATTGCCCTCCCGGACGGCATCAAAAAGGACCGAAACGGCCTGCGGAGTCCCGAAGTCATCATCCATCGCTCCCGTAAAACTCGCCATGACCGTAGGGTCGGGTTCACCGGCAATTCCTCGCTCTCGGAACCGATCGAGACGATCGAGCGCCTCGATGGCCTCATCGAGCAAGTCCGGGCTGTATTCAAGCGGCGACCGATAATGGGCTCGGACCATGAGAAATCGCAGCGGCCTGCCCCCTACCTGTGATGCCAGAGACGCCAGGTCGATCAATCTCCCTGTCGATTTGGCCATCTTCTCGCCGCCGAGATTGACCATTCCGTTGTGAAGCCAGAAACGGGCAAAGGGTTCGCCCGTGGCCCCTTCTGACTGGGCGATCTCATTTTCGTGGTGGGGGAATATCAGATCAGTCCCACCACCATGGATATCAAATCCATGTCCGAGAAACTTCTGTGCCATCGCCGAACATTCGATGTGCCAGCCTGGCCTTCCCGGGCCCCACTGCGAGTCCCACGCTGGCTCGCCCGGCTTTGCGGCTTTCCAGAGGGCAAAGTCGAGAGGGTCATGTTTCGCTTCGCCGATCTCGATGCGATAACCGGAGCGCAGTTCATCCGGATTCCGCCCCGACAGCTTTCCGTATGATTCCAATGCCCGCACCGAGAAGTAGACATCCCCTTCGGACTCATAGGCCAGCCCCCGTTCGATCAGAGCCCTCACCAACATGATGATCTCAACAATGGTCTCTGTTGCTTTCGGTTCGTAGTCGGGAGGCAGGACGCCCAGCGAGGCGTAACCGTCGCGGAAGCGCTGAGCCATGGTTCTCGCCAGCTGGTCGACCGGTACGCCCGATTCCTCTGACGCCTTGATGATCTTGTCCTCGATGTCAGTGATGTTTCTGACCAGCGTCACCTCAAAACCCTTCCACATCAGGTAGCGCCGGATGACGTCAAAGGCGACCGCCGAACGTCCATGGCCAACATGTGGCTCCGACTGGACGGTGGGCCCGCACAGATAGATACCAGCCTTACCCGGCTCGCGTGGCTCGAAAGGTTGGAGGGTCCGACCTAGCGAGTTGTAAATTCGAAGCATAAGCCGGTGATGTTACGAGAACGTCGCGGCTGCGTCGGCGTTCATCAACCAGGTCTGATCCAGTTCGCACAGCGCACAGAGACGCGTTTTTCGCGCTTTTTTGCCATGTGAGAACGAGGAACCTACCGACGAGTGACGGTGGCTACCGCCACCGCGGCAATACCTTCCGACCGACCGGAGAACCCCAGCCCATCAGTCGTGGTCGCTTTCACTGAGACAACCGCCATCGGTAACCCCAGAGCGTCGGCCAGCTTGGCCCGGATCTCAGCGCGGAATGGTGCCACCTTCACCTTTTCCACTATCACGGTCCCATCCACGTGGGTGATGAGAAAGCCCGCCGCCATGGCAATCGTTGCAGTCTGCTGGAGGAGAACAATGGAGTCGGCATCCTCGAGCGCCGGATCATCGGGAGGAAAATGATCCCCGATGTCTCCGAGAACACAAGCCCCGAGGACCGCGTCGATGATCGCGTGAGAAAGCACGTCGCCGTCGGAAGTGGCCTCGACACCGAAATCCTGAGACACGACAACCCCACCCAGAATCAACGGCGGGGTGGTGTTGAGAGCATGTGCGTCGAACCCCCACCCGACTCTCATTGTCGGGGACGGAGCCTCAGCACTCATCCGCCGTCTTCAACCTCGATGACGGGAAGGGCCCGATCGAGCTTCTTGACAGCTTCCTCCTCGTCGACCTGGAGACTGAAGGCAAGCTCGGAGCTCAACGTGGTCCGGGCTTTGGACAACATCCGTTTCAACGCCGGGCTGATGCCCTTGGTCTGCTGCGCGTACGAGAGATCGCGGACCACTTCGGCAACTTGGAAAATGTCACCCGACGTCATCTTCTCCGTCAGCACCTTGTACCAGCGTGACCAATTCGAGCCGGCTTCTTCAGGTTCTGTCTTGAGTGATTTGAGAACGTCACGCGCCTTGGTCTTGGAAATGACCGGTCGGATCAGGTCGTCGGCCTTGTCGAAGGGAACCATCACGGTCAGTTGCTCGGTGGCGATTTCGAGGATGTAGTAATCCTGCTTCTTGCCGGCGAACTCCTGTTTTACCTTCTTTTGAACGGTGGCCGCACCGTGTTGGGGGTGAACTACCTTGTCGCCGATGTTGTACTTTGCAGTTTTTGAAGCCATATACGGTGGCGGAGTGTACCTGTGACAGAACTCAATCCGACAACGGGTCCAGTTCGTTAGCCAACAACTGGAGGCGATCAAAGTAGGAGCGCAACTGCTCGGCCCTGGTATCTCCAACGCCTTCGACCTCAATCAGATCTCCCGGGCTAGCCCTGAGCAACCTTCCCAGCGAGCCAAAATGCCTCACCAGATCGTCTCTTACCGAATCGGGTAATCGCCCCACCTGGGACAGAATCCGGTGGCCACGCGGTGCAGCCGGCTCATCGATGTCGGGGAATCCGATCTCTTTACCGATTCGGGCCAGGTCTTCGAGATCGCTCCCGGGTAAGTCGCCGAGGGTCTCCGATATTCGAGTCACCGAGCCGGCCCGCAACGGCCGGAGGTAATCCTGTAGAACGAGGCGCTTGGTCTGCTCGACACCGGAGAGAAGGTCGTTGAGTTGCAAAGACACGATCCGCCCCTCATCGCCGAGGGTGGATGCGCGACCGGCCACCATCGCTCCCAGCCTCTCGACCAGGGCGGCGCGCTGGATCACAGTCAGCACCTGGCGATATGTGGCCAGTCCTGCGACCTCGAAGCGGGTGAGCCGCGACTCGGCGTCGTCGAGCCGACGGCGAAGGCGATCGAGGCTCTGCAACTCCTGGTTGACATGGGCCGCGACCTCGGTAGGAGAGGCGAGTTCGATTTTCTCGTCGTTGTAGAACAGGGTGGCAACGCGGCGCCCTTCGCTCACCGCCACGACCGCCTTGCCTGTTTGCACCGCAAGACGCTCGGCAGTGCGGTGGCGGGCACCCGTTTCGTCGGTGGGTATCGACCCGTCAGGGATGAAGTGAACAGCTGCGTTGACGATCTTCGTCCAGGTGTCGTCGAGCACGATCCCACCGTCCATCTTGGAGAGCTCAGCCACCCGGGCCGGCGTGAACGAAGATCCCTTCAAGGAGAATCCGCCCGAGCTGGCATCTCTTACTATTGGCCCATCGCCAAGGACCAACAGACCACCCTTACCCTGTTGGATGATTCTCTCCAGAGCACGACGCATCGGTGTGCCCGGGGCGAGACGTTCTAGGACTTCTTGGATTGGCTGACCACCCACGGGATTCAGGCTATCACTTGCCGTCTCCGCCGCGAAGACCGAACTCTTGCAGCGCCGTCGTCAGCCTCATCGACTCACCCGAGCCGGGTGCGATCCAGCGCTCAACTCCCATCCGTTTCAGCTCATCGACCCGTCTCGCCTCGAACGGAATGTTGCGAACCTCTCCGGCCAGGCCAACTTCGCCATAGGCTGCCACCCGCCCCAGCGGCTTATCGAGCGTCGATGACGCGATCGCGAGTGCGGTTGGAAGGTCGCATCCGGGGTCATCGAGGCGCCAACCACCGACTACGTTGACATACACCTCATGCTCATACAACTTCATGCCGGCATGGCGATCGAGCACCGCGATTACCTGGTTGACACGGGTGGGATCGAGACCACGGATCGAACGTCGTGGTTGGGCCTGATTGGTTCGGGTGACCAACGCCTGGATCTCTACCAAGACGGCGCGCCGTCCCTCCACTGCGGGGTAAACCACCGTTCCGGCTACCTCGGTTTCCCATCCGGCGAGGAACAGCTTGGATGGGTCATCCACCTCGACCAGGCCCTCGCTTTGCATGTCGAACATTCCGGATACATGTGTTGGACCGAAACGGTTCTTGACCGATCTGAGGACACGGAACCCCCGATCGGGATCGCCTTCCAGATAGAGGACGACATCGACCATGTGCTCGAGGAGTTTGGGGCCGGCAAGCCCCCCATCCTTGGTCACATGGCCAATGAGAACCACCGGGATCTGATTGGTCTTGGCGAATCGGACCAACCGGGCAGAGGACTCTCGCACCTGAGCAACACCCCCGGGGGCGCCAGAAATCTCGCGTACTCCGACCGTCTGCACCGAATCGACTACGACGAGGTCGGGCCGGGTCTTCTCGGCGAGGGCCACAATCGCATCGGTGTCATCGTCGGAGACCAATTGGATCAAATCTCCACTGAGCCCGAGGCGCTCTCCGCGCATCGCCACTTGATGTGCCGACTCCTCAGCACTGGCGATGAGCACAGATCCACCTCGTTCGGCCATGAACCCGGCCACCTGAAGCAGCAGAGTCGACTTTCCCACGCCCGGTTCACCACCGAGGAGGATCACCGAACCCGCCACGAGACCACCCCCCAACACTCGATCGATCTCACCCCAACCGACCCCGAAACGCTCACCGATCTGGTCACGTGCCTGGTGGAGCCCTATGGCTTTCGACGGTTTCTGTTTCTTTTGTTTGGACGAATCGCGCTCGACCAGTGGGCTGTCAGCGCCGCATTGGGGACAGAATCCCATCCATTTCGGCGAATCGTGGCCGCATTGTTCACATCTAAAAGCCATCAAAATCTCATCTCGGGTTAACGATTACGTCCTCGAACAGCCAAAATCAAGGCAGTCACCCCGATCGCGGCGAAAATCAATGCCGCAAGCAAAGAACCGATAGTCCAGGGTTCGTAGGTCCTGATAGCAAACACGAGCATCACCGTGGCACAATAGGCGATGAAGGAGGGACGTGGCAGCACGGAAATGTAACAATTGCAGCGCGAGCGTTCCGACAGATGAACAGTTCTGTCCCAATTGTGGCGCCTTCATCGACCCGCTGACCCCGGACGATCGTTCCAACGTCATTTCAGTGAGTTCGAGCGGGTTTGAGCGATTCGACCTTCAGGAGCCACCGCCACCGCCCGAATCCCGACCCGCAGCCAAGCCTGCCCGGTCCGGCAGCGAGATCCAGTGTCCTTCTTGTGGGGCCATCAACCCCGCTTCTAACCGCCACTGCGAGGAATGCGGAGCCCGTCTCAGCCAGGCTCCCCTACCCACTGCTCCCCGACCCGCAGTACAGGCCAACGCCGGGGTCCGCGCTGCGTTGGGAATCAGCGGTCTCCTGTTCGCTGTGGTGATCGGTGCGCTTCTTTTCAATGTGTTCGGAGGCGAGGACGACCCGACGGTCACCACTGTCGGCAACACGACGACCACGGCGCCGACCGCGGCCGAAAACGCCCCAATAGCAGTAATTGGCCAGACCTGTACCCCCGAACCGATCGGCACTTTCATATGCGCCAACCTCACCTCGGGTACACCCGATCAGTATCAGGTCATCTGGGAGGAGATTCCCGAAGGCGAAAAAATCACGATTCGACTCACCTTTGACCAGCCGATGATCGTCCAGCAGATCTTGTGGACGGGAATCACCGATCCAACCAAGTTCGAGCAGAACTATCGGGCCCGCGGATTGGTTATCAAGGGGTCCGACTCTTTGGCCCCGTTCTCATTCGAGTTGCAGGACACTCCGGGCCAGCAAGTCATTCCCTTTGCCACGGTGGGGGCCAACTGGATCGAGATCGAAATTCAGAGCGCATTCAACGCCACACCGGTCGGTGGGAACGTCTTCAGGGAAATGGCCATCGACGAGGTGACCGCGATCGGACGTCCCGCGGCCGCTGCGACGCCGAGCACCGATCCGACGACCACGACCACCGTCGCTCCGTAAGGGCGGGCCTACTGCTTGATATACGGTTGGCCGTCAGCGGCCGGGGGCCGTGATCGGCCTACCAGTCCGGCCACAACGATGATGGTGGCTACATAAGGCAGCATCAACATGAACTCGGAGGGGATGCCGGTCCCCAGGATGGCGACCTTCTGGGCCAGTGCCCCGGAGAACCCGAAGACCAGGCCGGCCGCGAGGGCTCCAAATGGCATCCATCGGCCGAAGATCATTGCGGCGAGCCCGATAAATCCGATTCCCCCTGTCATATTCTCTTCGAATCGAGAGATCTGGGCCAGGGCGAGGAAGGCTCCGCCGAAACCGGCAATCAGGCCAGCCCCGATGACATTTCGGTATCTGACCTTGAGTACATCTATGCCCAGAGTGTCGGCGGCCTTCGGATGTTCGCCGACAGACCGCGCTCTAAGCCCCCACCTGGTCCGGAAGAATCCGAAGTGGAGGGCGATCACCAGAAGGAAGGTCACGTATACAAAAAAGGTGTGGTCGAAAAACATTGGTCCGATCACCGGAATATCGGCCAGAATCGGGATCCGGATCGACGAGACCCGAGCCGGGGCATTCAAGTCTTGGGCTTCGGAAAGGATCCGACTCGCCAGGAAGGAGGTCAGGCCAACCGCAAGGATGTTGATCACCACACCCGCAATGATCTGATCGACAGTGAACCGGATGGCGAGCCACGCCAACAACGCGCCGAGAAGTGCGCCGACGATCATTCCACCGGCGACACCCGCGAGCGTGCCAAAAGCGCTCGATAGGATTACCGCCACAAATGCTCCCGAGAGCAGTTGGCCCTCGATGCCGATGTTGATCACACCGGCGCGTTCGCAAGTCAATCCGGTTAGGGCTCCCAGAGTTATCACCACTGACGAGATAACCGTCGAGCGCAACATTCCAACCAGGCTGAAAGAGCTATCGGCGGCAGCCCAGGCGAGGAACGACAGAACAAAAAGAAGAAGTCCAATACCGAGAGCGGCGTTGGTCCAACGAAGATTGCGACGGCGCAGACGGTCGGCCCCCAGAGCAAAGATGAGAACAGCCGCAACCCCGGAGAAAATTCGGGAATTGAAACTCAGCGACAAATTTTGGGTCGAGTCGGTCGGCAGGCTGAGATTGAATGTCGATGTGGCATCGGCGGGAACCCCGAACGCGAACACGCCCAGAACAACCGCAGCGAGCACCATCAGGACAATTCCGATAATTGTGGAACGGCGCTCTTCGGTGCTAGTTCGCTCGACAACCGGCGGTGTTTCGATCCCGAGGTCGAGAGCAGCTGTCATGATCCCCACCCGGAGCTGACCTGGGTTGTTGTCTCAGCGTCGTCCGTCTTCACTCTCCAAATAGCCCTGATCAAACCTGGCGCCGCTACGAAAATCACAATTAGGGCTTGAAGAACCACGACCAGATCGATCGGCACCTGCGCCGCGCCCTGCATCTCGCGTCCTCCAGCAGAGAGGGCTCCGAACAGTATCGCCGCCCACATCACACCAATTGGATTGGAGCGGCCCAACAGGGCCACCGTGATGGCGTCGAACCCGACAAACCCGGCCAGCGAAGGAGTAGCTTTATAAGGCTCCAACCCCATCACCTGATTGGCCCCGGCTATACCGGCGAGGCCACCAGCGATGGCCATCGCCAGAGTTACGACTACAGCCACGTTCATGCCGGCGTATCGACCGGCCTCAGGATTAGAGCCGACGGCACGAAACTCAAAGCCGATCGAGGACCGATACAAAAGCCACTGCACGACAAAAACTGCGACGATTGCAATCAGAAAACCAATGGTTACCCGGTACTGCTCGCCAAAGAGTTTGGGCAGTTGTGCCGATTCGGGGAGGGCCGCCGAAACCGGGTTGTTCCGCCCGGGGTCCTGGATGCCTGAGGTGGTGAGGACCCACTGCATGAAGAAGAGAGCGATGAAGTTGAGCATGATCGTCGTGATGACCTCATGTGCTCCGGTCTTCGCCTTCAAAAGACCCGCCAGACCACCCCAGAGCATTCCGCCGGCCAGACCGCCGGCCAGAGTAAGAGGGATGTGAAGGATCGCCGGCAGATTTAGATAAAGACCTACATAAGTCGCGAGTAAACCACCAATGAGCATCTGGCCCTGGGCGCCGATGTTGAACAATCCAGCCCGGAACCCAACCGCGATACCCAAACCTGCCAGCAAAAGAGGAGTCGCGGCAAAGAGCGTCTCGGAAATCGCGTTGATGGAGCCAACCGATCCCTGGAAAAGAGCCTTATAAGCGGCCGACACCTCACTCCACATCTGGCTAATGGCAGTGGTTGGATCAGAAAACAGGAGCTTGAGACTGTCGATATCGGAGAGGGCAATAATGAAACCGCCGATAATCAGGGCAGTGATCAGAGCCAGCGTCGGCAGCAGCAATGACCGACCAACTGACGTCCCCACTCCGGTGACCCGATCCATCCACGACGGTCGCTCTGGACGAGGCGGCTCGACGGCTACCGGAGTATCGATTTCGCTCATCCTGTCGACCCGAGCATTGCCAACCCGATATCGGTGATTGCCGCATCCGGCGCAAACTCGCCAGCAATCTTGCCGTGGTAGAGGACGAGGATGCGGTCGGCGAGGGCTAAAATTTCATCGAGTTCGGAAGAAACCACCAGCACGGCCGCACCGGCATCGCGTTTGGCCACTATCTGAGAATGGATGTATTCGATCGACCCGACGTCGATTCCACGGGTCGGCTGGGCGGCGATAACCAGCTCAACCTCTCGCTCGAACTCCCGGGCGACGATTACCTTCTGCTGGTTTCCACCCGACAGGGTTGAAACCGCCACCTCGATCCCCGGTGTCCGTACATCGTATTGATCCACCAATCGTGCGGCCATCTCTTTAGTGACCCCCCAGTCCATCAGCACCCCTTTGGAGTACGGGCGCGCATAGTAGGAGTCGAGGATCATGTTTTCGGCGACGGTGAAATCAAGCACCAAGCCGCTCCCCTGGCGATCCTCCGGTATATGGGACACCCCGAGTCGATGGAGTTCGCGGGGTTGAGAATCAGTGATGTCGGTGGTACCGATCATTACCGAGCCGGAGAGGACGGGGCGTAAACCGGTGATCCCCTCGATGAGCTCGGTTTGCCCGTTGCCCTGGACCCCGGCGATTCCAACAATCTCACCCTTGTGAACCTGGAAGCTGACACCATCGACGGCCTTGACGTTACGTTCGTCCAGAACCACGAGATCTTTTACATCAAGAACCTTCTCCGCCGGTGCAGCCGGTTGTTTGTTCACCGTCAGATCGACCGGCCTGCCCACCATCATGTTGGCGAGATCCTGCTGGGTGACATCGCCCGGCAGTGCCTCCCCTACTACCTTGCCTCCTCGCATCACCACGATCCGGTCGGCCACCTCTATCGCCTCGCCCAACTTGTGCGTGATGAAGACGATGCCTTTGCCATCCTCCTTGAGACCTTCAACAATCCCGAAGAACTCGTCGACCTCCTGTGGTGTTAATACCGCCGTAGGCTCGTCGAACACGACGAATCGTGCCTCCCGGTTGAGGACTTTGATTATCTCGACCCTTTGTTGGACCCCAACCGAGAGGTTTTCGATCAACGCGTCAGGCTCGATACGAAGGTTGTACCGCTCCGAGATATCGACCACGGTCTTTCTCGCCTGTGCCCTGTCGATGACTCCCCCAAACCCCGTCGGTTCTTCTCCCAGGACCACGTTCTCGGTGACTGTGAATACAGGGACGAGCATGAAATGTTGGTGGACCATCCCAATTCCGTTAGCGATAGCGTCAGCCGTGGAACCGAGAACCTTCTGTTCACCGTCGATGGTGATAGAGCCTTCATCGGGTGTGTAAAGCCCGTACAGGACGTTCATCAGTGTGCTCTTGCCGGCACCGTTCTCTCCGAGAAGGGCGACCACCTCCCCGGGTGCTACCGAAAGCGAGACGTTGTCATTGGCGAGGACACCGGGGAATCGCTTGGTGATCCCTTCTAATACCAGCGCCAAAACGTCTCCTCATTCAAAGATTGGGAAATGTACCTTAGAACGAAAAGAGCCCCGGCGTTGCCGGGGCTCTTTTTGATTTCGAGATTGTCTCAGCGACTACTCGGGGGCTGGCGCATACCTCGGGAAGTCGAGGTCACCAGAAGCGATGTCAGCAAGTATTTGCTGCACTTCGGCGTCGAGTTCATCCGAGACGGTGTCGTCCCACGAGTGGTACTCGGAGATTCCAACACCTTCGTTCTCGAGCGTGCCGTTAGCCACACCGGGGGTCCATTCGCCGTTGGCTTGATCGACGATGGAGCGCATCACCTGAATGGCAATGCCCTTCTCGATGGTGGTCAGCCACAGGTCCTGGTATTCCTCCGGAGCGGCCAGGAAAGCATCCTGGTCGACACCGATAAGAGCGGCATCGATGCCACGGTCCTGGATGGCGGTACCACACGGCAGGTTGATGGCTCCACCAACCGGCAACATGACATCGGCGCCCTCATCGAGAATGCTCTCACAGGTAGAGCGAACTGTCGGGTCGGCCGGGTCGAAGGTTCCGGTGAACGTTCCGTCCACCGCATCGATGTCCCAACCGATGACTCGTACATCAGCACTCTTGACTTCGTTGTAATGAGCGACACCTTTGGCAAATCCATCCATGAAGATGGCAACCGGCGGAATGTTCAAACCACCATAGGTACCGACAATTCCGGTCTTGCTTACTCCAGCAGCCAGATATCCAGCAGCAAAAGCCGCCTCATCTGTCTGATAGACCAAACCACGAACATTGGGGATCTCGGGGTCGTAAGCAAAGTCGACAATGGTGAAGTTGATGTCGGGGTTGGCCGCGGAGTTAGTTGCCGTAGCGTCTCCAAGCTCGAATCCGACCGTCACGATGTGCTCCGCGCCCTGTGCGATGCACTGGTCGATGTTGGGCTGGTAGTCAGCCTGCTCATCGGACTCCAGCAGCAACGGGTCAGCAGCGGCGCCGCCAGCTTCTACGGCGTCCTGGACGCCCTGCCAGGCAGCGGCATTGAAGCTTCGGTCGTCGACGCCGGCAAGGTCAGTGACCAAACAGACGGCAACCGGTTCGCCCTCAGCCATTGCTGCGGTCGTGGTTGTTTCTTCAACCATCGCCTCAGTGGTGGTGGTCTCTTCAACCGCCGCCTCTGAGGTCGTGGTGCTGTCTCCGCCGTCACCGTCACCACAGGCCGCAAGGACCAGGGTCAGGGCGCCGAGGAGAGCAATCACTCGTACATATCTTTTCACGTTGTTATTTCCTCCGTGATGTGTGTGAATAGGGCGGAGTAGTCCGCCCGCCACTCAGGTTAGTGGGGAAATACGATCTATGGCGATGAGAAGCGGCCACTTGGTGGACTCGCCTCCCGGTTCAGAGCCGACCGATCCGTTCGACGAGCAAGTCGTAAAACCCATCGGCATCGATCTCGTTCATCACTGTGGCGTTCGGTGGTCGATCGGTCACTCCCCACCAGTCGACAACTGTCATGCCCAGGGTCGGCCCTGGCGCAATATCGATCTCCACCGAGACTTCCCTACCGATGAATAACTCTGGCTGGAGCAGGTAGGCGATAACGGTGGGATCATGGAGCGGGCCACCGGGAAGGTCGTACTTGTTCTTGTCCCATCGGTCATAGAAGCCCAACATGCCAGCCACTGCGTTGCCTGCCGGCGTCTCCAGGTCACTGAAGCGCTGCAGACGGTCCGGGGTTGTGAGTGCCTTATGGGTGACATCGAGGGGCATAAGCACCTTGGGGACGGAACTGGCAAAAACGACATGGGCTGCGTGGGGATCGACGTAGATATTGAACTCGGCGGCCGGGGTGGTGTTGCCACCTTCGAAGAACCCGCCACCCATCATCACGATCTGGCTGATGTTGTCAACGATGTCCGGTTGGCGAACCAGGGCTAGTCCGATATTGGTGAGCGGGCCGAGCGTGCACAGCGTGACGGGAACAGAAGATCCTGAAACGATCTCGATGATCCTGTCGACAGCGTGCCCCGGTGCTTCGCTGAGCGTGGGTGGCGGGAGGTCGGCGCCGTCGAGGCCGGTCGGGCCATGGACATATTCCGCAGTTATCAACTCCCGAACCATGGGTCGTACCGATCCGCGATATACCGGCACATCGGTCCGGCCGGCCAACTCAACAAGGGCGAGGCTGTTGATGACCGTCAGGTCGAGCGGGACGTTGCCAGCGACCGCAGTGATGGCCAAAACGTCGAGCTCCTTGGGGCTGGCGAGGGCAAGGAGAATCGCAACGGCGTCGTCCTGTCCCGGGTCGGTATCAATGATTATGGGTGTGCTGATGCCGGGCAGAGTATCAACCGGCGAGGAGGGCTTCAACGTCGCCCTTAGTGGGTAGCCCCTCACGAGCTCCCTTCTTGGTCACCGAGAGCGCCCCCGCGGCCGAGGCGAACCGCGCCGCCTCCTCCTGGCTCATGCCCTGGCTCAGGGAGTAGGCGAAAGCGCCACAGAAGGCGTCGCCGGCTCCGGTGGGATCGACGGCATCGACGGGGAAGGTTGGTATCCGGGTTACTGAGCCTTCATCAATGAGCACCGCTCCGTCGGTCCCCAGAGTCACGACAGTGGTGCCTTCCGGTCGGAGCGAACCTGCGGCCGAAACCACCCGGTCAACTCCGTCGAGAACCTCATAGCCGGCGAGAAGCGCCAGCTCCGATCGATTCGGAATCAGGACGTCGACTTTCTTGAGAAGGTCTTCGGGCAATGTTTGGGCCGGCGCGGGGTTGAGGATGAGAGTCCCCGTGGCGGATCTGGCGACAGCCTGCACCGTTCCCAACGGGATTTCTAATTGAACGAGCACAATTCTTGCAGTCGCAATGAGCTCCTCGAAGCCGGCAACATATGCTGGCGTCATCTCCATGTTGGCCCCGGGACTGCCCACGATCGTGTTCTCGGCGTTGGAATCTATGGTTATGACGGCGATGCCGGTCGAAGCACGCTCGTCCGTAGCGACCGCCGCAACGTCTATCCCCTCGTCAGCCAATCCCGTCACCAGAGACAATCCCCACTCGTCCGACCCTACCGAACCAACCAGGGCAACGCTGGCTCCGAGGCGAGCCACGGCGACCGCCTGGTTTGCCCCTTTCCCTCCAGGCCCGAAGAAGTGCTCGGTCCCGATCAGGGTCTCACCGGGCCTCGGAAGCCGGGGGGTCAAAACGCTGATGTCATAATTGATCGAGCCAACCACAACCACGTCGAAAGTCATGGCAACAAACTAGCCGAAGGATGCGCGACTAGAGCTTGAGTTGGTGGGTACCGTCCCCCCTCCCCGCCTCGTTCCTCGGCGGTACTCCCCCCGTCGTTCCCTCCGGGGGGAGAGCATCCGTCTCCGCCTCTTCCTTGGCGGAGCCACCTGCCCCGCAAGCGGGTAAGGAACGCGGACGGCGGCGCTATTCGACTTGAGGAAGGAGCTCGCCGTTGAGGGTGAGCAACGGGAGCAGGCTGACGTCGACCAGGCTGGCGTATTCCCAGTGCCATGGTTCCTGAGTCTTACGTCCACAGTGAGCCCAGGGCGGATGGACCCATCCAAATTGAAGGGCATTTGACTGCAGCCACAAGAACGCCCGATCACGGCATTTGAGCTCGCCACTGCCGTCGCTGAAGTCGACCGCCCGACCCCAACCATGATTGGACTGACCGGCACGGGCCGTCGGAGGGCCGGTACACACCCGGTAGTTACGGCTCCCGATCTGGTACTTGTCGCCGGTGATTGGGTCGGTTTCGTATTGAGGAACATCGGTAAAAGGGCATCGCCGGTTGTACGCCGAATTCTGATGTTTGAAAGTGCGATAGCAGTCGATCGGCTCCAGCCGAACCCCGGCCTTTTCGGCGGCATCCATCATCAAGGCATAGGTGTAGGCGGCATCTCGTTCCAACGTGCACCCGCGATACGACATCATTCGATCGGGGTCCATGCGGCCATTGACGTAACCGTCGATCTCGAGATCGACGGTGAGAGCCTGATCGCTGGCCGGCACGTATTCAACCGGAGCGGGAGCTCCGGTGACGGCGACGGCGAACAGGATGGCAGTAAGAAATACGGGCATAAAGACCTTGCCCTAGAGAATCGGGTGATTCCCCTTGATTCTTAAGGGATTACTGGTCGGTGCCGGCAAGCTCGACCGATGGCGTATCGGTCGGGGTGAAGGCCTCGAAGGTCAGTTCGGCGTTGTCGGCGTCAAAACCGACCAGGATCGTTGTCCCCGCCTTGAACTCACCGAGCAGGACTCGTTCCGAGAGGGGATCTTCTAGAAGACGTTGGATGGCCCTACGAAGCGGCCGGGCGCCCAACTCTGGGTCGTACCCCTGAGTCCCCAGATGCTCTTTGGCGTCGTCAGTCAGGACAAGGTCGAGTTTTTGCGCCGTCAGTTGCTCTCTCACCCGCTCCAGCATGAGATCGACAATCAGTTTCAACTCATCCATCTCAAGTTCATGGAAGACGATGATGTCGTCGATCCGATTGATGAACTCCGGCCGAAAATGCTTCTTGAGTTCCTCGGTGACCTTTTCCTTCATGTACTCGTAGCTGTGCTCGGCATCTTCGAGATGGAATCCGACGGCCTTCTTGTGAAGGTCGCGGGTGCCGAGGTTGGAGGTCATGATGATGACCGTGTTCTTGAAGTCGACCGTGCGACCCTGGGCATCGGTCAGACGCCCTTCCTCGAGAATCTGGAGCAGGGTGTTGAAGACATCGGGATGGGCTTTTTCGATCTCGTCAAAGAGAACAACCGAAAATGGCTTACGCCGAACTGCCTCGGTCAACTGGCCACCCTCGTCGTAGCCCACATAGCCAGGTGGCGACCCGACCAGGCGGCTCACCGTGTGCTTCTCCATGTACTCCGACATGTCTAGTTGGATGAGAGAATCTTCCTGCCCAAACAAGAACTCGGTCAGGGCCTTGGCGGTTTCGGTCTTACCTACTCCCGACGGGCCGAGGAAAATGAATGACCCGGCGGGCCGACGGGGATCTTTCAACCCGGCACGAGTGCGTCGGATCGCTTTGGACACAGCTTCGATTGCGTCGTGCTGGCCAATAATTCTTTTGTGGAGCTCCGACTCCATCTGGACCAGTCGCGCCGTCTCCTCGTCGGTAAGACGATGAACAGGAATACCCGTCCACTGCGCAAGCACTTCGGCAATTCCGTCTTCGTTAATGACCCAGCCGCCTTCGGAGACCTCGGCCTCGCGGGCGAGTCTATCGGAAAGAAGAACTCTCTCCTCGTCACGTAGGACGGCGGCTCGCTCGTAGTTTTCCGAATTCACCGCGTCTTGCTTGTCGATACGGACAGTGGATAGCTTCTCGTCGATCGAGGTGATCTCAGGAACGTCACTATCGCGATGGATCCGGGTCCGGGACCCGGCCTCGTCGATAAGGTCAATCGCCTTATCGGGGAGGAATCGATCGGCCAGATATCTGTCTGCGAGATTCGCCGCAGAGACGATGGCTTGATCGGTAAAGCGGACGGAGTGGTGGGCTTCGTAGCGGTCTTTCAGACCCATCAGAATCTGAATCGTGTCGGGCACGGATGGCTCGTCCACCTGGACCGGCTGGAACCTTCGTTCCAGGGCTGAATCCTTCTCGAGATACTTTCGATATTCTTCGAGCGTCGTGGCGCCGACCGTCTGCAGCTCGCCACGAGCCAGCATCGGCTTGAGAATTGAAGCAGCGTCAATAGCGCCCTCAGCGGCACCGGCACCGACCAGGGTATGGATCTCGTCGATGAACAAAATGATGTCGCCACGATTCTTGATCTCTTTGAGGACCTTCTTGAGACGCTCTTCAAAGTCACCTCGATACCTGGACCCGGCAACGAGGGCACCGAGGTCGAGCGTGTACAGGTTCTTCCCGTGAAGATTCTCAGGCACGTCTTTGGCGATGATGCGCTGCGCCAACCCTTCGACGATGGCGGTCTTGCCAACCCCTGGCTCGCCGATGAGGACGGGGTTGTTCTTGGTGCGCCGCGAGAGAATCTGCATCACCCGCTCGATCTCGCGGTTACGACCGATCACCGGGTCGAGCTTGCCTTCCTTGGCCAGTCCGGTGAGGTTGCGGCCAAATTGGTCGAGAACCGTCGAACCCGATGAAGCGGACTCGCCGCGGCCACTTGACCCGGACGCCTGCGGGGCCTGCTCTTCGCTGCCGCCCGGTCCGGACAGAAGCTGAATGACAGTCTGGCGCACCTTCTGCAGTTCGGCGCCGAGCTGTTGGAGGACCTGCGCTGCCACCCCTTCGCCTTCGCGGATGAGGCCGAGGAGGATGTGTTCGGTCCCGATGTAGTTGTGACCTAGCTGAAGGGCTTCGCGGAGGCTGAGCTCCAAGACCTTCTTGGCTCGTGGGGTGAATGGAATGTGCCCCGACGGCGATTGTTTTCCCTGACCGATGATCTTGACCACTTCATCACGGACAGAAGTGAGGTCGATGTCCAGGCTCTCTAAAGCCTGGGCTGCGATTCCTTCGCCCTCGTTTAATAGGCCGAGCAGAATGTGCTCGGTCCCGATGTAGTTGTGATTAAGTAGCCGTGCCTCTTCTTGGGCCAAGACGACAACCCTTCGGGCACGGTCAGTGAACCGTTCAAACACCTTGGTCTCCTAACCCTGACATACCCGAGTTTACCACCGGCACGATTTTTCCAATCCCATCGAAGTGATGATGCCGTTCATGTTGTAATAGCATCGGCATCAATGGAAGACCTCCAAAGCATCATTCGCATTCCCCGAATATGGGATTCGCTTACCCGGGTTGAAGAACGGTTGCTGGAAGCGGCAACGGCTGACGATGCCTATCTGACCAAGATCGCCCAGCACCTTCTCCTCGCAGGGGGCAAGCGATTTCGACCTCTACTGGCCCTGCTGGCCGCCGAGTTCGGGCCGGCTGACGACCGAAGACCCGTTGAAGCTGGTGTCTCTGTCGAATTGATCCATGTTGGTTCGCTGTATCACGACGACGTCATCGACGAGTCGGATACCCGCCGTGGGGCTCCTTCAGTGAATGCCAATTGGTCAAACACCGTGGCGATCCTCGCCGGTGACTTTCTGATGGCCCGCGCATCCGAGGTGGCCGCGACCCATCTCAGCCAGGAGTCGGTCCGTCTTCTCGCCGCCACCTATGCCGAATTGGTAGAAGGCCAGACCCGAGAGCTTCAGCTGGAGGGCGACCTCACCCACTCCATCGAGGACTACGAGAAAGTGATCGGTGGCAAGACTGCCTCCCTGGTGCGCACCTCGGCGCGTCTCGGAGCGATCGCAGCAGATGCCAACGAAGAAGTCGTCGAGGCCCTATCGACATGGGCATGGGAAGTTGGAATGGTCTTCCAAATCGCCGATGACGCCCTCGACCTCGTTGCCGACGAGGAAACCATCGGAAAGCCCGCAGGTTCCGACATTCGAGAAGGAACCTTCACTATGCCGGTGCTGACCGCCGCGGCCGGCCCCGACGGCGACCGGATCAAAGGCCTGTTGGGCGAGGGCGCTCCATACGACGATGAAACCGTCGACGAAGTGATCGGCATCATCCGTTCGGGCGGGCACATCGATATGGCGCTCGAAGCTGCCAACGACCGGTTGGCGGTTGCCGGACGCGCTTTAGAGGGGCTCCCCGATGGTGAAGCACGGTCCATCCTCGAAACCCTCGGCCAGTTTCTCCTCAAACGTGTCGAGGCCGCGAGGGATTAGTCCGCCTCATCGTCAGGAGTCGGTGGGAAAGTGCGCATGGTCGGGAACAGGATCACCTCGCGGATGTGAGTCTGGTTCGTCAATAGCATCACCAGCCGGTCCACCCCGATCCCAAGGCCTCCGGTTGGGGGCATGCCGTATTCCAGGGCATGGACATAGTCCAGATCGACGGGATGCGCTTCATCATCACCGGCGTCACGGGCGGCGGCCTGATCTACAAAACGGGCATGCTGATCGGCAGCATCATTGAGTTCGCTGAACGCGTTGGCGTACTCAGCCCCGGCGATAACCAGCTCAAACCGATCCACGAGCCTCGGGTCGTCCCGATTGCGGCGGGAAAGCGGGGAGACCTCAACCGGGTAGTGGGTTACGAACGTCGGCTCCCAGATAGCAGGCTCCACAATCTCGTCGTAGATCTCGAATATCAGACGACCGGCACCCCAAGAGGCATCCGCTTCGATTCCGTTGGCCCCGGCCAGTTCACGCAGTCGGTCGATCGGGGTGTCGAGATCGACATCGACGCCAAGTCCGCCGGAGACCAGTTCGGTCATGGCCGCCCTGCGGAACGGTGCTGCCAGAGACAAAACTCGGTCTTGATATGTGATCTCGGTCGACCCGGTGACCTTTGCTGCGACCCCGGCTAATGCCTCCTCGATCAAGACCATGATGTCTTGGTAGTCCGCCAGCGCCTGATATGCCTCGAGCATGGTGAACTCGGGATTGTGAGTCGAGTCGATTCCTTCATTGCGAAAGATTCGCCCGATCTCAAAGACTCGCTCCAACCCCCCGACGACAAGTCGCTTCAAATGCAGCTCCGTGGCGATCCGCATATACATGTCCTGACCCAGAGCGTTGTGGTGGGTGGAGAACGGACGTGCCGTGGCACCGGTTGCCTGGGCGAGGAGGACGGGGGTCTCCACCTCGATAAACCCCCGATCCTCGAACTCCTGACGGAGGGCCGAGACGATTCGGGACCGGGCGATGGCGACATGTCTCGCCTCATCGTTGACCATCAGGTCGAGATAGCGAAGCCGACTCCGCTGTTCAACATCCTGCAAGCCATGGAACTTGTCGGGCAACGGCCGGAGACTCTTCTGGAGGACGACGAACTCATCGACCATTACGCTGAGTTCGCCCTTGCGGGTGGTCATCA
>JBGTGL010000125.1:0-7893 GCA_041746755.1 Acidimicrobiia bacterium | reverse complement strand
GGCTCCAATCACCGAACGGCAGAAGGCAATGCTCGACTTCGCCGTGATGCTGGCCCGTTTTCCCGAAGAGGTGTCAGAGGAAGACTTCGAAACCCTTCATTCGCACGGATTCAGCGATGAGGACATCTGGGACATCGGCGCCATTACAGGCGTATACGGGCTCTCCAACCGGATGGCATTGCTTTCGGGCCTCGATCCCAACCCGGAGTACTTCAACATGGGCCGCGACCGCTAGCTCTCCAACTCCCGCCCCAACTCTGGGCGCTACGCGTCGCCCACCGACGCGAGGAACCCTACGGCTAGAAGATGGGTAGGTCGCCGACAGCGTTGGCGGTCAGGACGAGACCGAGGAGCACCACTGCCGAGGCGGCAGTGACCGGGACCCACCGCCAGAGGTTTGACTGAGGTCGCCGACCGGCGAACCATTTCCAGCCATAACGGTGAGCTGCTACGGCCAACAATCCGGAGCCGACCAGTGCGCTTGCCATCCCAATTCCAAAAGCAGCTACCAGCATTACGCCGAACCAGGCTCGGCCTAGCTGAATGGCACCGAGAAGAAGCACCACAGCGGACGCCGACGGAACAAGGCCTCCAGAAAATCCAAGCGCCGCCACCGCCTTCCAACCCAGCTCAGGTTGGCCATCTCCGCCGGTTTCATGGGTGTGGGTTTCATCGTGACTATGGGTATGCCCACCGTCACCGTGTTCTCCATGATCATGACCATGTGCGTGATCATGTTCGTGGTCGTGTGAATGACCGTGCCCGCGGCGGTGAAGTGCCAGCCAAAGCAGCCTTGCGCCGACCACCAGGATCACCACCCCGGCGATCGTGGCGAGATACGGGTAGAAGACGGTTGGTTCAAACGCCACAGAAGCGGTCGCAGCCATAACACCGAGAATGGCGACTCCGACTGTGTGAGAGATCGCAGTTGACCCGGCTAGCACGAAGGCCTGCCGCGGAGTTCCCCTGGTACCCACTAAATAGGCGGCGACGATGGTCTTGCCGTGTCCCGGGGCCAACGCGTGGGTGGCGCCCAGGGCCAGCGCGGCCCCAAGAGCCAGCAGTCCGGCGACGAACCCGGTGTTTTCCGGTTCGAACGCCGAACTGAGAGCAACGAACGGTGCGGCCGCCCCGGCGACGGAAGTGCCTTGCCCGATTATCACCGACCCGGTGCGAATATCGGGAGCGGCGGCGAGATCCCCCTGCGGGTATGACGTGAGGTAAGCCGATTGCGAATCTGCTGCTAGATCGGTTGTGATCGGCACCGACTCTGAGGAGACGATGATCTCCGCCCAGCCGATTCGTTCGGGAAAGTTCATGTTGTCGACCGTCAGCACTCCCACCCCGACGGCAGCGGTGAAGGAACATTCGACGAATAGGGTGGGAACTTCGTTCTGGCCCGGTCGGGTAGTCGCTTCCGACGCGGTGGTCGTCAAGTCAAGAATCTCGTCGTCCAGACGCAAGTTGAGTCCATGACCGAGCTCAGGGCACGATGAAGTCGCATATGCAGCGAGTTCACTCTCGCTGGCCGTCCCGTCGCCGTCGATGTCGAGACCGTCGATCTCGACGAAGGCGGGAATCTCGGCGATGTCGACCAGATAGTTGACGTCTACCGAATCGTCCTTCACGGCCAGCGCCACGTGGTGGCTTATCGTGAAGTTCCCAAGGGGATGCGCTGATGCAACAACGGGGATCATCAGGATTGCAAGGACGAACAGAAAGCGCATCCGTCTCACGGTCCGAGTTCCTCCAACAGATCGCGAGCGTGCTCAGCCGACGTGAGGTTGAACTCAGGTGATAGCTCCAGAGCCCATTTGAGATCAGCGATACCCGCGGCGTTGTCGCCTCGCTCGGCATGAATCGCACCGGAGTGATACCAGATTGAAGCCACCGCGGGGCTGGTTGCGATTGCCTGGTCAGACGCCGCTCTCGCCTCGTCCAGTCTGCCAGCCCGGTAGTACGCCCAGGCCAAAGCGTCATAGGAAAAGAGGTCGGGGCGAGCCTCAACCAACTGTTCTGCGGTGGTCACAGCCACCTGGGGATCTCCATGATTTGCCTCAAAAAATGCGAGGGATAGATCGAATAGACCATCGGTCAAATCGCCGACAACCTTGATCGTTCCGAATGCCCGTTCCGCCTCTTCGTATTGATCGTTCAGAAGGTAGAGCTCACCCAGTTCGAGCAATATCTGAGGAAGGGGTTGAACCGCAACGGCACTCTCATAGCTGCCAATTGCCGGGGCCATGTCGCCGAGCGCGGCCAAAGAACGGCCCGCCCCGGCAAGAGATGCCGGGTACTCGGGGAGAATATTCAGAGACTGCTGATATGCGTCGAGTGCTGCCGGATAGTCCCCATCGGCAAATGCGAGGTCACCACGCCGCATCTGGAACCAGGCAGCGGCTTCACCTGACCCGCCTGACCCGATGAACACGGTTGTGGCCTTATCCACGCTCAACCTCGCCCCATCGAGGTCGCCGTAGATCTCATCGATGTGGGCAAGACGAGCTGTTACCGCCGGAGCCGAGTAACGGCCGATCGCCTCGAGAAAGGATTGTTGCGCGGCCTCGTATTGGCCGAGTGCAAGCTGGGCGTCGCCGATGGTGATGATTGCCCCGCCGTCCGGGTCGGCTTCGTCGGCGATCCGGGCCAGATCTAGGGCCTCGGAAAACTTGTGTTGAGCTACATAAACGGAGGCGAGGGCGGTTTGTGCCCGTGGATAGCCAGGTAGTGCCGCGAGGGCCCGGTTGAGTGCCGATTCGGCTGAGTCAAGTCGGGAGACGTCGCCGGTTTCCCGCGCCTGTTGACTGAATAATTCCCCGAGAATGGTGGAACTCACCGCGTCACTTTGGTTGGCTTCGACCCGACCCTGGAACAGGGATATCGCCTGTGCAGTCGGCATCGCCTGGATCGACGGGGTGCCGGAGGGCGTGGCGGCATCCTTGAACCTCGGTCCGATGCCAAGGACAATCCCACCGATGACGACGGTGGCCAACAGGATTGTTCCCAAACGCTTCATGTTTATGTATTTCTCTCTCATATCTGAAGGAATCGAGGTGGGCCGGCGATCCGACCCACCTTGACTCAGCGTTGGCTAGTTGGACTCCGCCAGGTACGGGAACGCACCGGGGAAGGCCACATCGTTACCGTCGACGCAGTCGCCGGCGGCCGGGTTACCGGTGATCACCTGCAACTCGATGTCGATGACGTCGTCGGCAAGCTGGCGTCCGTTGAGAAATCCAGCACTGCTCGATGTATCGATCGTGAGGATGTCGGGCAGCAGAACCGGGGCGAGATCGCCGAGGAACTGGCTGAACCGTTTGGCATCCTGTCGAGGCTTCGACTCGTTGTACGCATTCTTCGAATCCGAAGGAATGAACACCGTGTTGATGGCGGGTCGACCCATACGGTCGATCTGGTCGCCGTTGAGTTCGGTACGTGCCCAAACTCCGATGTTGTCCGGGCCGAGTGAACTCGAGGGGACCTCGAGAACGATCGCCGAGACATTCAATCCTGCGAAGAAGTCGCTGCCGGTGTTGGTCCCGGGTCCTTCAGCTTCACAGAATGCGTAAGCGCCGAGGAAGGCGTTGAGATCGAAGAAGAACGGATCGTCGAACAGGCCAGCGGTCAAAGTCCCGCCGCCTCTAACTGAAATGTTTTCTCCGGTCTTGCCTTCCGCGATTACGGCCCCGCCTTTGGCGGGTACCTTACGCAGTCGAACGCTTTGGTCTCCATTGCTGTCAGGCGCGCCAAAGTCGACCTTGAAGGTCGAGTCTTCCTTGGCGTCGCCGTTCCTGTCGATCTTGAGCTCATAGCTGGCGTTCTGATTGAACGTCTCCGGGCTAAAGACCCCGGCAGCTGGGTTTACACCCATGATGAGCACCGTATTTGCGCCATTCTTAAACGCATACACGTCAGTGATGTCCAAACGACCATCGCCACCAGGCGAGGTCAGTCCGGGAGCATCAAGGTGATCGGCCGCACCCAGCGTTGCCGGGATAGCAGCGAGACCGACGAGAGCCATCGCAACGAGCAGCACGGTCATCCGCGTGCCTTTTGCGAATCGCTTCATATTTGCCTCCTCTTCTCTGGAGGCCGGATGACCTCCTCGGGTTTGATTCGAAGCCGCTGCCCCTGGAGGATTGGTCATTTACAGGGTTTTCATGAGGGGACCGGTCCACGTAGAAGCGTCCTAGTCAACCTGCTTTTGGATTTCCAGGTGATCGAATCCGGGATCCGGAGCGGGGCGCCCAAGGCGTTCTCCTGGTTTGCTGCCTTCGGGCTGATGGTGACCATCGTCTGGCTGTACATCGAGATGCTGCGACTCCTCGCCATCATCGCGGCCCGACGGGGCTAGACCGCTCAAATGAAAACGGACCCCGAAGGGCCCGTTTTCACTACTCGAAATGGCTTGTTCTAGAACTCTTGCTGCCCTGATGCCAGGTCTCTCAAGAAGTTGTAGTCGTCGATCCGGTCGATCCGGTAACCGCCGCCGATACCGGCGCAGTTGGCGTTCAGACCGAACGAGTTGACCATCCAGATGGTGTCCGTCCCGTACTGGAGGATCGGGCCACCGGAGTCGCCGAAGCAGGTGCCACCGTGCTTGGCGTCACCACTCAAAGCGGCTGACTGACCCGGGTTGATCGAACCGATACCGGCAACGCCCTTGGTGTTGACGACCATAAGATCAGCCTGCATCCGGATCTTGTCCGCCACTGTGTGGTTCTTGTTGGCATTTTGCAGCCCGTAACCGACCGCGGTGACCAATGCGTCGGGGTTGTTCCGTCCGACACCAACGCTGTCCATCGAGTCGCGACCGGGCAGGGAGGCGTACCTGTCCAAAATCACAGGCTCATCGAAAGTCATCACTCCGACGTCGTACAGGTAAAAGGCATTGTCGTCATACAGCGGATGCGTGTACGCATGGGAAGCTTCGAAGCTCGTGCCCCCAGCGAACGGATACCCCGTGATGTCGTTGATGCCCTGAATATCCGACTCGAGCCAGACCCGGCCGCCCGAAGTGCCGAACGTGCAGTGGCCCGCGGTCACATACGTGTAGGGATCGATGAACGCACCCGAACACCGGTGTGACGGTTCCCCGTCTACGTCGTGGATCGAGATCCCGACGTAGGGGTGGTCATCCCCGTCAAGGGTTCCACCTTTGGTGATACCCATCACGGGAAGCGCGGTCGCCATGAGCGTTGCCAGGGCGACAGCGAGAATTATCAGTCTCTTCATTGGTCCTCCATCTGAGACGTGGTTCGGTCTCACGGAGAGTAACTATGGCGTCGATTCAAGAGCTAAGCAAAATGAGACTGTCGCCCCATTGACAGAAGGCGCGACAGGACCAGTTACCTGTTCTCCTCGCGGATAGTGCCACTATTGGCAGCTTGAGCCGCCGGTTGCGGTTTTACATGTGGGCGATGATGGCGTCGCCGAATTCGGAGGTCTTGACTTCAGTGGCGTCGTCGGTGAGACGGGCGAAATCGTAAGTCACCGTCTTCGCCGCGATAGCCCCCTCGATGCCCTTCACGATCAGGTCGGCAACCTCGTCCCAGCCGAGATAACGGAACATCATCTCGCCGGAGAGAATGATCGATCCCGGGTTCACCTTGTCGAGTCCCGCATATTTCGGCGCGGTGCCGTGAGTTGCTTCAAAAATGGCCACGCCGGTGTCGTAGTTGATGTTTCCACCCGGCGCGATGCCGATCCCACCCACCTGGGCAGCAAGGGCGTCAGAGAGGTAGTCACCATTGAGGTTGGTGGTCGCAATCACGTCGTAGTTGCCCGGACGGGTGAGAACCTGCTGGAGCATTGCATCCGCGATCACATCCTGCACCAACAGCTTGTCGCCTGGCTCTCCCCCGCTGTCTTCCCATGAAATGGCCTCATCGGAGAACTCATCCTTGACCAGGTCGTAGCCCCAACTGCGGAAAGCACCCTCGGTGAACTTCATGATGTTGCCTTTGTGGACCAGGGTCACAGACTTACGGCCGTTGGCCAATGCGTACTTGATCGCAGCGCGAACCAGGCGCTTGGAGCCAGTGATCGACATCGGCTTGAGACCGAGCCCGGAGTCCTGTCGGATCTCCCAGCCAAACTCCGTTGCCAGGAAGTCGAGCAGCTTCTGTGCGTCCTCAGTCCCCTCTTCGAGTTCCTTGCCTGCGTAGACGTCTTCGGTGTTCTCCCGAAAGATGACCATGTCAACGGCACCAGGGTCTTTTACGGGCGACGGGACACCGTCGTACCAGCGAACCGGGCGGACGCAGGCGTAGAGATCGAGCAATTGGCGCAGGGCAACGTTGAGCGATCTGATGCCGCCGCCGATCGGTGTAGTCAAGGGGCCTTTGATACCGACCAGATAGGTCGAAAAGGCGTCGACGGTCTCGTCGGGCAGCCATGCACCGGTTTCGTCAAAGGCCTTCTGGCCGGCGAGGACTTCCATCCAGTCGACTTTCCGTTCGCCGCCATAAGCCTTTTCGACGGCGGCGTCGAAGACCCTCACCGCGGCTGCCCAAATGTCGGGCCCAATTCCATCACCCTCGATGAAAGGGATTATCGGGTCGGAAGGTACGCTGAGACCCTCTGGTCCCATGGTGATTGGTGTGCCCATTTGGCAGAATCTCCTGAAGAAATAGACGAATCCATAGCCTAGCTTCGGCGGTGGGACCACCTGAAGGTGCGAAGAATTTTAGGCGCGTTTAGCAGATGCTTTACGTCGGGTTTCTGGCCGACCCAATAGATTTATGCCCATCATGAAGTTCTTCACCAAACGAAACATCACAATTGGAGCGGTTGTCATTGGAATCCCGGCATTGCTGATCGCATGGTGGTTGATCTCGCCACTCTTCCTCGATACCGAAGTCAACGAGGAATTCCCATTGTCGGCAACGGCAGAAGTGCCCGACGACATGACTCAGGAAGAAGTCGAGGCCGAAATGAAAGATGCCGCAGAATCGCCCGATGTCACCACCGATGAAACGATGCCCGACAAAGAGGGAGGTGGCGGTCTGGTTCAACCTACGGCGCCGGTCGAGCTAACCAGCCTCGCAAGTGGCCAGTTTGAGGGTGCCGACGATTTCCATCAGGGGTCAGGGACAGCGACGATATATCAACTCGAGGATGGTTCCCGCATCCTCCGATTCGAAGACTTCGAAGTAACCAACGGGCCCGATCTGAGAGTCCTCCTCGCCGCAGGAGCCAGTCCGGCGACCAGCGAAGAACTCGGCGACTACATCGAGCTCGCCGGTCTCAAAGGAAACATTGGAGACCAAAATTACGAAATCCCCGACGACGTCGATTTGAGCCTCTACTCGAGCGTCGTCATCTACTGCAAACCGTTCCACGTCGTGTTCAGCGTGGCGAGCTTCGGCTAAAAGCTACTTTCGCGGGGCTCTGCTCCGCGGTTTCTTGTTCCTTACCCGCTTCGGAGAAGGTGGCGCCGCCGAGGAACGACGCGGAGACGGATGGGGCCGGCACCCACCGACTAGAGCTCACGCGCGGGCTCACGGTCCCCCTCCACCTCGACCCAAAGCGGTCTCGGCACCTCCCCCCTCGTACCTCCGGGGGAGGAACCTGAATGCCCCTCCCCGCGACTGTCTTGTTCCTTACCCCCGCTTCGGGGAAGGTGGCTCCGCCGAGGAACGAGGCGGAGACGGATGGGGCCGGTTCTCACCAACTCAAGCTCTCCGCGCGAGGCTCTCGGTCCCCCTCCGCCTCGACCCAAAGCCGTCTCGGCACCTCCCCCCTCGTTCCTCCGGGGGAGTAACCCGACGGCCCCTACCCGCGACTGTCTTGTTCCTTACCCGCTTCGGGGAAGGTGGCTCCGCCGAGGAACGAGGCGGAGACGGATGGGGCTGGTACCCACCAGCTAGAGCTCACGCGCGGGACTCTCAG
>JBGTGL010000124.1:0-6714 GCA_041746755.1 Acidimicrobiia bacterium | reverse complement strand
CCATTCCGGACGGCGACTACGATGCCCTGGCCTGGGCCAATTACCGAGCAGGAGACTTTGGCGCTGCCCGAGCAGCTGCAGACATCGCGGTCAGCACAAATCCGGGAGATGCCAGACTCTGGTATCACTCCGGAGCGATTTGGGCAGCTCTCGGCGACTCGGGCATGGCGGTGGCCGACCTCGAGCACGCTCTGGAATTATCTCCCCGGTTCGACCCCATCGCCGCAACGGACGCCGAGAGATTGGTCGGTGAATTGCAGGGGTAACCAGTGTCCCCGATAGGTCGACGATGCGACGCTGCCAACTGGGACCGTCGCGTCGGTGGGCGACGCGTAGAGCCAGAGTTGGGAGGCGATATTGGGGCTAGCGGTCGCGGCCCATGTTGAAGTACTCCGGGTTGGGGTCGAGGCCCGAAAGCAATGCAATCCGGTTGGAGAGCCCGTATACGCCTGTGATGGCGCCGATGTCCCAGATGTCTTCATCGCTGAATCCGTGCGAATGAAGGGTTTCGAAGTCTTCCTCTGACACCTCTTCGGGAAAACGGGCCAGCATCACGGCGAAGTCGAGCATTGCCTTCTGCCGTTCGGTGATTGGAGCCAACCTCCAGTTGGCGGCGATTCGGTCGGCTATCTCGGAGTCCCTCGCCCTGATCCGGAGGATAGCTCCGTGGGCAACAATGCAATAGAGGCATTGGTTGGCCGCGCTGGTCGCCACGATCACCATCTCCTTCTCGGCTTTGCTGAGTCCCGACTCCCGCTCGAGGAGGGCGTCGCTGTAATCCATGAAGGCGCGGAGTTCGTCGGGACGGTGCCCCATGCCGAGGAAAACGTTGGGGACGAAGCCGGTCTTCTCAGCGATCGGTTCGATTCGTGCCCGAAGGTCGTCAGGCAGGTCTTCGAGGGCGACCATCGGGTATCTACTCATTCGTCGACCCCGTCGTTAAACACGCGGTCTTCCTCTTCCCAGTCGTCGTTGCGCTCTTTGACCTTCTCCAACGCGTTGGCCGCTTCGGTCCTCGTCGGGAATGGTCCGATACGCGTGGTTATCCGGCACCCGAACTTGGGTTCGACGGTTTTGTGCTCGATGCAGTAGTACCACTCTTCGTCCATAGGCTTAATGTAACGCCGCCCACCTAAGCAAGCGCTTTCTTGTGGCTGCATGCCTTGCCACCCACGGAGTGGGAACCTTGATGCTCTCGCTTTTCGCTATGGATCTCGGCGCCGATCGGTACCTTCGCCAACTCGATCCTCGAGCTTGAAGATGCGTCTGTCGAATAGGCAAACCCGGTCAGGCTTCTAGACTCCATTCGAATGGCGACGTTGCAGATAACCCGACCGGGCGATGTTCTACCCGAGGCAGAGGTGGCCGCCCTAAAGCCGATCATCGACGACATCAACCGGCTCAAAGTTGAGCGCAACGCCATCGTCGCCGCCCACAATTACATGACGCCCGATATCTACCACCTTGCGGCTGATTTCACCGGCGACTCATTAGCCCTTGCCTTCCTCGCCCGCGAGACCGAAGCCGAAGTGATCGTGCTCGCCGGCGTCCACTTCATGGCCGAAACCGCCAAGATTCTCAGTCCTGAAAAGACGGTGCTCATCCCCGACCTCCAGGCAGGCTGCTCGCTGGCGGACGGTATAACAGGTGCCGACGTCCGTGGCCTCAAGGAGCAGTATCCCGGCGTGCCGGTGGTCACCTATGTCAACACTTCGGCCGAGGTTAAAGCTGAGTCCGACATCACCTGCACCTCCTCGAACGCCGTAGCTGTGGTCGACTCCCTGGGGGTCGATCGAGTGATATTCACCCCCGACCAATTCCTCGGGAAGTGGGTGGCAACCCAGACCGACGTCGAGGTGATCTTGTGGGAAGGCTCGTGCATGGTCCATGATCGCTTCACCGGCGAGGAGATCAGGCATCACAGGCAAACGCTGGGTGACATCAAAGTAATCGCCCACCCGGAGTGTCCCCCCGACGTTCTCGAGGAGGCCGACTATGTCGGCTCGACACACGGGATCCTCGAATGGGTGCGGACCAACAATCCCGACCGCGTGATGATGATCACCGAATGCTCCATGGCCGACAACGTCTCGGTAGAAAATCCCCACACCGAGTTCATCAGGCCCTGCAACCTGTGCCCGCATATGAAGCGGATCACGCTCGACAATATCAGGACTTCTCTGGCGACGATGACCCATCAGGTGGAGATCGCACCCGATGTCATCGATCGGGCCCGCGAGGCAGTCGAGCGGATGCTTGAGGTCGGTCGCAAAGACTGAACCGATGACTCAAATCACCAGTCTCGATGCGCCGGTCGTCGTCGGTGCCGGCGTGGCCGGACTGACCGTGGCCCTCGGCCTCGATCGGGCATACGTCGTTACCGCACCAGAAATGGGGTCAACCTGGTGGGCCCAGGGCGGAATTGCCGCAGCACTTTCATCTGACGACTCCCCTTCGCAGCATGCCGAGGACACCCTCGCCGTCGCCGGCGGCCTCGGTGTTCAAGCAGCGGTGGAGGCTTTGACCCGCGGCGGTCCGGAGGCAATCGAGCGTTTGACCGCGATGGGCGCCGAGTTCGACCGGGATGAGGAGGGCGATCTCATGTTGGGCCGTGAAGGCGGACATCAAACCCGTCGCGTGGTTCATGCTGACGGGGACGCCACCGGAGCGGAAGTGATGCGCGCCCTCAACCAGGCTGTCGCGGCCTCCGATCGGGTCACCACGATCCCGGCCCGAGTCGTCGAACTCGTCGAAATCAGGGGACGGGTCAGCGGCGTCGTCATCGCCGAGGGTATGGAGCGATCGGTCTTGCTGGCGCCGGCAGTGGTGCTGGCGACGGGTGGGGCGGGGCGTCTGTACGCCCGTACCACCAATCCGCTCGGTGTTACCGGGGATGGCATTGCTATGGCCGGCCGAATTGGTGCCCGACTTGCCGACCTGGAGTTTGTCCAGTTCCACCCGACCGCGCTGCTGGCCGGGAAGGATCCCTTGCCACTTCTTACCGAGGCTCTCCGCGGCGAGGGTGCCTTACTGGTCGACGCATACGGGCGTCGTTTCATGGACCAGTACCACCCGATGGCCGAACTCGCACCCCGTGACATCGTGGCCCGGGCGATCTTCTGGCAGTACGACAAAGGGTCGGGTGCCTATCTCGACTGCACCAGCATCTCCGATTTCACCGAGCGCTTCCCGACAGTGAGCGCTCATGCACACTCGGTCGATCTGAACCCTTCGACCGACCTGCTCCCCGTTTCGCCCGCTGCGCACTATTACATGGGTGGGATCGACGCAGATCTCCACGGCCGGACCTCGATCCAGGGTCTTTGGGCCGTGGGGGAGTGCTCCTCGACCGGGGTCCATGGCGCCAACCGGCTCGCCTCCAATTCGCTGCTGGAAGGGTTGGTGTTTGGGGCGAGCGTCGCCATCGACGTTGCCCAGAGCCTTGTTGAGCCGGACGGGAAGCCGGAAACGACGCCGGAGGCACTGGACCTACCACTGGTGGCGGGACCCGCACTGGAAGACCTGCGCCAGCTGATGTGGGACAGAGTGGGACTGGTGCGCATTGGTTCCGGCCTGTGGGAAGCGCGCAACGGACTGCTCGAATTGGAGTCTGTCCTTCGACGGACGATTGCCGGAAGAGTGGCCGTGGAGCTGTCGCTGATGATCACTCTGGCTGCATTGCGCAGGAGCGAATCTCGCGGTGGGCACTACCGGGCCGACTATCCCGAACTCGATCCTGTTCAGGCCCACCGCACTCTGGTTGATCCAGTTCGCGCTGCCATGGTGCCGGTCGAATGATCAACGAATCCTTGTACCGCGATCTGGTTGAAATGGCCCTCGAGGAGGATCTCGGAACCGCCGGCGACATCACCAGCGAGGCAACCATTCCTGATGATGCGGAAGCCAAAGCCGAATTTCGGACGAGGCGGATGGGTGCAATCGCCGGTCTCGACGTCGCCCGATTCGTTTTCGAGACTGTCGACGAGTCTGTCGAGTTCGACGCCCGGGTCGCCGACGGGGACCGGGTTGAGAAGGGGACTGTCCTTGCAGTGGTCTCGGGGAATGCCCGCTCGATTCTTGGAGCGGAACGGACTGCCCTGAATCTTCTCGCACGAATGTCTGGCGTTGCAACCCAGACCGCCCAATTGGTCGACGAAGTCCAAGCAACCAAGGCCCGGATCGCTGATACCCGGAAGACGATGCCGGGAATGCGGGCCCTCGACAAGTACGCAGTGCGGATGGGCGGCGGTATGAACCACCGTTTCGGATTGCACGATGCAGTGATGATCAAAGACAACCACATTGCAACCGTGGGCTCGGTCACCGCCGCCATTGAGGCCGCCCGCGCCCGCGTCGGGCACACGGTGTCGGTTGAAGTCGAGGTGGAAAACCTGAAGCAGTTACAGGAGGTGCTCGACAGCGACGCAGATGTAGACATTGTCCTTCTCGACAATATGGCCCCCGTTGAACTGGCCGAGGCAGTGCGAATGGTCGATGGTGCCTTCACCACCGAAGCTTCGGGTGGGGTCACTTTGGAGAATGTTCGTGAAATCGCCGAGTCGGGCGTTGACGTGATCTCGGTTGGTTGGATCACCCACTCCGCCGCCCAACTGGACATCGGCCTCGACTTTTTGTCGTAGCCGCCACCTTCTTACTCCTCCCCCGGGAGGCGGCAGCCGACTGGGGGAGGTGGCTCGATCGCTTTGGATCGAGACGGAGGGGGACTGAGAGCCTCGCGCGAAAAGCTTGGAACAGTTACCCTCATCATCATGAATCCACCTGTGAAAGTTGCCGTTACTGGCGCCGCCGGACAGATCGGCTACAGCCTCCTCTTCCGAATTGCTTCCGGCGAAATGCTGGGTCCGGATCAGCCAATCACCCTCCAGATGCTTGAGATTCCGCCCGCTTTGGCGGCCCTTGATGGAGTTGCCATGGAGCTCGAGGATTGTGCGTTCCCGCTCCTCGCCGGGATGGTCAAGACCGCGGACCCTGAAGAAGCATTCGGGGATGTCGACTACGCCCTCCTCGTCGGCGCGATGCCGAGGAAGGCCGGGATGGAGCGTGCCGACTTGCTCTCCGCCAATGGCGCGATCTTCACCGTGCAGGGTGCCGCTATCGCAACCTCAGCATTTCCAGATGTGAAGGTGTTGGTGGTCGGCAACCCGGCAAACACCAATTGCTTGATCGCCGCCGGCAACGCTACGGGAATGGACACAACTAACTTCACGGCGATGACGAGGCTCGACCATAATCGGGCCATCAGCCAGCTGGCAGCGAAGACCGGCAAGCCCGTTTCTTCGATCCGTCGAATGACGATCTGGGGCAACCACTCGGCCACCCAGTATCCCGACCTTTTTCATTGCGAGGTCGATGGCGAGAACGCCACCGACTTGGTTGGTGACATGGAGTGGATCGATTCAACCTTCATTCCGACCGTCGCCAAGCGGGGGGCGGCCATTATCGAGGCCCGTGGCGCGTCCTCGGCTGCGTCTGCTGCCAACGCCGCCATCGGCCACATGCGCGACTGGGCGATGGATACGCCGGATGGTGACTGGACCTCGATGGGAGTTACCTCCGACGGATCCTACGGAGTGCCCGAAGGGTTGATCTCGTCATTCCCGTGTATCACCCGAGGCGGCAAGTGGGAGATCGTTCAGGGCTTGGAGATCGATGACTATTCCCGGGCCAGGATCGACGCATCTGTAGCTGAGTTGGTCGACGAGCGAGACGCCGTTGTCGAACTTGGTTTGATCAACTAGAAGGGCCGGGCGAAATGCCCGACCCTTCCGGTTCTCAACGCAATTTGACCCGGATCGGGTCGCTGAGCATTGGGTTCGCTGTCTAGCCCTCGAATTCGATGCAGGGACGCACCTCGACGGTCCCGTACCAGGCGCCGGGGATTTGCTGGGCCCACTTGAGGGCCTCGTCGAGGTCGGCGCAATCGAGGAGGTAAAAACCTCCGAGCACTTCCTTTGTCTCAGCGAACGGGCCGTCGGTGAATACGGCGTCGCCACCTTTCCCGTTGCTCACCTTGATCGTGGTGGCGGTGTTGGTGTCATGGAGGGCCTCACCACCGCTCATCACACCTGCCTCACCGGCTGCCGCGCTGAACTCGTTGTATTCGGACATGACCTGTTGCATCTGCTCGGGCGAGACTTCTACTCCCTCGTTCTCGGCCGGCGAATAGATCAGGGCTGCGTACTTGGGCATCGATATCTCCTTGTTTGTTGACGCCTTACAACACTATGACGAACAAGCGATCCGCGTTTCGACACCTACTTGATCTTTTCGAACTTTTCGATTGCGCCGCCATATTTGGCGCCCTGAGAATCAGTTCGGTTTTTAGAACTCGACGTCCATGTCGGAGACAGCTGCGCTCCACTGCTGAACTGCGGACTGGTGCATCATGAGTTTGGCGAGGTTGCCGGAGACTTTGAGTTTGCCGGTCATGAAGGCTGTTTGCGTGTTGAGATCACCCTTGGCGATTCCCATAGCTGTGTCATAGTTCTGCTTGACCGTGACATCGGCACCTTCGAGTTCGCCGATGGCCAGGGTGGCGTTGCCTCCAGATGTGGAGAGGTAGTAGTTCACTTCGCCATCGGGAGCATCGGTGGTTTGAAACTGAATCCCGAGATCGGCGGCGCCGATTGCGTTCTTGAAACCTTCGTGGCCATTGAGGGCGGTGGTGGCCTCGTTGGCCCATTCTTCACTGAG
>JBGTGL010000123.1:0-5946 GCA_041746755.1 Acidimicrobiia bacterium | reverse complement strand
TGTAGTGAGCATTTCATCCATAGTTGATGGTGCTGTTGGCGAAGTCCGGTTTCGGAACGTGCCCTCATTCGTCGACAGCTTGGACAACTTGGTGTTTGTCGACTCCCTTGGCGACGTTCGCTACGACCTTGCTTTTGGTGGTGCCTACTACGCCTACGTCGATGTCACCGAGCTCGGACTCCCCTGGCCGCCGTCGGAGTCCTCGAAATTGATCGATGCCGGGCGAGCAATCAAAGCCGCCATCGAGAAAGACCGGCTAATAATCCATCCCGAGGAGGCAGACCTCGGATTTCTCTATGGAGTGATTTTCACCGGGCCGCCGCTCGATCCCTCGAATACCTATCGCAATGTCTGCGTGTTTGCCGATGGAGAGGTGGATCGATCACCCACCGGCACCGGGGTTAGCGGACGAATCGCGATCGATGCCGCTCGTGGTGTCCTCGGAGCCGGTGAGACGATCAGGATTGAGAGTGTTGTCGGAGGTATCTTCTCGGGTGTCTTCAATGATAGGGTTCACGTCGGGGAGTACCCGGCCGTGGTACCTGAGATCACCGGGTCGGCCTATATCACAGGCCGTTCCGCCCTATGGATCGATCCCGAAGACCACCTAGGCCAAGGGTTCCTGATTCGGTGACGTAATTGGCCCGCGATTGACTCCAACAACCGTGCGCGAGGCTAGGTAGGTAGTCAACGGGACGGCGGCAATGAGCCCCATTGAACCGACGAGGGTCCGCACGATCTCAACCGCGATCACTTCGGTGCTGGTCACGAATCCGAGCGATTGGGCGGACAAACTGAACAAAATCAGGAGTGGTAGAGCGGCGCCGGCATAGGCCATCAAGAGAGTGTTCACCGTGGAAGCAATGTGATCCTGGCCGACCCTGAGTCCTGATGCGAAAAGCATGTTCGAATCGAGCTCAGGATTTGCCTTCGAGACTTCCCAAACCGCCGACGCTTGTGTCACCGTCACGTCGTCGAGAGCGCCGAGCGTGCCCAGAACAATGCCAGCAAGCAAGAGCCCGCTCAGGTCTATATCGGGAAGGATGGCGAGATAGAACGACTCTTCCTCGGCGAGACCGGTGAACTGGGCAAACTCCAGAACCAACCAGGAGAGAAATGTGGTGAGAGCGAGGGCTCCAAATGCCCCAAGAGCAGACACATGGGTCAATGGGTGGGCGCCGTGGGTCACATACAGTGATATCAAGGCGATCGCGCCACCGCCAACAAGGGCGACCAACAGGGCGTCCCGTCCGGCGATTATTGCGGGGATGACAAAGAGCAGTAGCACTATGACACTTGCGGCCAGGCCGAACAGGGCTAGTGCGCCCCTCCACCTCGCCAGGGCGACAACGGCGCCGGCGAAAATCAGAGTGATAGCAACGACAAAGATGCGGCGATCACGGTCTGAGTACTGAAAACTCTTCGAGCCGTCCTCAAACGCGTTGACACTGATGAAGACGGAGTCACCCACCTCCAAATCTGGATGCTCGATTTCCTGTGAAAACTCCTGCGTATGGGTTGTTAACTCGTCTTCGTAGGTGAACTCGAATTCGGCGGTGAGACAAGGCAGTGAACTGTCGTAGCTGCACGGAGCAGACTCGGATTGTGTCACCGTGGCGGGAAGATTGTCATCTGAGAAGCCGAGCGCGGTGAGATCGAGATCAGGCGACGTTTTGGGAACGAGGATAAAAAAGCCGATCGCGACGAAAATCGCAATTGCAATCACAATTCCAGCCTGCCACGAGGGCCGGGGCAATTTCCTCCGGTCTGGCCCGGTCAAAACATCGAAATCTGAACCTGAATCGGTCACACCGGGAGGCTAGAGCTTCCCATCGGGCAATTGCATCATCTATTCGGAGCAACGACCGACGGCATATCGCGTTGTTCGATATGCCCGTCGGCGTGGCGGGCAAACCGACCCTGAATCCTCGGGTGAACCGGCGAGGCACCATCCCAAGGCCATCCACCAAACTGGGTTGCGTGATAGTCGACCACGGCCTGGCGTAATTCTTCAGGTGAATTCATCACAAATGGGCCCATTTGGAATACCGGTGCGTCAATGGGGCGCCCTTGGAGAAGCAGGAACTCGGCTGGTCCTCCCCGATTCTCAAGTCGAACGGCCGCGTCGGACAGCAATCGGACCCCCACCTTTTCAAGTACCGGAGTCGCGGCAACAGAAACGTCGTCACCGAGGAAGCAATGGAGCATCCGGTTGAGCCCGGCGGGTGCGGCCGGAAGCTCCCAGGCGGCGCCCGGATCGAGTCGAATCAACCAGATCGCCAGTTCAGAATCTGGTTGCGATGCCCATGAATCCGGCGGAGCAGGTGGTGCGGTGAACTCCCCCATCCGTCCGGCAATCACATCGACGGTCACCCCGGGCGCCATGACCAACGTCGGGATTTCTTCGCTCCACAACATCGCAAAGTGGGCAGGAACCATCTTGGACTTCGGCGGGAGGTTGAGCCAGATCTGAAACAGTTCGAGAGTGTTGGGAGTTTCATCGTTGATCAGAGGAAACATCTCTGAGTGCATCACACCGCCGCCGGTGGTCAGCCATTGCACATCGCCGCCTCCGTAGCGGCCGGTGGCTCCAAGCGAGTCGGAATGGTCGACAAATCCTTGACGCACCACCGTGACCGTCTCGAAGCCGCGGTGAGGGTGTCGGGGAAATCCGGGGACGGTATCACCGTGATACATGCTCCAACCATCCCGATACGAGAAGTCCGACCCAATCTGACGGCCATGCAGCGAGACTGCAGGGCCCATCACATCGTTGCCCGCGGGATACCGATCGAGGTGGTGCACGGTCATGATGAACGGATCGAGCCCTTCCCAGGGCATTCCCAACTCGACGAGATCGAGAATCGGCGAAGTCACGCCGCCAGCTTACGCCGGATTGGATAGTGTATGGCACCGTTGGGCTGTCACCCGACTCCAGTTGGTATCCGTCTGTATTGATAGGAATGACACTGCCCTCAACCGAGTTCGAGCCAATCGATCCCTCCCCTCCGCCAGCCAAGGAGGGTGATCTACCTTTCCGGATATCGGTATGGGCAATGATCATCATCCTGATATGGAGGTCACCGGTATTCCTGGTGGTACTCGGATGGTTCACCGAGACCTATCGCGACACCGATTCGGCTTCAGAGGTGTCGCATCGGTTCCATGAGGTGGCATTCGGGATCTTCTTCACACTCGCCCTGGTCGGGGCAATATCTCAATTGCTAAACGCCAAGCGCTACCTCGCCGGACTGGCCCAACTGACAATCACGCTAATCACGCTTTCGGTTGTGGCTACGTGGACAGTAGGTGTTGACCCTTGGCTCTTCCTCTATCTCATCCCGCTGGCGGCAGTCCTCTGGTTCCATGGGCCGATTCGACCGATAAGAGAGGGCCCCACTCGATTGTGGCCCATTTTCTTGTTGGCCCTTGCCACCCCGGCGTTTCTCGGTGGGGTCGTCAGCAACACCGCCAGCGCGCTTCAGGGCTCACAGAACCACACCACCCACTGGTCAGTTATGGCCGCTTTCTATGTGGTCTTTCTCCTCCTTGGATTGGTGGTGGCCCTCAGGGTGAGGGGACACAAACTCGTTGGGTGGAGTCTCGGGCTGGGCTCAATCGTGTTCGGAGCAGCCGCATATGCCTTTCCTTATGACGCCTCATCTCATCGCCGAGAATTTGCGGTTTTCCTAATCATCTGGGGAATGACGTGGATCATCGGCACCGCCGTTTCGAGGCCGGCGCGGGAACGCTCCCAACTCCGGCAAGGTCTGACCATTGCCGCATCTGTGGTGGCCATTCCGCTCGTCCTCATACTTTCGGTAGTCATCACACTCATCGACACTCCTCCGAATGTTCCTCACAGCCCAAATCCGAACGTCCCGGAGATGACGGCCACCGATGTCGATCGCAGCACATGTTTGGAATGCCATGCCTCCGGTGTCGTTGGCGCTCCCGTCATCCCGCACGAAACCTCTCAAGCCTGCGGCGATGATGAGCCATGCTGGGGCGGCCGCACCGATTGTGCCGGTTGTCATCGTATCGACCCGGCGTTGGGCGGTCCCACAGAACAGATTTTCGCCGGTCTGCCCGAACATATCGTTCACCTGATGCCGACTGCCGTCGCCAGTGCCCAAGCCCTCAGCGCCTCTGAGATAAGGGCACTAAACGAACTGGGATACGGGCGATGACCTCCGCCTCTTCATGGGGACTCCCCCGCTGGGCGGGCATCGTTGGAGTACTGCTGGTCGGCTTGGCGTCGGTCGCTTCGCTGCTCCTCCTTGGAGCCTCAGACGGAGGCGGATTGATAGTGCAGGGGCCCGCAGCGGTCGATCCCGACCTCGAACAGGAACTGGCAGTTCTCTTTGATCCGGCTGCCATCGCGACGATCCAGCGCATCCTGCACGGTGTCGGCATCCTCGTGTTCCTCACCCTGGCTCTCTTCATCGTTTTGAAAAGGAACACAACCCGGATGGCCAACCTCGCCGGGCTCACCCTGGCCACGTTAGGGGCGAGCCTGTTTGCCCCGTTGGCGGAACTACCGGGGGGCGAGTGGACAGCCCGGATCATCGGATCGGTGACGCCTGAGTACCTCCCCGGCTTCTGGGGTTCGCTCGCCGGGCTCAGCTTGTTGGTCTTTCTCGGTACATTTCCTGATGGGCGGTGGACGCCCGCGTGGATTCGATGGCCACCGCTCCTAGCAGCCACGGTGGGAGTGGCTTCCTTGATTTTTCCAGGATCGTTTCTCGACCCGAGGTCATGGCCTTTCTTCATACTTCTGATCTGGTTGGTCGGACTCCCGGTTGCTGCCCTTGTCGCCCAGGCGATACGTGCCAATTCCACACCTCTCACTTCCGCAAACCGGCCGGTGGTGGTGTCACTGACGGTGGTCATTCTCGCCTTCTTACTGTTGTGGGCCACCCAGCCAGAGTTGACTCCGGGGGCTTTCGATCTCGTCGTCGTGACGCCTCGCCTTAGTGCCGTCTACGCCGTCAATATCCTGGTGATCCTCACTGCGGCCGTATTCCTATTCCCGGTCGCGGTGACCTTCTCGATCGTCCGATACCGCCTCTTCGACGTCGACCTCCTGGTCAACCGGACCATCGTCTATACGGTCGTCACCGCAATCGTCGGAGGATCATTCTTCGCGATTGTCGTTGTGGTCGTCCTATTTGCCAATGTCCCACTCCGGACGTTATTTGATGGGCGGCTGGCCGGGCCGGTGGGTGTTGTCCTTGGCGTCTTCGTAGTACTCGTATTCCAACCATTGAGAAAACGGGTGCAACGAGGTGTCGATCGGCGGTTCTACCGGGAGCGGTACAACGCCCAGCAGGTGATCGACGGATTTGCCGGGCAGATGACGAGGCTGGTGAGTCCAGAACAACTCGAATACGGACTCACCCAAGTGGTCGATCAGGCAGTTCATCCCCTGAGCGTCCACCTTCATACCGCACCGTTTTCAGTCGAAACAGAACAAGCGTTGTCGGCAGGAATTGCGATTGACAAGAACGAACTTCCTCCCCTTCGCAACGATTCACGGATAGATAGGAGTAGCGAGGGTGTCGTGGTGCCTCTCCTTGCGGGCGGGTCACTGACCGGGGTTCTCGAGTTGGGGAAACGCGCTTCCGGGACGGGCTATTCAAAACTGGACCTCGATCTTCTCGACCGATTGGCAAAAACCGCGGGCCCGGCGATGCAGCTGGCTCATGAAGTCCAAATCCGGGAACAAAACGCCAAAGACCAACAACGCGCGGCAAACGAACTCGACCTGGCCAGGAAAATCCAACAAGGCCTTCTCCCTAAGACCTATCCCGAGCTTCCCGGGTGGGGCTTCAACGCCTTTTACCAGCCGGCCCGGGAAGTGGGAGGGGACTTCTACGACTGGATTACCCTCCCCGACGGCCGCCTCGGGATCGTCATTGGCGATGTCAGCGACAAGGGAATCCC
>JBGTGL010000122.1:0-4621 GCA_041746755.1 Acidimicrobiia bacterium | reverse complement strand
CCTCCGCAGGCTGGAACGCGCTGATCTCCAGGAAAATGAAACGGTCCTGGTAGTGGGGGTTGGAGGTGGTGTTTCTGCTGCCGCGATGGCTTTCGCGGTGGCATTTCATGCCCGGGTGTACGTGACGTCGCGCTCTCAGGAAAAGATCGACCAGGCGATCGTACGCGGGGCCGCCGGGGGATTCCTCTCCGAAGCCGACTTCGGCGCGCAGATGGCTGATCTGGGCGGCGCCGACCTGGTAGTAGACAACGTCGGAGCTGCCACTCTCCGACAATCGATGAAGGCGGCCAAACCTGGTGGAACGATTGCGATCTGCGGCGGTACCAGTGGCCCCAAGTTCGAACTCACCCTGCCCCATCTGTTCTTCAAAGAGCTTGAAATAATGGGCTCGACCATGGGTACCCATGCTCAGTTCGCCCGGGCCACCGAATATGTTGGCTCGGGGCGGGTCGACGTCCCTGTTGACCGAGTCTTTGCGTTCGAGCAACTATCCGACGCAATGGCCTACCTAGAGTCTGGCGAGCAAGCGGGCAAGGTCGCGATAGGTCGCTCCATTAGCTAGACGATTTCCCGCCAGTTACGGATGAAACTAAGGATTCCTTCGGGGTGAACCGATAGATCAGGGTGAATGCAGCCCCCCTTACCCGACCCGGACTCGGTCGCATGGTCCTGTCCATCGTCGCGGTCCTCATCCCTGTGGCAATCGTCGGGGCATATTTCACCACCTCCGGACCCGAATTCTGGGTCCAAACCGCCGCTGACGTACTGATCGGTCTGCTGGTCCTGTACGAAATCCGACACGGCTTCCGAACCCATGTGTTCACCCAGGTAACCGCAGTGATCTACGTGACTCTCTCCCTGTACGACACCATCAACGGAACCACAATTTCGCGGTTCGATGCCGGGACAACTCTGGCACTCCTCGTGATGCTGATAGTGGTCCATATCACCACCCGCCCCAGCAGCCACAAGTCAACCTTGTTTCTGAGCGCGCTGACCGGCTCGTGGGCCATAGCCACTGTATTGCTCTCCGGCGTGATGGGAAATCAAGGATTGGGCCTCCTCCTCCTGGCGATTCCCGGTCAAATGTTGGTCATCTGGCTGGTGCAGCAGCTTATTCGAGACCTGGCCCGCACCTCGGCGACCGAGGCGAAACACGCTCGGGTGCAGCGCGCTATTGCGGGGTGTTCCCAAGCACTACTGAAACGTGGCACCGAGCAACCCCTCACCGAAGCTCTGGTCGCCCTTCTCGGCGCGACCGATGCCGACTACGCATACGTCGACGTAAACCGGACCCACCCCCTGGGACACACCACGTGGGAGATTGTTGCTGAGGCTGAAAACGAGGGGTACCCCAATCGAGAAGACTCCTGGACTACGGGCGACTATGAGGGATTGGCCGCCGCCGAGGACGCGCTTCGCTCGGGGAAGCCGGCAATGGTGATCACGTCAGAGCTGAGAGGAGAGGTGCGAAGCAGATATGAGGCGGAGGGAATAAAAGCCGAGTTGATCGCGCCGATTCGAATCAGTGATCGCTGGGTGGGGACGGTCGGGTACACCGATTACGCCCGAGAAGGTAACTGGACCGACATCGAAGTCGAGGGTCTCATGCGCGCCGCCGAAATGGTCAGCGCCTATTGGGAGCGCGAGGCCGCCCGTGAAGGTCTGATGGAGTTGGCCCAGGCCAAAGATCGTTTCATCGCCTCGGTTAGCCATGAGTTGCGGACACCGCTTTCGGCCGTAGTCGGTTTTGCTGGCGAACTTCACAAGGGCCGGGGAGAATTCTCAAGGGCTGAGATCGAGGAGATCTCCGCCCTGATCTTCAACCAGAGCATGGAAGTGTCCCAACTTGTGGACGACCTCTTGACGGCCGAACGCGCCACCAGTGGAAACCTTACGATCCACCCGGCCCAAATCCAGCTTCTCGCCGAATGCCACGAGATCGTCGCCTACACCAAAGGTGACCGCGAGGTTCGGATATATGGCGACGATGTCACGGCGCACGCCGATTCGTTGCGGACCCGACAGGTTCTTCGCAACCTATTCACGAACGCACTCCGCTACGGAGGAGAAGTCATCGAGATGGAAGTCCGGTCACGAGGCGACATGGCCACGGTGGTGGTGCGTGACAACGGTGAGGGCGTGAGGGCTGGCGACGTCGAGCGTATTTTCGATCCCTACTACCGGGCCGAAGGCGAGAAATCCAAGCCCGATTCGGTAGGACTTGGGCTCGCCGTGGCCCGTCAACTAGCCCGCCTCATGGGTGGTGATGTCGTCTACCAACGCAGTCGCGGTTGGACGGTGTTCGAGTTCACCGTCCCCCTGGTAGCAGTCACCGAGCCGGCCGCCGACCAAGTGCTCACCTCACCAAGAATTGCCGGGTCTAAGGACCTTCAAACGGTGGTTGCCCCGACGAGTTGACCCGTAACAACCAGCCAATCCGGTCGTAGGAAACCACATGGTGCAGGATCAGCGCAGCCAGGAAAGACCATGCGAACCAGGCCGGTCCGGCCAGGAACCACCCCCAGGCTCCGGCCCCGAATATCACCAGCTCGATGACAAGCCGGGCCTTTCCTGAGACCGCCACCGCGGCATCTCCTTTGGCGCTGGCGTCGCCGGGAACCCGGTATGTTGGCCAAACCAGGATCCCAGCAAGGGTGAAACCAACGGCGAGACCAAACTGCCAGCCACCCGAACCGAGATGGGACCCGAGCCGGTAGAGCCCAACCAGGGAAACGATCTCCAAGAGAAAGCGGAAGGTCAAGTTGCCCGGGTGAAAGCCCATGGAAACGATTGTGGCACGCCGTCGGATGCGTGATACCCGACCGTGAATATTCGCCTCAACGGGTCACCAAAACATGGTTGAATCCGGCTGTGTTCACTCCTATTCAGACCGAACGACTCCTCATCCGCGCCATGTCAGCCGACGACGCCGCGTCGCTGGCGGCTCGTCGCAACGACCCCGAGGTCGCCAGGTATCAGAACTGGACGACACCATTCCCGCTGGAACAGGCCGAAACGATCGCCGCGGAGGTCGCGGCCATGGATGGGCCGGAGATCGACGAGTGGTGGATGGCGACCGTTTGCGACCGGGAAACCGATGAGATTCTCGGCGACCTCGCCCTACACATGACCCAGGAATGCCACACGGCTGAGGTCGGCTACACATTCGCCTCAGAGCACTGGGGGAAGGGTTATGCCGTCGAGGCACTCCAGGCCCTTGTCGACTACCTGTTCGAGACCCTCAATGTCACCCGTGTCTTCGGGATGCTCCATCCCGACAATCCGGCGTCGGCCATGGTTATGGAGCGTTGCGGGTTCTTGTTCGAGGGTCACACCCGTTCGTCGTTCTGGCTCGATGGCGAAGTTTCCGACGACTGGATCTATGGGTTGTTGCGGGAGGATTGGGAGAAATGGCGCAGCCGACCCCGAAATCCACCCACCGAGATAGAGCTGACCCCCATCGACCATACCAACGAGCGCGAGATCTGGAGATTGAAAACCCATAAGACCCAGGAGGAGTTTGTCGCTCCGGTGGGTTCGAGTTTCGCTGACTACCTGTTCCCCTGGTACGCTGAGCGGGAGATCATGTTGGTCCCCTGGATGAGGGGGATCAAAGCGGATGGCGAGTACGTCGGTTTTGTCATGATCGCTCGAGTGTCAGATGACCATCCTGAGCCCTACCTGTGGCGGCTGCTAATTGATCGCCTGCACCAGCGTCGTGGCATCGCCAGCAGAGTTCTCAGCCTGGTGGTCGAGGAATGTAAGTCCATGGTGGCAGAAACGATGCTGACAAGTTGGGGCGAAGGGAAAGGGTCACCGCGCCCCTTTTATCTCAAACACGGATTCGTCCCCACCGGCAAGATTGAGGATGACGAGACGGAAGCCCGGCTGACCTTCTCCTGAGTCTGGTCGACTATTCGCCCGTCGACGGTACCGTTATATCCAGATGAGATTTCTCGCAATCTTTGCGCTGATATCCCTGGTCGAAATGGCCACCTTTTTCTGGGTTCAATCCTGGATCGGGCTGGGTTGGGCGCTCACTCTCGCCATCGCCACCGCCCTGATCGGTTCTTTCCTGGTGCGTCGGGCCGGTCTTTCTGTCATGGACCGGTTCCGAAGTCGGGTCAGCGAGGTCGGATTGCCAACTCGCGAACTCAGTGACGGCGCCACCGTTCTGGTATCCGGTGCCTTTCTGATTTCTCCGGGATTCATCACCGATATCCTCGGATTCCTCCTCCTCTTGCCTCCAATTCGGGATCAGATCTACAGAATCCTCTCCCGTAGGTTCACCGGCCGGGTCACGGTATTCCCAACCGGGCCGACATCGAAGCGAGTCAGTCAAACCGGCGAGGAGATCATCGACGTCGACGGTTACGAGGTCGGCTGAGGTCCACGAGGTGAAGGCCATTCGATCCTGGGCCTCACTGAAACAGACGATCAGCTCCGCGGGGCGTATTCCACCGCCGTGAGCGGCCACTCTTCGGCCAACCATGCAGAGAGGCTCTCCCAAATCACGCGATCCATTTCGAGTCGGCTCTGCGTGACCCAGGATCGGACATGGGCAGCGGATGGGTCGGTTTTGCTCGGGAGGATATAGACACACCCGATGACTTCATCA
>JBGTGL010000121.1:0-5660 GCA_041746755.1 Acidimicrobiia bacterium | reverse complement strand
GGAACGGTAATCCAACGCGGCGAAGAGCCTCCGATGAGCTGGCACCGTCCGTTCGTGCAGCTCATTCTGCCGGAAAAGCCCTGGATCCCGATCTGGAATGTCGATCCCGACAAGACGGCGATCTACGTAGACATCACGACGGTGCCCATCATGTCGACCCCGGATCGGGTTGAGGCGATTGACGTCGACCTCGATGTCGTTCAACTCATCGACGGGACAATCCAAGTTCTCGACGAAGACGAGTTCAACGAGCATCGCCACCAACTCGCCTACCCCGACTGGCTGGTCGACCAGGCCCGCACCTCGACCGCATCGGTGGCACTGGCAATCGAGGCGAAGACGCCGCCCTTCAACGGGGCACATCTCCCCTGGTTTGAGCGTCTAGCCAACCTGGACTCTGATTAGGGTTCGCGACATGGGGAGTTTCCGGTCTCGTTTCGAATCACCGTTCCTGCGGCGGGTGTCCTGGCATATCAAGCGGATCGGTGAAAAGATGGACCGGCGTTTCTTCACTTCGCTATTCATCGCACTTTCGGTCGTCATCGGGATCGCTGCCGCGGTGGTGTGGGCGGCTGAAACTGACCACGCCTGGGGCGACTTCGGGCGATCGGTTTCGTGGGCCGTCAATACGGTGCTCGGACAGGGCGATGCCTCTTTCGTGTCAGGGCCGGTCGGTTCCGCCGTTGGTTGGTTGCTGGGACTTTTCGGGGTTGCGATCCTGGCAACGATCACGGGCGCGTTGGTCGGATTTGTCATCGATTTTCTACTAAAGGAAGGACAAGGAATGGGAGCTTCGGGATACTCCGAGCACATCATCATCTGCGGGTGGAATTCCACCGCGCGGGACCTAATCGCCGAGCTGTCCGGCGATGACTACGAGACCAAACTGGTATTGATCGCCGACTTAGAGCGAAGTCCGGCGCGCGATGGTGTGTATTTTGTTCGTGGAGTTACCTCGAACGAGGGTGACTTGGTTCGAGCCGGTATCGACGCTGCCTTGTCGGCAATCATAGTTCCGGCCGATGGGAGCGACGCCGCTGATATGGCATCGATCCTCACCGCTCTGGCGATTGAGAGCATCGCACCCCACGTACGAACGGTGGTTGAAGTAAACAATCCCGACCATGTCGCTCATTTCCGGCGGGCCAACGTCGACGAGGTAATGGTGACCTCGAGGCTGGCCTCACATCTTCTCGCCCGGTCAGCGCTGTATCCAGGGCTCTCCGAGTTGGTCACCGATCTCGTTTCCGGCGGCGAGGGCTCGGAGTTGTATCGGGTAGAGCTTCCCGACGAGTGCGTCGGGAAGCCGATCGATGAAGTTTCGGCGATGCTTCGTCGCGAACACGGCGCAACGCTTTTAGCAGTAACCAGGAATGGCCATACCTTCAGCAACCCATCTACTGACTTCATGTTCGAACTCGACGACGACCTGATCGTGGTCGCTGAGTCACTGGGAGATCTAAGTCCCCTGGAACACTCGACCGCGTTTACCGATTTAGCTGACACCGTCGAACAAGTCTGATTCGGTACGCAGGTCACCGGGACCGAAGACTCTGACAAACGCCTCCTGGCCGAGGACTTCAGCCTTTTTGTCGTCAGGCACTAACAACATCGACCAATCCGGCGGTATTTGGGTTCGATGGGCTCGAATCGCGTCGAGCTTGGTCTCAATGAAGTCCTCGACATCAACCCAGCAGCTGACCAGCTCGTCAGGGACACCTGACTCACGCATCCGGGCGGCAGTTTCCCCGTCGATTTGGCCGGAAGCGAGACGCATCTCGGCCCAAGCCACCATACGACGCCGCGGCGAACAATTCATGTACAACTTCGTCGGTCGCCACGGTTCTTCACCATCCGTCAAGGGAAATCGCACGATGTCATCAGCCGCGTAGAAGGCGTCCATACCGATCCGATGGACATTGATGTGGTCGGGATGACCGTATCCTCCATGGGGGTCGTAGATGGTCATCACATCGGGGCGGTATTTGCGGATCTTGGAAACCACCTTGGCGGCCGCCGTCTGCGGATCCGCCTGCCAGAAGCAATTGGGATGGAAATTGTCTTCCCAACCCATCATCCCTGAATCTCGATATCCGAGAAATTCCTGGTCCTCGACTCCGAGAATATCGAGGGCGGCTCTGATCTCCTCAGCCCTCACCTCGCCGAGTCGTGCCCTGATTGGTTCGGGATCTTCATAATTGTGAACCTCGCCAAGGGCGCCATCGGTCGCAGTGATCACGACAACGCGCCGTCCCAGTTTCGCATATTTGGCCAGGGTCCCACCCATCGCAATGGTCTCGTCGTCGGGATGGGCATGGAAAGCTAGAAGTCCTGGCATCGTCTGAGCTTATTGTGGATGTCGGTGCATTATTCAATCGGCGCCGATACCGTGAAGGAATGCCATCTCAGACTTTCACAGGAACCGCCACCACCAATGCCTCGCCCGAGGCAGTATGGGATGCCCTTGACAAGGCCAAGACCTGGGAGGGAATCAGCGGGGTCGACGACGTGTTCGACGAATTGCGCGACAGTGAGGGCAGGCTGAGCGGTTTCAAGTTCCGCTCGACCGCGGGCGGCCGGGAGTATGTAGGTACGGCGACACCCGGCGAACGGCTCGAGATGAGATTGCTCACTTGGAACATCGCAACCTCGGAAATTCGAGGGAGCATACAAGTTCAAACCAAAGAAGCAGGAGCAGGTACCGGGATTGACGTCACGATGAACGTGGAGAGTGTCTCGATGATGGCCTCGTTCGGATTTCCCATCATCTCCCGGGTGATCGGCAACGGATTCCAGGAAACGGTCGACAACTTCGCATCGAAACTTTCGGAAAACTCCTCTACTTGAACGTCAAAGATCTATCGCCGTAGCCTTCAATCGCAAGTTCACCGGACCCATTGGCCAGCGTCACTTCGGGCAGCCTCGACGGCCGACCCCGACTGCCTCTTGGCCATTTTCCGCAAAACCCTCGGGGCGAGAAGGGACCCGGCGAGTGCCCAGATGCTCAGCACGATGACGGTCTGAGCGGTCCTCCAGCTGCCGCCTATCTCGAGAGCCGCGGCCGTCGGGGGAAGGAACGCGGAACGCATGCCGAGACCGAGCCAGTAGATCGGAAACACCTGAGCTACCCACTGCACCCACGTCCAGAGGCTCTGAATCGGGAAGAAGATGCCGGAAATCGCCACCAGTCCCATCACCGGGAAGAAGCCCCATGTACCCATTTTCTGCACGTTGGGTACCAAAGATCCGAGGATGATTCCAATCGGTAGCGTTGCCAGCAGACCGAGGAGGGTGACCCAGACGAACGTGGCCCAACCGGCCGCGCCGTTTTGCATCAAGTCATCGAAGAGGAACATGCCGGGGATGAGGATCACCGCGAATGTGGGGATGATCCCCAATGAATGCAAGACGACCTGACCGGACACATAGCCAGTCAGGCCGCGGGGTACGGCTTTCGACCGGAGCAACGTCCCGTCCTCTCGCTCCATGGCAAGGCTATAGCCGGGACCGATTACCAGACCGAATGCAATCAGCGCCCCCAGCATGCTGGGCATGACGAAGGCCGGTTGTGACATCGAGACACCGGCCGCCTCCACGGTGTTGTTCCGGTTCAACCACAGGTAACCCAGGGAGGCGAGAGCAAGGAAAACGTAGAACCCCCAGTCCTGAGGGCTCCTCAGACCGAGTTTGAACTCATGCCAACCACGGGCGATCCCGACCCGCATAGCGTGGGTCCTCCGATTCATTGCGCCGCCTCTTCGAAGGCGGTGGCCGCGGGGGAATGCCCGTGACCGCTCTCGTATTGCTGGACCATCGCGATGTATGTGTCCTCGAGAGTCGCCCGCCTGACCTCGAGATCGGAAATGTCTTCCCCATGCTGAGCGAAGAGCTCTCTTACAAATTTCGTGGCATTTGGTGTCGCTTGGACGAATCGCTCACCATTCCGACTCCAGCGCACCTGTGCCTCGCGGGTCATCTCCTTGGCCAATTCGTCGGCGGTGCCGTTGGCCACGATTCGGCCGCCGGCGAGGATGAGGATGCGGTCGGCGAGCTTCTCGGCTTCATCGAGGTCGTGGGTGGTCAGCAGAATGGTGGTGTCTTCGAGATCGGTCAGACGTTTAACGAGGTCGTGGAACTCCCTTCTGGCCTGCGGGTCAAACCCGGCCGTCGGTTCGTCAAGGAAAAGCAATTCGGGCCGCCCGATGATGCCAACCGCCACGTCGAGACGCCTTCTTTGTCCACCGGAAAGGGTGCGGATCTTCTGTTCAGAGTGGTCCTCAAGACCAACCATCTCGATCAGCCGTTCCACGTTGTACGGTCGTTCCCGGTCATCGGTCGAATATGGTTCGAAATAGCGGCCTAGATGATCTAACAGATCACGAGGGCTCCAGCGGGCATGGTCCCTCCAGGATTGGAGTACCACCCCGACGCTCGCTCTCCAGTCTTCGCCAGCCTTTGCGGGGTCGGCGCCCAGGACCGAAACCCCTCCCGCGGATCGCTCCCGGAAACCCTCCAGGATCTCGATGGTCGTGGTCTTGCCAGCGCCATTGGGTCCGAGCAAAGTCACCACCTCTCCCTTCCGGACATCGAAGGTCACCCCGTCGAGAACGTCGTTGTCTCCGTAGCGCATCCGCAAGTCGTCGACCTCGACGATGATGTGCTGTCCCGCGGTCTCCATATGGGACGACGGTAAACCAAATGGCCGTGCTGTCAAAGAGATGGGCGACATCGCCAGGGCAGGAATCAGACCCTGAGTGGAATTGAGTTCTACTCGGGTGAGGTCTCTGCGAGTTCTTCGGCCAGGGCTTTGGCTTCTTCTTTGCCGCCTTCAGCAATTTTTGCGCGGTCTGTAATCAAAGTGACCTGGTTGTGGAGCACCTGGATGAATCCACCGTGGACACCGATGGTCGTGCGATTTCCGGCTTCGTCTTCGACCGTGACGGGGCCGGTAACCAACGCGCCCATCAGCGGCTCGTGGTCGGCCATGATTCCCAACTCGCCTTCCGGTGTCTTGGCGACGACGAAGGTGGCCTGGCCACTCCAGACCGTCGCCTCCGGGGACACCACGTCGAGCTGGAAAGCCTTAGGCATTAAGCAGCGTCTTCCTTGGTGAGCTCAGCGGCCTTGCGCTCAACATCTTCACGACCACCAACCATGTAAAAGGCCTGCTCCGGGTATTGGTCCATCTCGCCGTCGATGACCGCTTTGAACGAAGCAATAGTGTCCTCGAGCGGCGTGTAGACACCGGGTTGGCTGGTGAACTGCTCGGCCACGAACATCGGCTGACTCAAGAACCTCTGAATTCGTCTGGCTCTACCAACTACCAGCTTGTCTTCCTCGGAAAGTTCGTCGATGCCGAGAATCGCAATGATGTCCTGGAGGTCTTTGTAACGCTGCAGGATCCGCTGGACCTCGGTGGCCACAAAGTAGTGCTCGGTTCCGACGATTTGCGGGTCGAGGGCCCGGCTGTTGGAGTCGAGCGGGTCGACCGCCGGGTAAATACCAATAGCTGTGAGGGGTCTCGACAACACAGTGGTCGCATCGAGGTGGGCAAATGCAGTATGCGGTGCGGGGTCGGTGATGTCGTCGGCGGGGACGTATATCGCCTGCAAGGAAGTAATCGAACGTCCTTTCAGCGAAGTAATCCGCTCCTGGAGCAT
>JBGTGL010000120.1:0-5473 GCA_041746755.1 Acidimicrobiia bacterium | reverse complement strand
GACCAAGATGATCCGCCATCTCGGGTCGGCGTTGACCGATGTCACCTACGTGTTCGACGAGCCCACGGTTGGCCTCCATCCTCATGACATCCAGCGGATGAACAGCCTGTTGCTACAGCTTCGCGACAAGGGCAACACCGTTCTCGTCGTCGAGCACAAGCCGGAGGTCATCGAGATCGCTGACCGCGTGGTCGACCTCGGCCCGGGTGCCGGTTCGGCCGGAGGCGAGATCATGTTTGAGGGAACGGTCGGAGAGCTTCGTGCGAGCGATACCATCACAGGCCGTCATCTCGATCACCGGGCGGCACTCAAGGAGGCATTGCGGACACCCTCCGGGTCTCTGGAAATCCGTGGGGCCACACTCCACAATCTGGACGCTATCGATGTTGACATTCCGTCTGGTGTGCTCGTTGTCGTGACTGGCGTTGCCGGTTCGGGCAAGAGCTCCCTCATCCACGGTTCAGTTTCGAAGCGCGAGGGAGTGGTCGCCTTCGATCAGACACCTATCCGCGGTTCACGTCGATCCAATCCGGCTACCTACACCGGCATGCTCGACCCGATCCGGAAGGCTTTCGCCAAGGCGAACGGGGTTAAACCGGCATTGTTCAGTGCCAACTCCGAAGGAGCATGTCCCACTTGCAACGGTGCCGGTCAGATCTTCACTGAGTTGGGGTTCATGGAGACAGTGGCAACCACGTGCGAGGAGTGCGGCGGGAAGAGGTTCGACGCATCGGTTCTCGAATACAAGCTGGCCGGAAAGGACATCAGCGAAGTATTGGCGATGTCGGTTTCCGAAGCGCTGGAATTCTTGGCCGACGGAGAGGCGAAGAACCCCCCGGCCCGGAAGATCCTGGGCCGAATGGCTGATGTCGGCCTCGGCTACCTCACCCTCGGCCAGCCTTTGACCACCCTTTCCGGCGGTGAGCGGCAAAGGTTGAAGCTGGCAATCCAGATGGCAGAGGACGGGGGCATCTACGTGCTGGACGAGCCCACCAGTGGACTCCATCTCGCAGATGTCGACAACCTGTTGGGCCTTCTCGACCAGCTGGTGGATTCGGGCAAGTCGGTGATCGTCATCGAGCACCATCAGGCGGTGATGGCCCACGCCGATTGGATCATCGACCTCGGCCCCGGCGCGGGCCACGACGGCGGCAAAATCGTATTTGAAGGGACCCCGGCCGACCTGATCGCCGACGGTTCAACACTTACCGGCAAACACCTGGCCGAATACATAAGTTCGTCGTAGGAATCGATGGAGTCGGTCCCACCCTCATCTTCCGATCATCCGGCGACTTGGAAGTTCGACTATCCGATCTACCATGCCGAGTCCCGTGATCAGTGGCGGTCGTGGCTCGATGCCAACCATCAGGTCGAGCCCGGGGTCTGGCTGTGTTCCTGGCGGAAACCAACAGGCAAACCTCGATGCCCCTACCCCGAAGCAGTCGAAGAGGCAATCTGCTTCGGTTGGATCGACTCCACTGTGTACGTGCTGGATGAGCATCGCGACCTGCAGCTTTTCACGCCCCGCAGAGCGAGGAGCAGTTGGACCCGGCTCAACCGGCAACGTCATGCAGACATGGAGGCGGCGGGCTTGATGACCGACGCTGGACGCCGTGCAGCAGACATTGCCCGTGAGAACGGCTGGTGGACCATTTCCGACCCGGTTGAAGATCTCATCGAACCGGAAGGGCTTGCTGCGGCACTCAACGCCAATGCGAAAGCGCGTTCTGCGTGGGATAATTTTCCACCGAGCGCACGCAAGGCGATGCTCTGGTGGCTGATCACCGCTGCGAGGGAAGACACCCAGGCGAAGCGGATCGAAACGATTGTTGCCAAGGCGGCAAAGGGCGAGCGGGCCCAGGGTTGAGCCGACAGCCCTCTAGAGCCTGATTATATGCCCCTCGCTCGCCGTTTGTCGCCCTGATGGAGTTTTTGGAGCCGATCAGGCTCAGACCGGGAAGATCCTCTCGCCAAACCGGGACGACTCCCAGAGATCGATTCCCAACTCAACAGCATGGGCATCGATAGCTGCCAATTCGTCGGCCGACAAGGGGGGAGCCAACGCCGCGGCAACGTTCTCTTCTAATTGTTGGACGCTCGATGCCCCGAGCAGCGCTGAGGTGATCCGGGGATCCCTGAGCACCCACGTAATGGCCATTTGGGCCAGGGTCTGGCCTCGCCCGCGTGCGATCTCATTGAGTGCCTGAACATGGCTGATGGTCGCGCTGGTGATCCATGCCCGGTCGAAGCTCCCCCCGGTGGTAGCGCGCGACCCGTCAGGAACCCCGGCTAGATACTTCTTGGTGGCCAACCCTTGGGCTAGCACCGAAAACGGGATGCAACCCACCTCGGTGGCGTCGAGGACGTCGAGGAGTTCGTCCTCAATCCAGCGATTGAACATCGAGTAGGAGGGCTGATGGATGAGCAGGGGCACGCCGAGATCGCTGAGGATCGTCGACGCCTGTTTTGTCATGGCAGGGGAATAGGACGAGATACCGACGTAGAGCGCTTTACCGGCATGGACAGCGGAGGCAAGCGCACCCATGGTCTCCTCGAGGGGAGTGTCGGGGTCGTAGCGGTGGGAGTAGAAGATGTCAACATAGTCGATCCCCATGCGATGGAGACTCTGGTCGAGGCTGGCCAGGAGGTACTTCCGAGATCCGCCCTCCCCGAAGGGACCGTCCCACATGTCGTAGCCGGCTTTGGTTGAGATGAGGAGCTCGTCGCGATACTCGCCCAAACCGTCGGCGAGTATCTTTCCGAACAACCCTTCGGCATGGCCACTGGGTGGCCCGTAGTTGTTGGCAAGATCAAAGTGAAACACGCCGAGATCAAACGCCCTCCACACCAACTCTGATGCCGTCTCGTAGGACTGGTCGCTACCGAAGTTTTGCCAGAGGCCGAGGGTTATGGCGGGTAGGAGCACTCCGCTCGCCCCACATCGACGCATTGGCATCTGCCGATAACGCTTGCTCAGGCTCATTGCGGCTGGTTCCTACGGGATAGATGGTCGATGGCGACGGCGATGAGGAGCACCGACCCGCGGGCGGTTTGTTGATAGAAGGTGGGCAGATTCATCAGGCTCATCCCGTTGTTGAGTGCCCCCATCAGGGTGGCTCCGAGCAGCGCACCGAGTATTCGCCCACGTCCACCGGCGAGGCTGGTCCCACCTATTACTGCCGCGGCGATGGCGTCGAGCTCGAGGAAGAGCCCTGCGGTTCCACCGATAGCACCGCTAACCCGGGAAGTAAGCGCTACTCCGGTAACCCCGTAGAGGAACCCGGCAAAGATGAAATTGGTGAATATGACTCGCTTTAGATTGATGCCAGAAAGGCGCGCCGCTTCCGGGTTGCCACCGACCGCATACAGCTGAGACCCGTAGCGGGTACCCCTCATAAGAACCTCGGCGAGCGTCGCCATCAGGGCGAGAACGAGGATCAGATAAGGAATTCCCTCACCGAGCGAGATATAGACCGCCAGGCTGGCAGCGATGAGCGGAGGAGCGATCGAGCGGAGAAATACCGGGGTCGGATCTTCGATCAACCCGAACTGGTAGGCCCGATTGGCATTCCGCCACTTCCATACCATGAATGCCACCGTTGCCGCGGCTACGAGGATCAATGATGATCCCGTTGACATGGATCCGGCGGCGAGGTCGGTCAGGACGTTGGGTAGGGGTGCCACCGTGGCGCCATTGGTAACGATGAGGGATAGTCCCCTGAAGATCATCATCCCGGCGAGAGTCACAATGAATGAGGAAACCCCGACCTTTGCCACCCACCATCCGTTCCATATCCCCATCACCATTCCGGCGAGGATCGACACGGCTACCGCTAGCCACGGATTCCAACCGAGTCGGACGGTCAGAACGGCAAGAACCACGCCGACGAAGGCGACGGCAGATCCCACCGACAAGTCGAAGTTACGCGTGACGATCAGCATCACGGCACTGATCGATGCCAGACCGACTATCGCAGTCTGGAGAGCGAGGAGGCCGAGGTTCCTCTGGGAGAGAAATATGCCGTCGGTGAGAAAGTAGAAAACGGCGAAAACAGCCGCGACTACGAACAACAGCGTGTAATTGCGGAGACTGGACCCGGCTGTCAGGGTCGCAGGCTTGGTCCCAGTGTCCGTTTGCTGAGAAGCCTTGGTGTCGGTCATGCCGCGTCCTCGGTCCCGTCGATGGCTGCGGCGGCACGGATGAGATCAGACTCGCTGGTCGTGGATGCGTCGAACTCGCGGACGATACGTCCTTCGACCATCACCAGAATCCGGTCACAAACGTCGATCAACTCCCTCGCCTCAGACGACACCATCAGAAGAGAACGACCGGCCGATGCCAGGTCGCGCAGGATCTGCAAGATCTCGGCGCCAGCTCCAACATCGACGCCGCGAGTGGGATCGTCGAGGATGAGAATCGGGGTGTCGGCCGTCAGCCACCGTGCGACCTGGACTTTCTGCTGGTTGCCGCCACTGAGTTGATGAACCGGGGTCTGGTCGGATCTGGTGCGAATATCCAATTGTTCGATCTTTTTCCTTGCCTCGACGCGCGCTGAAACGTGGTCGAACCCCTGGCGGGGCGAGAAACGGGGGAGGGAGGCCAAAACGATATTGGCAGCCACGGTCTGCTGAGCAATCAAGGCATCCCGACGATCTTGAGCGACAAAGCCGATTCCGTTGGCCACAGCCAATTCCGGGTGGTCGACGGTTACGGGCCGGCCGTCGACTTCGATAGTTCCGGATGTCGTCCCCTGCCAGCCGCCGAATATCGCTGCGGCGACGGGGCCGGCACCCGAGCCGATCAGGCCAAATAGGCCGACGATCTCGCCTTCACCCGTGTCGAGATCGATGTCTTCGGCAACTGTCCTTCCAACAGGATCTTGCAGAGTGAGGCCACGAACCCGGAGCCGGGTGGTTGTCGCGTCACTCCGAGATTCTCCGGTCCTCCGCGACGCTATTGCCTGCTCATCCCCGAGCATTTCGGCAACGATCTCGTCACGGTTGGTGTCGATGGTGGCGTGGTCGCCGATGAGACGACCGTCCCGCATGACCACGATGCGGTCGGCGAGAGCGAAAACTTCGGCGAGACGGTGGGAAACAAAGAGACAGGTCGTCCCTCGATCTCGGTACGAGCGGAGCCGTTCAAATAGTCTCTCCGCTTCATATGCCGTCAGAGCGGCAGTAGGTTCATCGAGGATGAGCACACTGGCATCAGTCGAGAGTGCTCTGGCGATCATGACCAATTGTTGGTGAGCCAGATCCAGCTCGCTCATCCGAACCGACGGAGAAATGTCGACGCCGAAGTCGGAGAGTATCGCCTTCGCCTCGTACTCGAGGCGCTCCCGATCGACGAGACCCAGCCGTGTCGGTTCGCGATTGAGCATCAGCATCTGGGAGACGGTGAAATCGGGGACGACGTTGATTTCCTGGGCGATAAGGACGATGCCTGCCTTTTCGGCTGATGAGACGTCAC
>JBGTGL010000119.1:0-2485 GCA_041746755.1 Acidimicrobiia bacterium | reverse complement strand
TGTTTGCGGGTGGTGGCTAAACAAGTCGTCCCTGGCGGCGCGCCACGTAATCGAGGTTTCTTCGTTCGCCGCAGATTCGCGCACCTGTCGGTAGATCTCAGCGACCCGACGTCGGTAGTCGAGCAACTCCAACGAAGTGTTCATCGGTGTGGATCAACTCGTTTCATGAAGGAGAGAATTTCATTAATTACCTTGACGGATCGATTATTACGCGCCATTCTGACGCAGTCGAGAAGAAGAGGTACTCAATGGTGAAGCGCACAAACACCGCAACCCGGAACGGAGCCCTATTCGGCGCGCCCGTTTCCACGCAGGATGGCGCTGCACTTAACGCTCTCAGGCGGCCTCTGGACCCATGATGTGAGACATACATCTGTTTGATTCAGCAAGGCCGCCGCCAACCCGGCGGCTTTTTTGATGGCCGCATCCAATCAGAAAGTTTCAGAAGTGAGTCAAGTACTAATCGAAATTCAAGAACACGGACGATGTAGTTCGGAAGGCAACCACAGTTGGTTCTTCTCGGACCGGCCCTCCGAACTCGCCCAAGCACAAGAGATTTGTGCCCGGTGCGAGGTTCGCTCCAATTGTCTCGAGCTCGCATTGCGAGAGGGACATGACTGGGGCGTCTGGGGTGGTGTCATCTTTTGGGATGGCCAACCGTTCTTCCGGCGTAGGGGCAGGGGTCGACCCCGGCTCGACGAAGAGGCACTGCCACTCGAAGCCGATGTCCACCAGTTGTGGGAGTTGGTCAAGTCAGCTTGACCAACTCCCCGCTACCTGAGGCTGGGAGGCCTACTTCAGGTTGCTAAGAAACAGCGAGTTGCCGCAGGGAAGCCGGAGTCGATGGGTGGCGCATCTTCGCCAGCGCCTTCGACTCGATCTGACGAATCCGTTCCCGGGTGACATCGAAGTGTCTGCCCACCTCGTCGAGGGTTGCTGGGACCTGACCATCGAGGCCATAGCGCATGATGATGATGATCCGCTCCCGCTCGGTGAGCCGACCGAGGATGATCCGAAGATCTTCGACATTGAGCTTCGACGCGATCATTTCGAATGGCGTCGCTGCGTCGTGGTCTTCGATGAAGTCACCCAACGTGGCGTTGTCTTCCCCGATGGGTTCAAAAATCGAGATCGGTTCCGGGGCCACTTTGCGTGCTTCCCGAATTTTGGCGACGGTCAACCCCGACTCAACTGCGAGTTCGTCATCGGTTGGCGTCCGTCCGAATTTCTTAGTGAGGTTGGTGTCGGCGGTCTGCATTTGAGAGATCGTGTCCATCATGTGGACGGGGACCCGAATGGTCCGGCTCTTGTCGGCGATGGCCCGGGTAATGGCCTGTCGAATCCACCAGGTGGCGTAGGTGGAGAATTTGAAACCTTTTCTGTACTCAAACTTTTCCACAGCCCGGATCAGGCCGAGATTGCCCTCTTGGACGAGGTCGAGGAATGGGAGCTTGGCGTGGCCGTACCTCTTGGCGATCGAAACGACGAGTCGGAGGTTGGCACGAATGAAAGTCTGACGGGCTTCTTCACCGACCCGGACCAGCACGCGGAGCTTGCGGCGCTGGGCAGGATCCCGCTCATTTTCCAAGGCAAACCCTGCTTTTCTGCCGTCTTCGATTGCTTTGGCTAGACGGACTTCATCCTCGGCATTGAGCAACTCGAAAGTGCCGATCCCGTCCAGATACTGTCGGATCGCTTCGTCGCTTATTTCACTTCTGATAGATGCGCCTTTGCCCATTAGGTGTGTCTCAGCCAGCGTAGGAACACGACCGGCCACTCTTGAGGATTTATCAACAGGCTCACATATCGGCAATAGGTCGGAAGAACCTGAGTGGGCTGAACGACCCAAATTGCGTAGAATCCTCGCTTCCCGGGCGTTTAGCTCAGTTGGCTAGAGCACTGCCCTTACAAGGCAGGGGTCGGCGGTTCGAGTCCGTCAACGCCCACCACCGGAGAGGCCCGTCACGACGGGCTTCGTTGCTGCTCGGGGAGCCTCAGGGGTGCGGGCCGGGAGGGTCTTGGGGGGCACCCGGGGGGCAAAATAGTCAGGATAGGGGTCGGAGCGAGGTTTACCCACAAATATCGTTTCGTCTATTGGGGCGTGCTCGATATCCTTTTGTTCGATGGCGACACGTCCTGGATGGTTCCGCTGGTACCTCAGCCTTTTTGAGGGCACAGTTATGCCGCGGTCGTCAGCGTTCTTCTTCCCACTCGGAGTTCTCATCTGGGTGTTGGCGATCGGCACTTGGATTTGGGAAAGTCCCAATCTTGGGAGATTCGTTGTCGGTGGTGTCGCAATTCCAGCGGGTATTGCTTTCGGGATCTGGAGCCTGTCCGTGGAGCGTCGGGCGGTGAAGGCACGTGACGAGGGAGGGCGAACCTTCAAAGATCTCCCCCTTGGACGGCGTGTCCTCGTGGCGGCGCTGATCCTCTCGGCCGTCGTGGTCGGTGCGTATTTCGGGTTTCAGAGCGAGATGGGATCGTG
>JBGTGL010000118.1:0-18355 GCA_041746755.1 Acidimicrobiia bacterium | reverse complement strand
GAAGAGCCCACCGATCGCGATGAGCGCAATTGCGGCTCCGCCTAATTCGCGGTAAATGGCAGGCATCCAAATCAGGGCCGACCACCCCATCGAGAGTTGGATGGTCATTGAGAGCCAGGTTTCCTCCTTCGGCAGTGAAGTCTTCAGGACGATGCCGATGATCGCCAGGCCCCACACGCTCCAAAGGGCGGCGTTGAGCGCGATTCCAGTCAGGCTGGCGACGGCGATCGGGGTAAAGGTCCCCGCGACCACCAGGAAGATCATGGTGTGGTCGAGCCGTTGCATCCTCTTCTTCCACGGTGCTTCCCAGGGTATGGAGTGGTAGAGGGCCGAAACCGTGTACATCGCCACCAGGGACCCGCCGAATGCGAGCGAAGACCAGATCGCGGTCGGCACCCCATCAGATCGGGCCAGAAGCATTCCCAACCCGACAACACTGAGAAGTGCCGCGCCACCATGGAGAAAGCCCCGGATCGGGTTCTGCATCTTGCCGAGGGTCATTCGCTGCATTCGCAGTCGACTGTAGAAGTGGGGTGCGCTTAGTACGATGTCAGGGTATGGAACTGAGGATCCTCTACAGCGTCTACGAACGGCGCTTACTCCAAAAACTCGACCGAGATCGTCTACCGAAACATATCGGGATTGTGCTCGACGGCCATCGTCGCCATGCCCGCGAGGAAGGCTTGCCCAGCTACACCGATTCGTACCGGGTCGGCATGGAGCGGTTCGAACAATTTCTCGGTTGGGCCAACGAGTTGGAAATTCCTGCGGTGACCGCTTGGGTCCTCTCCCGGGAGAACCTCTCCCGTCCCGCCGAGGAACTCGACCCCTATTTCGATGTTCTGGTCGAGCTTTTCGAACGATTGCCCGAGGAATGCGCCCGATTTGATATGGGGATCAGATTTATCGGGAGCCTCGACCTGCTTCCGGATCGTCTGGTAACGGCTGCCAAGGCCGCTCAGGCGGCGCAGCCATCGGGATCGAGGCGTCTCAACATCGCAATGGGATACGGGGGACGTCAGGAAATTGTCGATGCGGCTCGTGAGCTGGTGGGCAAACTGTTGGCCGAGGGCGGCGACCCGGCGTTAGTGCCGGAACGAATCGATGCCGAGTCGCTGGCCAAACACATGTACTCCTCGGACCTTCCCGATCCCGATCTCTTGATCCGCACCTCCGGCGAATCGCGCCTTTCAGGATTTCTCCTCTGGCAATCGGCGTATGCAGAGTTCGTTTTCGTCGATGTCAACTGGCCGGCCTTCCGTCGCGTCGACTTTCTTCGGGCGTTACGAGATTTTGCGAGCAGAGACCGTCGTTACGGCAAATAGCAAAATACTCCTCCCTCGGAGGCGGAGCTCGCGGAGCTGAACGGGGGAGGTGCCGAGACCGCTTTGGGTCGAGGCGGATCGGGGGACGGAAAGCCACGCGCGTAGAGCTTTAGTTGGTGGGTACCGTCCCCATCCGTCTCCGCCTCGTTCCTCGGCGGAGCCACCTTCCCCGTCGTCCCTCCGGGGAAGGAACAAGAATCTTCGGCTCCTCCGGGGAAGGAACAAGAATCTTCGGCTCCTCCGGGGAAGGAACAAGAACCCCTGGTTCCTTCGGGAAGGAATTCAGACGGTGACCATTCCCGGGTGGAGGTGCGCCACACTGCCCAGCTGTCGAAGAGAGAAAGCCCAGCCGGTGGAGATCCGGCTCATGGTCAACCGCGATACCCCGGTGTGGGGTTGGCGGAATCGCTCCCACTCCCAGGGGACGGGCTCTAGTCCGAGGAGATGACCTAGGACCACGGCGTTGGTCCCGGCATGTGCAACGATGATTACTCGTTTCGCCGGATCGTCGACAGTCCATAGGTGTCGATGCTCAGTGCTCATTGGTTCGATGCCATGGCTGGCGAGTGTCGCGTCCAAACCGGTCACCACTCTCTCGTGGAAGGCGCGGAAGGATTCCCCGCCGGGGAGGCCATCCCACATCTCGTCCATGGGACGGAGATTGGCCTCCTCGAACGCCTGGTCGATTTTCTCAGCAGGCTCCCCATCCCAGTCGGGCGGGTTGTTGATCTCTTCCAGCCACGAATAAGACTCCTGGCCGTGGCTCGCTTCGATGGCAAAGGGAGAAACGGTCTGTTGGGCTCGACGCATGGTCGACACCCAGATCTCATCGAGACGGTCGAGGGTTTCGAATCGGTGCGCCACCCGTTTTGCCTGCTCGACTCCTAGATCGGTCAGATCCGGATCGTTCCGGGCTACCCGGTCGGGTGTCCAATCCGGCTGCCCATGGCGAATCAAGAAGAGGTCCATATGACCCAGACTAACGGCTGCTCTTCCCGGCAAAGCGGCGGCGCATGCGGAGCTACGAGTTGCGAGCGATGGCGACCCATCTTGGAAGGGGAGGGGGATACCATGCTGTTGTGTCCCGCTCCGCATTGATAGAACACCTCCGCGTTCACGCGCTGCGTCTCGACGGCCCTTTCACATTGCGCTCGGGCGAAGTGTCCGATTGGTATCTCGATGCCAGACAGACGACCTTTGACGGGGAGGGCGCTCGGCTGGTCGGTGCGGCGGTGTTAGACGTGCTGGGCCCCGATATCGAGGCGGTAGGAGGGATGACGATGGGTGCCGACCCAATCGCGATTGCCACCGCACTGATCGCGAGCGAGCGAGGGAGGCCACTCCGGGCCTTCTCGATTCGGAAGTCGGAGAAATCACACGGTGTTGGAGGCCGTCTTGTTGGCCCGGTGAGCACAGGTGACCGGGTGGCGATTCTGGAGGACACCACCACCACGGGTTCCGCGGCCGGCGAGGCGACCGATGTTGCACTGTCTGCCGGTCTGGTCGTGTCCCAGGCGATTGCGCTGGTTGATCGGTCGAATGGGGTGGCCAGCAGGCTCTTCTCAGAACGCGGTATCGAACAAGTGGCCCTGGTCCATCCCGGAGATCTCGGGGTCGGGAGATGATTCTCGAGGTGCGCCGCTCCGGCTGGAAGATGTGGTGGATGGCGATCGGCTCTATTCCGTTGCTCATAATCGGGCTCGACGTTCTGACCAATCGTCGCATCACCAACTGGCTCCGTGAGATGTTGTTCACAGCCGAAGACACCCAGATCTATGAACCTCGTGATGTGATTTGGGCATGGGCGATGGTTCTTTTCGCCGGGCTGGTCGTCATTTGGGCCTTGAAAGAACTGTTTGTTCCTACGCCTGTACTCAAGGCGACGCCGGAGGGGCTTTCCCTCAAGCTCCGTGGACCCTTTCGAAGGGCAGATTTCCTGCCGTGGGAGGGAATCAAAGACATCCAGGGTGGCGAAATCGATGATGAAGACGAGACGATACCGCTGCTTGCCGTGGAGGTTCTTGACCGCCATGGCCTGCCCGATCATCCCTGGGGAGCCCGTTGGGTTGATAGCAGAGTTCTAGGGATCCTTGCCCAGGATTGGGCTGAGGACCCCGATGAGATCGCCGATGCCATCGGGGAGTACGCGGTCAGATTGGTGAGAGAGGAGCGCACGCATGCAGCTCCGGCGCCATTGGAACCAGAGTGATCGTCGGAGCCCACACGCCGGGCGGGAGTCCCCTAGAAGAAGCAGAACTACGGGGCGCTGATCTAGTCCAGATCTTTCTTTCTAATCCGCAGTCGTGGAAGAAACCACCAACTCGCGATGACGTCGCCCAGCTACGTGCTTCACCAATCCCGATCTACGTCCACGCCCCCTATCTGATAAACGTCTGCGCAGACAACAATCGGGTGCGTATTCCGAGCAGGAAGATCCTTCAGGACACCTGTGATGCGGCGAGTGAGATCGACGCGACGGCAGTGATCGTCCACGGCGGCCATGTCACCGGAGATGGCCCGCCCGAAGATGGTATCGATCGGTGGCGCAAGGCGCTCGAAGTGCTTGAGACCGACCAAAAAGTTCTCATCGAAAACACCGCTGGCGGTGATAAGGCAGTGGCGCGGAGGGTGGAATGGATCGCCCGACTCTGGGAAGAGATCGGCGAGTTCGGCGTGGGGTTCGTCCTCGATACCTGTCACTCCTGGGCCGGCGGTGAACCGTTTGACGAACTCGTCGAAAGGGTCGTCGCTGCTACCGGAAAGATCGACCTGATCCACGCCAACGATTCGAAGGATGACTTCGATTCGCGACGTGATCGTCACGAGAACCTGGGGAAGGGGCTGATTCCTGCCGACCAGTTGGCAGCGGCTATTCGCACAGCCAACGCGCCGGTCGTCGTGGAAACTCCGGGTAGGCCGGAGGACCAGGCTGACGACATCTCCTGGGTGAGAAGCCTCTTCTAGTCTTCCAGTTCGAAACCCTGGGTCGCCAGGGCTGCGCGCAACGCGGACGTGTCGGCAGCAGCGATGGAGAGTGTGAGAATCCCGCCTCCACCGTATTCGGCATGACGGAGCTGGATGTCCCGCAGGTCGACCCCGCTATCCGATAATGCCACTCCGACTCGTCCCACTTCCCCCGGTCTATCGAACAATACGACCCGCACTTCAGCCACCGGAGCGCCTAGCTGTGACCGGCCCTCCTCTGCCTCGAATAGACGGGTGGCGATGGCCTTCTCATCAGCTCCGGCCAGGTCGGCGTCCCATTCCTTCAGAATGGTGATCAACTCTCCTATGGCCGAGCCGATCGGTTCCCGGTTGTTAGTGAGAACCCCACTCCACCAGTTTCCCCCTGAGCCGGCGACTCGCGTCAAGTCGCGAAAACTACCGGCACTGAGACGAGCGGCCCCGGGGGACCTCGATACCAACTCGATGAGCGCCGACGCCAGGACACGGGGAAGGTGGGAGACTGTCGCCACGTGGGCGTCGTGGTCGGCGGCAGAAAGGATCACAGGGTTGGCTCCCATCGCGGTGACCACCTGTGACAGCTGGGCTATCGCCGCTTCGTTGGGATTGTCATTGCAGATCACCCAACTTGCCCCATGGAACAAATGTGCGGAGGCAAATCGGGGGCCACTCACCGCGCTTCCCGCCATTGGGTGGCCGGCGACGAACCCGGGGAGATGTGCTCCGGCAGCTACCACAGATTGTTTGACACTTGCCACATCGGAAACGACCGTCGTCGTCTCCAAATTGTTGAGTGTTCCCAGCGTCGCGTCGAGGGGGCCACAAAGGAAAGTGATGGCGGCCCGATCGTCAAAATCGTCGCCGCTGTGGAGACGCCGGTCAATTGCACCCACCGAGGTTGCCTCGTCGAGCACCGTCGGATCGGGATCCCAGCCGGCAACTCGCCAACCGTGTGTCTTGAGTGCCAGCCCTATCGAGGCGCCAATGAGTCCGGTCCCATGGACAATCGCAAGTTGTGTCATCGGTATCGGCTCCCTGGTGGCCTGGAGAGAGTACACCGGGTCCGCTGGCGAGATTTTTGGCCCGGTGGGTTGACGAAGTGGAGAAAAAGGTGAACAATTGGCACCAATGAATAGCGCACTGCGTTCCGAGGCTTCGACTTTCGTCGACTCCGCAGTGTTTTTCCGCGGGTATTTCGGCTCCTAGCCGATACACCACACCCCCCCGCACAACCTTTTCGTACCCGCACTGACACCAAGTCCTGGAGCTATTCAGAAATGACAAAGACCCCTAAACCAAGTGATGACCATATTGAGACGCTGCGTTCCAACGTCGATGGGATTGATGGCGAGATCCTCAGCCTCCTCGCCGAGCGGCGCCGGATCTCGACAGAGATTGCGGTTGAGAAGCGACGAAGCCGTCGCCCGTTCCGCGACGAGGGACGGGAGAATTCGTTGCTCATGGAGCGAGCCGAGGCAGCCAAGGCCCACAATCTCGACCCCGGGATGGTGGTCAGACTCTGGGAGCAAATCCTTCAGGATTCGGTGCGACTCCAGCATGAGCAACTACAGGGCGAACTGAACGGAGACCAGGGGCGGGACATCACCGTTGCTCTCCAGGGCATCGAAGGCTCGTACAGTCAACTGGCGGCGGAGCAGTTCTTCGTCGACAAACCGGTCAAAGCCACCTTCTTGGGTTGTGTCCGCTTCGCCGATGCGGTCGAGGCCGTCGAGCAGGGACGCGCCGATCTGGCTGTTCTCCCGGTCGAGAACACGACATCCGGAGGCATTGCCGAGGTGTACGACCTGCTCCTCCACAGCAGACTCTCGGTGGTCGGCGAAGTCAAGTACCGGGTCAAGCACTGTTTGCTCGGCACCGCAGACGCCACGCTGGAGGGATTGAAGACGATTTACGGGCACCCGCAGGCGGTTACTCAGTGCTCTGAGTTCCTCACCGGCCTCAGTGGGGTGGACGTCGTCTTCTTCGGTGACACCGCAATGTCGGGGCGCCGGATTCAGGAGATTGGCGACCCCACTGTCGCGGCGATTGCCAGCGAAGAAGCGGCACGGATGTTCGGACTCCAGGTATTGAAGAGGGAAATTGGCAACCGGAGTGAGAATTACACGCGGTTTCTCGCCGTGGCCCGGGACCCGATCTCGGTTGATCCTCAGATCCCGTCGAAGACCTCGATGGTTATGTCGGTGGGCAATGACCCCGGTGCCTTGATGGAGGTGCTCAGCGAATTTCGCGATGAGCAGATTGCCCTGGTGAAACTGGAGTCGCGGCCGACAGTGGACAACCCGTGGGAGGAGATGTTTTACGTCGACTTCGATGGCAATGCCGCTGATGCACGGGTGCAGCGGGCTCTCAACGGCGTACGCCGCAAGGCGAAGTTCATCCGACTTCTCGGCAGTTACCCCTCTCAAGATCTTCGACCGCAACGGAGGAAGCTGGAGTCTCCGCCGGAGACGACGGTTGTTTCGTCGATCACAGCGGTTGATCGGGGACCAGTCCCTTCACCGAATGGGTACATGCTGGCGGGAAGGGGCCACAAGTCGGAGGGCACGGTCGTCGACATAAGTGGCATCAAGCTCGGTGCGGGCTCCGGAGACCTCGTGGTGATTGCTGGGCCATGCGCGGTGGAGTCGTACGAGCAGGTGATGGAGACGGCAGCGTCAGTCAAGGCCGCCGGGGCGACTTTGTTGCGAGGAGGATGTTTCAAGCCAAGGACCTCGCCATACAGCTTCCAGGGTCTTGGTTACGAAGGTCTCGAGATCCTCGCCGAGGCCGGGCGGGTGCACGACATGCCCATCGTCACTGAAGTTCCCGCTCCCGAGGAAGTGGAGCGGATGTCAGAGCTGGCGGATGTCCTCCAGATCGGTGCTCGGAACATGCAGAACTTCACACTGCTGTCCGAGGTGGGGCTGTCGTCGCGACCGGTGATGTTGAAGCGTGGCCTCAGTGCCTCGCTGGACGAACTGCTTCAGGCTGCCGAGTACATCCTGGCCGCAGGAAATCAGCAGGTATTCCTTTGCGAAAGGGGAATTCGAACGTTCGAAACGTCGACACGGAACACCCTGGATATCGCGGCGGTCCCGGTCCTTCGGAATCGAACCCACCTGCCGGTGATTGTCGACCCGTCACACGCGGCCGGAGAACGCCGATTGGTCGCTCCGCTCGCCCTGGCTGCCCAGGCAGTGGGTGCCGACGGCATCATGGTTGAGGTTCACCCCAATCCGGACGAAGCCCTCAGTGATGGGCCGCAATCTCTCACCCTCGACGACTTCTCTGAACTGATGGTCTCGATCCGTTCTTGAGATTGGGGCGAGGTCGGTGAAGATCTGGATGCGCCGAGTTGGAACTGGCGACCGTTGCGTTATTGGTCGGGGGCGTCTCCTCGAGAACGTCGGCAGAAGCGCCCCTGTACAGACGACCAGGCAGAGCGAGAGGATCGAGAGCAGCAGAGGAGTTCACGGTAAGCGCAGGTCGTAGAAGCAATTACCATTTGGCCGTGGCAAAAACAACTGTCCCCATGATCAGGGGCCGCAAAGGCGGTCCGAAGATTTCAATGATCACCGCTTACGACTATCCGTCCGCAGTTATCGCCGATCGTGCTGGCGTCGACATCATTCTGGTAGGCGATTCTCTGGGCAATGTGGTCCACGGCATGGACGACACTCTGGGAGTGGACATCGACACCATGATCCTCCACACGGCTGCGGTCAAGCGTGCCAAGCCCGATGCCCTGGTCGTCGCCGACATGCCCTGGCTAAGTTTTCACATTTCACCCGAGGAGTCGGTTCGCAACGCCGGGCGGTTGGTCCGGGAAGGCGGGGCCGAAGCAGTCAAATTAGAAGGCGGGTTGAAACGAATCCCGATGGTCGAGGCCATCATGGATGCCGAGATTCCGGTGATGGGCCATGTTGGGCTGACCCCACAATCGGTGCATCGAATGGGAGGCTTCAAGGTTCAGGGGAAAGTGGTTGAGGTGGCACGCGGCCTCATCGATGATGCGGCCGCACTGTCCGACGCAGGTTGTTTCTCAATCGTGATCGAAGGGGTGCCCGACGTCCTCGGTGAACTCATCACCAAACAGGTCGACGCTCCCACCATCGGTATCGGAGCCGGCCCCGGTACTGATGGCCAGGTTCTCGTTTATCACGATCTCTTGGGGTTGGGTTCGGGCAAGTATCCCAAGTTCGTTCGGAGCTACGCCAACCTCGCCGACGACGCGGTGGACGCGATCGCCCGGTTCATCACCGATGTCGAATCTGGCTCGTTCCCGGGCGAGGACGAGAGTTATCACGTCACCGAAGAAGTGGCGGCCGAATTGCTGAGGAGTCCGAAGTCCGACTGACACACGTCGGGTTGGCGGCCCTGGTTCTCGCCGCCTGCACCTCTCCGACTTTTGACCCGCCTACCACGAGTTCACTCCCGGTCGAGTCATCGTTCTTCGACGGTGAGACGGAAACTCTCGAGGTAGACGGTGTTTCTCTTGTCGTGGCGGTAGCTGACAGTGGCAACGAGCGGTCTCAGGGTCTGATGGGGGTCGAAGATCTCGGCGAACTCGACGGGATGCTTTTCGTCTTCGAGAATCCCCGCAAGCTGAATTTCACCATGCGGGACACCCTGATCCCCTTGGACCTCTGGTTCATTGACGACGAAGGGATCATCGGTGAGACCTTGGAGATGGAACCATGTCTGAGCTCCCCGTGTGCGCATTATCGATCTGAGGCGAAGTATGGCTGGGCCCTGGAGACTCCTCTCGGCCGCTTCGATTTCGAGGTCGGTGACCGGGTTTCGAATGGGTATTTTCCCTAGACCCCGTTACAATCGCTGACTGCACCGATGCACCGCGCTGTCGGAAGCAAACCCCTGCTCCACCAAACGGGTGGGGCCTTCCCAACGGATGTCCACAGGAGGTCAAATGCGCGACTATGAATTAATGACGATCCATCGGCCCGATCTGGCCGAAGACGAGGTCGAGTCCAAGATTGGCGAACTCGAGTCTTATCTATCCGATGCTGGTTGCACCGTCGATAAGCGTGATCAATGGGGCAAGCGTCGCTTTGCCTATGAGATCGATCACATTTCTGAGGGCTATTACACGGTCCTTACCTTCCAGAGCGGAGCCGAGCCAGTCGACGCCCTCGACCGGATGCTTTCGCTCTCGGACGATGTAATCCGGCACAAAATCGTCAAAACCGACGACTGACTGGAATCCGTCCTACCTATCCGGCATGATCGTCGGTAGACGTGATCAGAGGAGATCTCAAATGTCAAACAACGTAACTCTTATCGGCAACCTGGTCGACGACCCCGAACTCAGGTTCACTCCCTCAGGTGTCGCCATGGCGAAACTTCGCTTTGCGGTAAACCGCCGGTGGCGCGGCAACGACGGTGAGTGGCAGGAGCAAACCAGTTTCTTCAATGGAACCGTATGGCGCGAACAGGCCGAGACAGTGGCCGAGTCGCTGCAGAAGGGGACCAGGATCATCGTGAGCGGTCGCCTCGAGCAGAGGACCTGGGAAACCCCCGAGGGGGAAAATCGTTCGGTAGTCGAAGTGCAGATCGATGAAGTCGGCCCCTCGCTTCGCTGGGCTACCGCGTCGGTCAACAAGACTCAAAAATCCGGCGGCGGAGACTTCGGCGGTAACAGCGGTGGCGGCAGTGTCCCTCCCGCTCCAGTAGCCCGCGAAGACTACGGCCCCGACGAAGCCCCCTTCTAGGTCATAGCTCAGAATCAGGAGAATTATTAATGGGTAGAAAAAGTACCAATAGCGACAAGCGACCCCAGCAGGGTCGTCGTCGTGGCCCCGACACCCGTCGGATCCGCACCAAACCTTGCGCTTTCTGCACCGACAAGACGGCAACAATTGACTGGAAAGACGTTGCGGTTCTCCGCAAATACACGTCGGACCGGGCCAAGATCCGTCCCCGTCGGGTCACCGGGAATTGTCCCCGTCACCAGCGCGAGATAGCCGTGGCCATCAAGAACGCCCGCGAAATGGCGTTGCTTCCTTACATATCGACACGATGAAGCTCATACTCATCTCCGATGTTGGCGAGCTCGGAAAGCGGGGCGACGTTGTCGACGTAGCCGACGGGTACGCCCGTAATTTCCTGCTCCCCAAGAAGAAGGCAGTCAAGGCCAACGACGGCGCACTAGCGCAGGCCGAGGCCATTCGCGAGGCTCGGATCGAGTCGGAACGGAAGGCAAAGGACGAGGCAGAGAAGGTAGCGACTCAGCTGGTTGGTACCCGGGTCGTTCTGGCGGCGCAGGCGGGCGACGAGGGCCAGCTCTATGGCTCGGTGTCGGTCACCGATGTCGTCGAGGGCATTCGCCGATTCGCCGGTGTCGACCTCGACAAGAAACACGTCGAAATTCCCAAGGCGATCAAGTCGATCGGTCTCCACGAGATAAACGTCAACCTCCACCCCGAAGTCCAGTTCCCGGTAACCCTCGACATAATCCCCGCTTAACCAGCGAACCGGCGGCTCACAGCGCCACATATGGCGCTACACCAGGAAGGAATCAGAAACTCCCTCACTCCGAGGGGGTTTCGGTCTGTCTGGGTGGTTATATGGCACCAATGAAAATCGAAGGGTTTCATCACATTCAACTCGCCATGCCGGCTGGTGAAGAGGACAAGGCCACGGCATTCTACGAAGGGATTCTCGGCATTCCGCGCGTCGATAAGCCATCCCATTTGGCCGCTCGTGGCGGGTGTTGGTTCGAATCAGGCACAGTGAGGATCCATCTTGGTGTTGAACCTGAATTTCGGCCAGCACGCAAAGCGCATCCGGCACTAGTTGTTGCCGATATTGGGGTGACGCGAGCCGACTTCGAGGAGAATGGCGTAGCCATCAACATCGACGAACCACTTCCTGGTTTCGATCGCTTCTACGTTGATGACCCATTCGGCAACCGCATCGAATTCCTCAGCCCATTCCCCTAGAAGTCGCGAAAACAGTTGCTGTTTTCGCGTTCTGAAGGAAATGTGGCGATCGCGAAAAACATAGAGCACTCCAGCTTGGTCGACCGGTCGAACCCGGTCTAAGTTGATCACAATTCCCCCGCTGAGGCAGTGAGTCAGCTTCCCCCGGCGGGGTCCTACGCGTCAGGACCCCTTGCCGGACAAATCTGTCCCAGCTGTATGGCATCTTGTAGTTGAGGACGATTTTATGACGACAACATTCGACGATCGACAAATGAGGCCGGGTTATCGCAACCCACCTCATTCGCGCGAGGCCGAGGAGTCGGTCATCGGGGCAGTCCTACTTTCAGAAGACGCAGTCAACGACGTGATGGACTTGCTCCACCCCGAAGACTTCTACATCCCCGCCCATCAAGCCATCTTCGAGTCCATCCGGTCTCTATTCGACACCGGGCAGGCTGTTGATGTGGTCACGGTCTCCGAGGCGCTTCGTCGTCAGGGCGAACTGGAGAAGGTCGGAGGCCTGCAATACCTCACCCGGATGGTGGACATTGTGCCGTCCACATCCAACGTCACGTATTACGCCGGCATCGTCGATGAGCATGCCAAACGTAGGGAGCTGATCCGCGCCGGAGCGTCGATTACCGACTTCGCCTTCAATCTCGAGGAGGAGGTCGGCCATGTCCTCGACCGATCGGAGCAAGCCGTGCTTGCGGTGGCCGAGAAAAGGACTTCCCAAACCCTCCTTGAAGTTGGCCCGATGTTCAACGACGTTCTCGAGCGCATCGAGATGCTGGAGCAGCAGGGCGACGAACTCGCCGGATTGGCCACCGGATTCGTCGACCTCGACAAGAAACTCGCTGGAATGCAACCAGCCAACCTCATCGTTATTGCTGCCCGGCCAGCCATGGGAAAGTCGAGCCTGATGATGAACATCGCCACCAATGCCGCCATCGCCGGCGAACCGGTTGCGGTCTTCTCTCTGGAAATGTCCAAAGAAGAGATCGTGCAGCGCATCCTGTCGTCGGTTGGGAAGGTCGACTCGATGAAATTGAGATCGGGCCAACTTGGGCCGCTCTGGCAGAAAGTCGTCGACGCGGCAGGCAAGATGTACCAGGCGCCGATATACATCGACGACTCGCCCATCGTGACCATCACAGACATTCGGGCCAAGTGCCGACGTCTCAAGCGGAAAAAGGGCCTGTCGCTGGTCGTGGTCGATTACATCCAGTTGATGGAGGCCTCGGGAAGGGAGAACCGGCAGCAAGAGATCGCCCAGATCAGCCGGAACCTGAAGAACCTGGCGCGCGAGTTGGAGGTCCCGGTCATTGCGCTGTCGCAGTTGAACCGCTCTCTCGAGTCGAGAGAAGACAAGCGTCCCCGCCTTTCAGACCTCCGTGAATCGGGTTCGATTGAACAGGACGCCGACGTCGTCATGTTCATCTACCGCGATGAGTACTACAACCCCGAGAACACCGAAAACCGGGGGATTGCCGAGGTCATCGTGGCTAAACATCGTGCCGGCTCAACCGGTCCGGTCCGTCTGACGTTCCAGCCCGAGTTCACCAGATTCGCCAACCTCGGCCACGACATTATTTAGCTGACCCTGAGTAGTGGTTCCCACATCAGGCGGTTAGCCTGACCTTTCGTGCCGAACGGTGATAAGAGTTCTAAAGGCCAGAATGGCCTGAATCCCGCTGGTACTTCGCCACACCCCCATTCTGCCCCGGCCCGCTCCCGCGGCACCCGCTATCTACTGCTGCTGTCGGTTGGAGCTCTCGGAATCGTTTACGGCGACATCGGAACCAGTCCTCTCTACGCCTTCCGTGAATCTTTTGTCGCCGCCGAAGGTTTGGGCGTCAACGAAGAGAGCATTCTGGGCATTCTCTCCTTGATGTTCTGGTCGCTCATCCTCGTGGTGTCGATCAAGTACCTGGTCTTTGTGATGCGCGCCGACAACCATGGCGAAGGCGGGATTCTCGCCTTGACCGCCCTCCTCGCCCCGGCCCAGAAATTGAGAGCTGACCGGGTCAAGTGGGTGCTGATCCTTATGGGATTGTTCGGTACGGCACTTCTCTACGGTGATGGGATTATCACCCCGGCGATCTCGGTACTTGCCGCTGTCGAAGGCCTCGAAGTGGCGGCACCGTCCCTGGAGCCGTTTGTAGTCCCGATAGCAGTTGGCATCCTTGTCGCTCTGTTCAGTATCCAGAAGCGGGGAACATCGACCGTCGGTGCGATATTCGGTCCCGTGATGGTGCTGTGGTTCTTCCTTCTTGCTCTGCTTGGATTCATCCACATCAACGACTATTGGCCCATCCTCAAGGCAGCGAACCCGGCTTTTGCTTTCCAGTTTCTCGTCGACACGCCCCGTCAGGCGTTCCAGGCCCTGGGGGCTGTATTTCTCGTGGTCACCGGATCGGAAGCTCTTTATGCCGACATGGGACATTTCGGCAAGCGTCCGATCCGAATCGGATGGGTTGCGGTGGTCTTCCCGGCTCTGGTGATCAACTACTTCGGCCAGGGTGCAATGCTCATCGCTAATCCCGCCGCTATCGACAATCCGTTCTTCCGGATGCCACCGGAATGGGCGGTGTTTCCGCTTGTGATTATCGCGACGATGGCGACCGTGATTGCTTCTCAGGCCTTGATATCTGGCGCATTCTCTTTGACCATGCAGGCTGTCCAGTTGGGGTATTTGCCTCGAATGAAGATCGACCACACCTCCCCGCGGGAGATTGGCCAGGTCTACATCTCCTCGATCAACTGGGCCTTGATGATCGCCTGCGTCAGCCTGGTTATCGCATTCAAGTCTTCCACTAATCTCGCTGCCGCGTACGGGGTCGCTGTCACCACAACGATGCTGATCACAACAATCCTTCTCTTCGTTGTGATGAGGGAGAGGTGGAATTGGAGCTTGCCGGTTGCCCTCGGCCTGACGTCAGTGTTCTTGCTCATCGATCTTGCCTTTTTCACCGCGAATATTGTCAAGGTTCCGGCGGGTGGTTGGTTCCCGTTGGTAGTAGGCGGCGTGGTAATCCTTCTCATGACAACCTGGAAGTTGGGTCGGAGAAGAATCGCCGATCGAATCAGGAGAGGCGAACTCCCCATTGAGCGGTTCATCGGATCGATAGCCAACCATCCTCAGATTCGTGTTCCCGGTACTGCCGTCTATTTGTTCCCCGAGCCCGGCGCCACGCCGCCGGCCTTGTTGGCCAACCTGAAACACAACAAAATCCTCCACGAAACAATCGTTCTGGTCGCAGTAGACACGGCGAGCACGCCCCGGGTGCCCAAAGCCAAGAGAGCTACCGTCCACTCCTTGGGTGAGGGTTTCTATCAGGTAGTGCTGCTTTTTGGATTCACCGAGGAACCAATCGTGCCAGCCGCGCTTTACGACATCGTTGATGCCGACCTAGGGGTCCACGTCGCCGAGACCAGTTACTTCATCGGGCGTGAGTCGGTTGTGAATGAGGCCGTGGGCTTCCGTCGCTTCCGCACCGGCCTGTTCTCGCTGATGTACCGGAACGCGACGAGTGCTGCTCAGTACTTTGGATTGACGTCGACGCGGGTGGTCGAACTGGGGACCAGAGTCTCGATGTGACAAGCGACAACCCGAAGGTTGTCGCCAGAGGGGTAATTCTCGCGGGGACTCATTTCCGGGAGAGTTACAAGGGTGATTATGGGCTCGGCGACGATGTTGGGGGGCGCCCAGAGATGACTACTCCCGATTCACCCGATTGAACTAGTCAGCGGCGCTGAAATCGCGATGCGACCTGCTTGCTGTTGGTCCGCTTTGTCCCTGGTATTTGGAGCCCAGTTCGGGGGAGCCGTACGGATACTCAGCAGCTGTCGTCATTTGGTAAAAGCTGATCTGGCCAATTTTCATCCTCGGGTATATAGCGATCGGCAAGGTGGCGACATTTGAGAGCTCCAGGGTGATATGCCCCTCGAAGCCGGGGTCGATGAAGCCGGCTGTGGAGTGGATGAGAAGGCCGAGGCGTCCCAGTGACGACTTGCCTTCGAGTCGGGCGACTACGTCGTTGCCTAGTCGGACCCGCTCCAATGTCGAGCCGAGGACGAACTCGCCAGGATGGAGCATGAACGGCTCGTCTTCTCCGACTTCCACCAATTGGGTCAGGTCTTGCTGGGGTGCTCGGGGGTCGATCTCTGAGTATTTGTGATTCACAAAGACGCGAAATCCATTGGCAACCCGAAGATCGACGGATGACGGCTGTACATAGCTCGGTTCGTAGGGGTCGATGACGATGCTTCCGCTTGCCAGCGCATCCTTGATCGACCGATCCGAAAATATCAAATCGCTCTCCTCTGAGTGAGCTGCAGATAGTAGGTCTGTGAACAGGCTTCTGACTCACTCGTCCGCCAGGCGCTATCGGGACTCGACCTCGTTCCAAAAACGAGTGATGGCAGCAACGGTCTCTTCGGTTCGGTCGAAATGAGGAAGCCCAAGGGTTCCTTCAATTCTTTCTGCTCGGCGGATATACGTATTCTGCGAAAGGAACTCGGGGAGTAGGGCGAAATCGGTGTAGGGGTCCTCGTCATAGAGCACGAGGGTGGGGGTTGTCAGTGGTTCGTACAGCCCCGAATTTGCACCAGTTGTGAACAGGTCGCCCTTAAGAAAGGCGATTGGTGCGAACCGAGCCTCGGGTTGCTGACCAGCCAGGATGGCGAAGTTGCGAAGACCGGGGTCGACGTCGTCTACGAAGCTGCGTGACAGGAAGTAGTCGATCGAACTGCTGGTCACCAACAAGTCATAGAGACCCTGGCCGAAGAGACCTGTATCGAGGAGCTGGTGGAACTTGGCCGGGTTCGCAGACTCTTTTCGAGAATTACTTCCCAGGCCGGTCGGTGAAATGAGGGTCAGGGACTGGATCAAATCTGGCCGTTCGGTAGCGGCCCGTGCTGCGAACTCGGCGCCAAGTGAGAGAGCAATCACGTGCGAGGGTCTGCCGACCGACTCCAAAACGGCCGATACCGCGTCCGACATCAACTCGGGTGTGTATTCGCGCCGATTCACCTCTGAATGCCCATACCCGGGGAGGTCCATCGCCAGGACATGGCGTTGAGGTTCAAACCGCTGGAACAACGGCCTCATTTCCATAGACGACGCGGCCGCATTGACCCCGTGAACCAGGAGGACTGGTGTCTTGGAATCCTGGTCGTCGCCCGGCTTTGACTCATGAATAGCAATGATGCCGGCTCCATCGGAGCTGACCAGCCGGAGGTCGGAGGGAAAGGGATCCGGCAGTGAAGCGGCATCTCGATTTTTAAGAGCAGAATAAGTAAGCCAACCGGTCGTCGTCGCTCCGATGATGACAGGCAATCTCCGTACGATTCCGAAAGTGGCTTTCAAGGACATGGAAAGAAGACTCATGGGCTGGTAATACCCGACTCCGGAGCGAGGCAAACTTCTCGGTCGGCTCCGACATCACGCTGCCAGGCTCAAGCCCCATGTCGCTAGTGGCAGACTCTTTCGGGAGCGGGTGAAGGGAATCGAACCCTCGCTCTCAGCTTGGGAAGCTGAAGTTCTACCATTGAACTACACCCGCGTCTTGTCATCGGGATCGTACCAAGTCCCCGGATTCATGACTAGACCGGCTTTCTGCTTCTGCCAGCTGCCACTATTGGCCGTCTCGTCCGCCGGTACGCGGTTCTAGTTGACCAGGCTGATGACGCCCCAGGTGGTCATCAGGACGCCCACCGCCACTAGGAATCGGACCCGGCCGGGTCGGTAGCTTGCCCCTTCGACACCCTCAGGGGTCGCACCCTGGCGGTTCTTCCACCAGGCCAGACCGTTTCCGATCAGCAGCGCCAAACCCAGGCCCATGATGAGTTCGGGGAGGAGGTCGTCGATCCCTAGGAGTTCAGCCACGGCTAAAACGGTAATCGTGGATAGGCTCCAACCGTGATTTCACCAGCATCCGCTTCGGCTCCCGCGAGCAGCGCCAATCTCGGCCCGGGTTTTGACACCCTCGCCCTCGCGTTGGAGCTTCGCTGCACAGTCCATGCCAATGCAGCTGAGGATTGGTCGATCGAGCACACCGGGGCCCATCGTCCCGTTGGCGCGGAATCCGACGGCGTTCTGCTGGCGGCCCGCAAGGTGGTCGGTTCCGCCAACCCGCTCCGTCTGACCGTGAGTAGCAACATCCCTATCGGGAAAGGCCTCGGCTCCTCCGCCGCCGCCTTCACGGCAGGGGTCGCGGCGGCACTTCGTGCCGTCGAAGGAGAAGTGTCTCCGGATCATGTCTACCGGGTAGCCAGCGAACTGGAAGGACATCCTGACAACGTCGCTGCGGCTGTTTATGGCGGCCTGGTCTTGGTGCCGGCCGAAGGCATGCCGGTGCGGATCCCCCTCCATCCCTCGATAAACGTGGTCGTCGGAGTGCCAGATACCCAGCTCTCTACTGCTGTGGCGAGGACAAGTATTGCAACCGAATTTTCCCGGGATGTCGTTGTCCGGTCCCTTTCTCGGATTGCGGCACTGACCGCAGGTTTAATGTCTGCCGACCCCCAGATTCTCGCTGCAGCGCATGGTGACGAAATTCACGAAGCACCGCGTTCAATACTTTCCCCCGAAGTAGATCTGGCGATACGGCGAGTCAAGAATGCCGGCGCCTGGCATGCAGCCCGCTCCGGAGCTGGGCCCGCGGTGATCGCTTTGACCGGGTCCGACGAGTTTTCGTCGGTGTGTGATGCGTTTCGTGCCTCATCCCTGGACGTGCTCGAAGTTGGCGTGGCGACCACCGGATTGATTTGAGGGAGAACGAAGAAGACCGCGGATGACTCCGCGGCCTTCTGTCGACTAAGGGGCTCGGCTAGGCGAGGATTTTGGCCTTCTGGGCGGCGAATTCTTCGTCGCTGAGGACACCCTTGGCTTTCAGGTCGCCAAGTTTCGCCAATTCATCGGCGGCGCTTGCGCTACCACCTGCAACGTTCTGAATGTATTCCCGTTGCGCCTTCTCCATTGCAGCCATCGACTCAACATCGCGTCGGGCCATATCTCCACCTTCAGCGATCAAGTAGATCAGCGTTCCGAGGAGCGGGAGGACAATCACAAACAAGCACCAAATGGCCTTAGAGAAGCCACTAGCTTCCTTACGGAAGATG
>JBGTGL010000117.1:0-6339 GCA_041746755.1 Acidimicrobiia bacterium | reverse complement strand
TCGAGGTCTATCCGGGAGAGACTCTCGGCCTCGTGGGAGAGTCAGGCTCAGGCAAGACTCTCGCGGCGATGTCGATAGTTGGCCTTCATCCCCGGCCAGCGGCCCGCATCACCGCGGGATCCGTCAACTTTATGGGTGTGGACTTGGCGCAGCTGTCCGAGGATGAGCTCCGAAAGTATCGCGGTGGCGAAATTGCTCTCATTCCGCAGGACCCGATGACGTCGTTGAATCCCGTGCTGAGGGTCCGCCGACAGATGTTCGAGACGTTGCGACTGCACACCGGAATGAAGGGGCAGGCACTCCATAAGCGCGCCGTGGACCTGCTCGAAGAGTTACAGATCCAGTCCCCGGCCGCCCGTTTGAAGGCTTACCCCCACCAGCTGAGCGGGGGCATGCGGCAGCGAGTCGTCGGGGCGATCGCGCTCGCTGGCGACCCGCGACTGATTATCGCCGACGAACCCACCACCTCCCTCGACGCGACGGTCCAGGCTGCCTACCTCGATCTCCTTCAAAAGCGTCAGGAAGAGACCGGCGTTGCCATTCTCTTCATCACGCACGATTTTGGCGTAGTGGCGGGATTCTGCGACAGGGTGGCGGTGATGTATGCAGGGAGGGTGGTGGAGACGGCGCCATCTGCAGAGATCTTCACGAATCCCCAGCATCCGTACACACAGGCGTTGATAGCGTCGGTACCCGACTTCGATCGGGTCGGAGAACGGTTGTTGGGGATTGAGGGTCAGCCTCCAACGGTCTTCGACAAACTCCCCGGCTGCCCGTTCACGCCGCGTTGTCCGCACGCGATGGAAAAGTGCTCATCGGAAGTACCACCGGTACTTCAAGTTGCGGCCGACCATTCATGTGCGTGTTGGTTGTATCCATGAGCGACGAGCTGATGCTCATCGATCGGGTGGAGCGCTATTACGCCGTTGGCGGCATGTTCAGCGATTCCCGGGCGCCCAAAGTTAGAGCTGTCGATGGCATCTCATTCCGGCTGAACGCGGGCGAGACTTTCGGACTGGTTGGTGAGTCAGGTTCCGGGAAGTCGACGACAGCCAGGCTGATTCTCCGTCTTGAGGCACCGAGCGCGGGGCGGGTGTCCTATCTCGGTACCGATATCCACAAGTTGGGGGGTTCGGAGCTGAGGCAGTATCGCCAATCTGTCCAAGCCGTATTTCAAGATCCCTGGAGTTCTCTCAACCCACGCATGCGAGTTGGGGACATCGTATCGGAACCCCTCGAAATCCTCGGAGGACTCGACGCCAAAGCGCGGGCAGATCGGATAGCGGGGGTTTTTGACGCAGTTGGCCTGGACTCCTCGCTCGCTCGGAGCTATTCGCATGAGTTCAGTGGTGGAATGCGCCAACGCGTCGCTGTTGCCCGCGCCCTCGTCACCTCACCTCGCCTGATCGTCCTCGATGAACCGGTTTCTGCTTTAGATGTGTCGATTCGAGCCCAGATCATGAATCTGTTGGATGATCTTCAGGCGGAACACGGCATCGCATACCTGCTCATCGCCCACGATCTGGCGACGGTTCGGCACTTGTGCAACCAAGTCGCCGCGATGTATCTAGGGAAAATTGTGGAAATAGGCCCTACGGATGCAGTTCTAGGGGCACCGAAACACCCGTATACCGTGGCGCTCGTGTCAGCTTCGACGGCTCCAAAGGCCGTCGACCGCCAGAGCCGGATCATCTTGACGGGCGATCTACCGTCACCGATTCATCCCCCGGAGGGATGTCGCTTTAATACGAGGTGCTGGCTCTACGACGCCATGGGTCGACCTGAGATATGCAGATCCGAGAGTCCCGTATTGGAGCCAGTGGCGGATGGTCAACTCGCGGCTTGCCATTTCTCGGACATTGTTGCCAGCTCTCAGCCCGTGAATATCGCCAACTCAGCGAATCGGGATTCGGGCGCGCCTCAAGATGGGGGCACGAGTGAAGATATCGACTGACGCCCTCAACGCGGCGATGAGTCTGGTTCGCGAATCCGTGGTGATTGCCGGACACACCGATTTCATCGCCGACTTCGGGCCGCGGAGACGCCGCGGTGAAGTGGGCGTCCTCGACCGGCATATGCCAGGGCTGCGAGCAGGTGGGCTGACGGCAGTGTTCGACCACATTGGAGGAGACGCCCCTTACTACGCCGTCTACCCGGCGAATGGCGTCATGGTTGCTGACCCTCTTCGATCGTCCCTGGAGGCGCTGCAACATGTGAAGACCGAGGTTGATGCAAGTCATGAGACGTTGATCGCGCGGGACTGCGACGATATTCGGCTGGCGCATGATTCGGATCGTATTGCGTTTGTGCTGTGCCTCGAGGGAGCGGCGCCGATCGGGAACGACTTGTCCTTGCTCCACGTGTTCTACGATCTTGGCATCCGGTGCATCGGGCTCACGCACAATCAACGAAACCTGCTGGGCGACGGCATCGCTGTTGGTGCGTCGGGTGGCCTCACCTCGTTCGGCAAGGATGCGATAGGCGAGATGGAGGCACTGGGTGTCACCGTTGACGTCTCGCATCTGAACACAGAGGGTTTCTGGGACACAGTTTCGATCGCCGAGCGACCGGTAATTGCATCTCACTCCAATGCGTCTGCGATTCACGATCACCCTCGGAACCTCGATGATGATCAGATTCGAGCTATTGCGGGCACGGGTGGGATGATCGGACTCCATGCAATGACGACGTTGATCGGTTCCGGGGAGCAGGACTACTTCAGGTTACTTCTGGCTCATGCACAGCACATAAGTTCCGTGGTCGGGCCGGAGTACGTCGGCGTGGGACCTGACATCATGCCTGACTGGGATGAGGATACTTATCGCGAGATCTGGGCTCCCGCACGTGACTTGGCTGACCTGACCTTTTCTTATCCCGTGGAGTTCGACGGTCTCGGCAAGCTGACGAATCTCGCTGCTGGTTTGTTGGACGTTGGGTTCGCCGGCGACGAAGTGTCAGGCATCTTGGGAGCGAACTGGCTACGCGTCTTCGATCAGTCTTGGCAAGCCAGATAGCGCGTCGGATTAGTGACATGAATGGAGAGAGGATCGAGTCGCAATGAGTTTGGGCAGTACAACCGGACCACCTCGTGATTTTGTGGGCTACGGCCGTGACGCGCCGTCAATCGAATGGCCGAAAGAGGCTCGCCTAGCCATCAGCATCGTCGTCAATTACGAGGAGGGCTCTGAATACAACTATCCGGACGGAGACAACCGAAACGAAATGCACGGGTCGAGCTATCCCGTGCCGTCGCATGTACGCGACCTGAGGTTGGAGTCGATCTATGAATACGGAAGTCGCGTGGGAATCTGGCGCATCCTCCGGATCTTCGAGGAGTTCGGAATTCCAGTCACCTTTCACGCCGCGGCTCGCGCCCTCGAGCGGAATCTCGAGGTAGCGGCAGCTATTCGAGAGTTGGGCCACGAGCCCTGTTCTCACGGTTACCGTTGGGAAGATCCGTGGAACTTCACCCGGGAGGAGGAGGGTCAACGGATCGCAATGGCCGTGTCCTCGATCGAGAAGACGGTTGGTGAGCGCCCGCTTGGTTGGTACACCCGTTATGGGCCCTCGATTCACACACGCGAGCTGCTCGTGGAGGAAGGCGGCTTCATCTATGACTCAGACGCCTACAACGACGAGTTGCCGTATTTTGTGTCGGTCAGGGGTAAGCGCCATCTCGTCTTGCCTTACACGGGAACATTCAACGACGGTCGGTTCGTCGGGATTCCACGGTATTCGAGTGTCGACGACTTTGTGATCGACTGCACACGCGCGATCGATCGGCTTTGGCGAGAGGGAGATACAACACCGCGCATGATGACGATCGGACTCCACCCACGGCTCGTTGGCGATCCTGCGCGATCTGATGCCCTCCACAGGATCCTCGACTTCGCGCATGGTCTCGGCAGGATCTGGTTCGCGCGTCGTATCGATATAGCTCGTTGGTGGATCGATCGGTACGCACATCTCGCCACGGTGGCGCCGAAGGAAGGATGACGATATGACCAGTAATCGTATTCGGGAGCGCTTCGCCGCAAGCGAAGTTGCGTTGGGCACCCTGAGCTTGCTACCGGAACCGGCGTTGGCTGAGATCGCTGGCGCCGCGGGCGCGGATTTCTTCGTAATTGACATGGAACACGCGGCCATCGATGGTCAGACGATCTCACACATGATTCGGGCGGCCCAGTCGGCCAACGTATCCCCGATTGTGCGGATTCGGGAAGTTGACGAGAAGACCTTCCTCTGGGTCCTCGACAGTGGGGCGGAGGGCCTGATGGTTCCCCTTATCGAGGATCGTATGACCGCAAGGCGGGCATACGAACTGAGTCACTACCCGCCGGACGGTGTGCGAACCATCTGCTCCGCCTCGCGTGCGGCGGCACACGGTGGATATCGCTCTGACATGAAACCATACCTCGAGAGGTCGAACGCGAACACGATTCTCATTGGGTTACTCGAGTCCCCGGAGGCCGTCGAGATCGCGGGGGAAATCGCAAAGGAACCGCTCGACATCTACATCATCGGTCGTGGGGATCTTTCGCTGAAGATGGGCTTCCCATACGCTCCATGGCACCCATCTGTTGTGGAGGTAACAAAACGCGCTCTGTCGGATGTGATGGATGCTGGGCGCAAGGGTGGCGTCCTCGCATACGACCTCGAGGACGCTCAACAATGGATCGACTTTGGTTGCGAGTTCGTCATCTACTCCCAACCAGAGATGATTCTGTCGAGTCACTACGCGGGCGCGTTTTCGAAGATCCGTAATGGGGCTTGACCCCTCGAATCGGACGGAACTCTGGGTCGACATTGCCGCGGCTATTTCGGCGGAGAGAATCAAAGAGCGCATCTCAGACCTCGGTGGTGTGGGATCTGTCGAGGGCGGAGGCGTTACTCGAAGCGCCCTCACCGAAGCTGAAGACTCCGCGCGGAGGATGGTGGCGGGGTGGCTCGAGCCTCTAGGCTATGCCTGCGGCGTTGATAGTGCGTGCAATCTCGTAGGACGACCACCCGAGGCCTCCAAGATTGTGATTGGCTCTCACCTCGACAGCGTTCCGAATGGCGGGCGCTTCGATGGAGCTCTCGGCGTGGTCGGCGCGGTCGAGGTGGCCGAGGCGCTGGTGAAGACCGGGGTGTCAGCGCTCCCGTGGATCGCAGCTTGGATGGGCGAAGAAGGGGGTTTATTCGACAGGACGCTCCTCGGTAGTGCCGCAGCGTTGGGGCTTCTTTCGGAGGATGTGTGGGCGCGAGACACAGGTCAGGGAGCGTCGCTGCGAACGACGGCGGATCGCTGGCGGAGCCGGTGGCCCGGCCGCACGGTGAGTTTGCCCCTCGACCACCTAGAGGCCTACTTGGAACTCCACATCGAACAGGGTCCCGCCCTTGATGCCGTGGCGCAACCCGTCGCGGTCGTCAGTCAGATCGTGGGGATCTCGCATATCAACGTGACTGTCATTGGGCGCACGGATCACGCCGGTACCACCCCGATGGACGACCGACACGACGCCCTCGCGGCCGCGGCTGAGATGGCCTTGGATGTGGAGCGGCTCGGTCGCCAAAGGAGTGGGACGGCCGTGGCGACCGTCGGGAAGTTTGCCGTCGGACCTGGCGCCGCGAACGTCGTACCGGGCCACGCCCAATTCACACTCGACGTCAGGTCCCCGGTCGACGACACGAGGCACGAGCTGGTGGATCAGATACGAAGCTCCTTCTTCGCGATCGCTGCGAGCAGAGATGTGGTGGTCGAGTGGAGTCCGGATGGCGAGACTCCTGCTGTGGAAATGGATGCGAGGGTTCGACGAGTGCTGTGTGATTGCGCCCGTTCGATAGGCATCGATCCCATGGAGCTTGCTTCAGGTGCTGTTCACGACGCCCAGAACTGGGCGATTGCCGGGTATGCAACGGGCATGATGTTTGTCCGGTCCACCGGTGGCAGCCACAACCCTGCGGAGTATGCGGAGCCTGCTGACGCGGCTCGTGGAGTTGTTGTGGTCGCACTCGCTGTATGCGAACTCACCGGGAATCCATAGCAACAATGGCCCGCTTCCTCGTCGCTCGGCTCGTTCAGGCAATTGTCGCTCTTTCGATACTCTCGCTGATCATCTTCGTACTGTCCCGAATCGTCGGCAATCCCGCAGACATTCTCTTGCCTGTCGACGCTCCGCCGGAGGCGCGTGAACGCCTGATTCGAGACCTGGGTCTGGATCGGCCGCTTTACGAACAGTACGCCGTCTATCTTCGGGATTTGGTGCGTGGCGACCTCGGCGTTTCTGTTCGGTCCCGAGAGTCAGTATTGGGGTTGATAGCGGCTCGCCTGCCAAGCTCCATTATCTTGGCGATAGG
>JBGTGL010000116.1:0-3359 GCA_041746755.1 Acidimicrobiia bacterium | reverse complement strand
GCTCCTTCCCACCGATGCCGGGGCAGCGACGCCGACATTGGGCGAAGGGGCGACACCCTTGATACCGACACCTGCCCTGGGGGAGAACTTCTGGATCAAGGACGAATCGCAAAACCCCACGGGATCTTTCAAGGCGCGGGGTATGGCCGTCGCGATGGCCAGGGCGGTTGAACTGGGTCTGAAACGATTTGCGCTCCCGTCCAACGGAAATGCCGGAGTAGCGGCGGCCGCGTACGGCGCCCTTCATGCAGTCGATGTCGAAATCTATATGCCGCTCGCGACGCCCAGTACGTTGATCGCCGAACCACGCGCCTACGGTGCCCGTGTCGCACTGGTCGACGGAACGATCGCAGACGCCGGCGCCGAGGTCGCCGCGTTATGCGCTTCCGGCGAGGTGTTCAACCTCGCCACCCTGAAAGAACCCTTCCGCATCGAAGGCAAGAAGATGATGGGTTTCGAATTGCTCTGGGACCTCGGTCGTCTGCCGGATGTAGTCATTTACCCCACCGGCGGGGGCACGGGTCTGATAGGGATGGTCAAGGGATTCGACGAAATGGAAACCCTCGGCTGGATCGGGTCGACCCGCCCTCGAATGGTGTCGGTTCAAGTCGACTCATGCGCACCGATCGTCAGGGCTTTCCTTGCTGGAACCGAATCGGCCGAACCCTGGGCCGATGCGGGCATCACTCAGGCCTATGGCCTTCGGGTCCCCTCAGCTGTCGGAGACCGCTTGATGCTGAGCGGGATTCGATCGACGGGAGGAACCGCCGTCGCTGTTTCCGAACCCGAGATGCTGGAAGCCACCGATCGGATGGCGCGTCTTTCCGGCGTTCGGGGTACCCCTGAGGGCGGCGCCAGTCTCGCTGCGGCCGACCACTTGCGCGTTTCGGGTTGGATCGAGTCCGGAGAAACGGTTGTGTTGTTCAACACTGCAGCTGCAGGCAACTACCGATGAAGCAGTCAGGCTTGGGGCTAGCAACCGGAATCCTGCTGGTCCTTGCGGGCTCGGTATGGATCTTGCAGGGCCTCGACGTAGCTTTCGCTCCCCAAAGCTTCATGACCAATAACCGATGGTGGGTCTATTGGGGCATACTTGCTGTGGTGGTCGGCGTCTTCATGGTCGTCCGATACGTCAAAAGCCGCCGGTAGCCGAGGGCGGTTCGGGCAAACGATCGGTAAATGAGTACCGTCATTCTTAGATAATGAGGTCGGCGACGCCACCCGGCCCCAAATACCTGAAGGAGACCCGGGCAAATGCGTGCCAGAGCAGTTCATTACACCTTGAAAACCGATCGCTGGGATGACGCCCAATCGGCATTGCGCTCGCTCCTCGACGAAATAAAGCGCCAAGACGGCCTTGAGTCGTACACCAACATCGCCAACCCGGAGACCGGCACCGGAACAGTTCTTGCGGTCTTTTCTTCCAGTGAAGCCCTCCAAGCCGCAGAACCGGCGATGAAGCGACTGCTTACGGATCTCGATGCGTATATGAAGCTGACCCCGATCGTTGAGATTGGCGACGTCGTCGCCCACATCATCAACGACTGAACCCAAACAGATTCCTGTTGGAAGTTCGGGCTGGTTCGCTTATGCTGAGAGCCGGGTCGAGCTGGGAATGAGCATGGGAGAACCGATGACTTCGTTCGACGCAAGAATGCGCCTTCTCGGTGAGGCAGGCCTGCCCCTCGGTGTCGAGATCGACCTGACCAGCGATCGAATGCGTGTCACGGCCAGCGGTGCGTATGTGGCCAGCTGGGCACTTCACGAAATTGCCATCTCCCCACAGGGCGATGGTTTCCGTATCGAAGCAGAGGGCGAAGAGGTAATCATCAACCTCACCGAACGGGAAAAGTTCGCCACCGAGATCGGTATGCACAGCCGAAATCTGCTCGGCTAGTCCTGCGCTTACTCGAGGGCAGCGAGGGCTTCGAGTACCCGGTCGACCTCGTCGACGGTGTTGTAGTGAACAAATCCGATCCGGACCAGGCCGCCCTGATCGTTAACACCGAAGCGGTCCATGACATTTACCGCGTAGTAGTTGCCTGACCATACGTACAACCCCTGCTCTGTCAGCGATCCTGCCACAGCATCGGCTCTCATCCCATCAACGCCGATGGCAAAAGTAGCTACCCGTCCCGACCCTGCCTCCGGCACCCCATAGAGCCGTACCCGCTTTAAAGGGGCGAGACCATCCAGAAACCGTTGGGAGAGGGCGGTTTCATGGTCGTGGATGCGGGAGAACGCCGATTCCACAGACTGCCGTCGGGTGGCGCTCGGTTCGCCGAGGCTGGCAATGTGGTCAACCGCCGCAGCGACTCCCGCGATCGACTCGAAACTCTGCGTCCCGGTCTCCCACTTCCCCGGTGGATCCGAGGGCGCCGGGCGGACCTTGTATGCCTCCACCGAAGCGAGGTGATCGAGTTTGCCGAAAAGGATTCCGGTATGTGGACCGAAGAATTTGTAGGCAGAAGCAACCAGGAAGTCACAGTCCAGCCTCCGCACATCGATGAGATGATGGGGCCCGGCGTGGACCGCATCGACATAGACCAGGGCCCCAAACTCGTGAGCGGCAGCCGAAACCGACGCCACATCGACCAGAGTACCGATCGAGTTGGCGGCAAGACACACCGCCACCAGACGGACCCTTTCATCGATCAACCCGGCGATGGCCGCGGGATCGAGGGTGCCATTGGCCGGGTCGAATTCAGAGATACGAACCTCGACCCCCGCGTCGTTCGCAGCTCTCAACCACGGTGCAAAGTTGGCGTCGTGGTCGAGGCTGGTGAGGACGATGGCGTCTCCCGCGTTCCAGGTCTTGGCCAGGGCGCGACTGACGGCAAAGGTCAAGCTGGTCATGTTCTGCCCGAAAGCGATCTCATTTGGTTCGCAATTGAACAAATCGGCCATTGCAGCCCTGCCCGCTGTTACCACTTCCTCAGCAAGTTCAGATGCCCCGAACCTCCCACCGAGGTTGCTCACCCCCTGCGTTAGAACCCCGGCCATGGCATCTACCACCGATAGGGGAACCTGAGTGCCACCAGGACCATCGAGGTAGGCAGCTTGAAATTCGCCGTCCTGGCGACTCAGCGCAGGAAACCGGGAACGAACTTCATCGATTGGAAAGGTTGTTGGCATCGGGCGAGATTAGATCGTAACGATGACCGCAGCCCTATTGGGGGTCGCAAATCTGCCAACAGCCACCATGCAAGGGACAGCTCGGCAATAAAGGCCGGGATCAGGAGCACGACGGTCAATTCCTCAGGCAACGTTCCCAGCAGAGAGCTACTGACGATGTAGCAACCCCCACCGATCTGGATCAGAAGGCCAAGGGTCCACGGCAAGTAGCCAGGGTGCCGAAT
>JBGTGL010000115.1:0-16144 GCA_041746755.1 Acidimicrobiia bacterium | reverse complement strand
TGGGAACTTTTGCAAGCACCGTTCACGTCTATAGCTTGTGAACTGATGCACAAGCCTTCGGTTCCATTTTCTCAAATCTTGCGGTGGCAGGAGTGGGAACCCGCTTTCCCCGAGCGGACTCCTTCTCTCCTCAATCCCACTCCCCACCGCAATCATCGAAAGGCCCGATCCCACCATTCGGGCCTTTCGTCCGTTCAAACCTATGTTGGGGACATCTCGCGCGCTTCAGCTGCTGAAGGTCACCGCGTAGGCGTGGGCCCAGCGAGAAACAACCATGCCGTAGAGCTCCCCCGCCCGCATCATGTCGCCCGCCTCCAAAGCCCTCACCGACTCGGCCACCATCGAAACCGAGTCGTCGAGCACGAGATCCTGGGGCTCAAAGAGGTCGGAGACCTCCGCGAAATCGAGCTCCAGCATCGAAAGATCGTCGAAAGGTCGAAGCCAAGAAGTCAGTTGTTCCATTTCGGTGGTTGGACCCGCAGTCATCCCGACCTCCTCCAGGACCTCGATCGCGTTAGCCAATCGTTCCCGAGCGGTGAGAAGATCGGTTCTAAATCGGATCCGGGGCGACTCATCCGAACCGTAGATCTCCCGTTCGTCCGATTCGAAGGCGGCAAACCACCGAACCGGAATGTGCCACGCCGACGCAAGTACGTGTGAGCGGTGATCTGGATGGTCGCGGCGATAATCCTTGAGTTCGCGATCCGCCACCTCGGCGGCGTCCTCAGGCACCAATCCGACGCCCATCCCGGAAAACGAGTTGGCAAACGCAACGGTCGATTCCAGCACCCGGAGACGAAGATTCCGGGGACAGACCAGCCTCTGACCCTTCCAATCGACCGTCCAATCGGGTTCGTGCTCCGATTCGGAAAGCACCCCATATGTCCGGACGAAACGAGGGACCATGGCGTCGCCGGACTCCACCATCGGCGAATAAACCCGGAGATAAGCCGTCTTGGTCACATCTCAATCCTGGCACATCGAAAGGTATACGGGTCGGAAAAACGCAACGGCAACCGATTGGTTATGATCCTGTGACGGAGTTAAGCCCGAGTTTTGACACGAAAGGATGCCCGTTGCCCGTATTCGATGAGGTAGCAGCCGACGGCCACGAGCAGGTGGTGTTCGGCTACGACAAAAAGTCGGGCCTCAAGGCAATTATCGCGATCCACTCCACCGCTCTTGGTCCCGCCCTAGGCGGGACTCGCTTTTTTCCGTACCAATCAGAAGAGGATGCCCTCCGCGACGTCCTTCGACTCTCGAAAGGTATGAGCTACAAGGCCGCTGCCGCCGGTCTCGACCTGGGCGGAGGCAAGGCTGTGATCATCGGAGATCCGATGACCGACAAGTCGGAACGCCTCTTTCGAGCCTTCGGGAAGATCGTGGATTCGCTCCGCGGCCGCTACATCACTGCCGAGGACGTCGGCACCACAACACATGATCTCGACATGGTCCGTCGCGAAACTCAGTGGGCGCTTGGAGCTTCTGTCGCCGAGGGCGGATCCGGTGACCCGTCTCCGGTCACGGCGCGAGGCCTATTCGCCGCGGCCCGGGCAGTAGCTCAGCACATCTGGGGAGATTCCGATCTTTCCGGCCGTAGATTCGCAGTCAAGGGCGTGGGCAAGGTGGGATCGGCGTTCGTCCAACTATTGGCGGAAGCTCGCGCTGAGGTGGTCATCGCGGACAGCTACGAACCGAATTTGAAAGCTGCGGCCGAGAACTTTGGTGCCAAGACCGTCGAAATCGAGGATATCCACACCGTCGACTGTGACTTCTTCTCACCATGCGCCCTGGGTTCTGACCTCAACGAGCTGACTATCCCCCAGCTCAACTGCCAGGCCGTGGTCGGGTCGGCCAACAATCAACTGGCTACCGACCAAGACGCCGACCGGCTTGCCGAGCGAGGAATTGTTTACGCCCCCGACTTCGTGGTCAACTCGGGAGGATTGATCAACGTATATGACGATCTCACCGGGTATTCCAAGGCGCGTGCCCTCCACCGGGTTGACTCCATCTACGACGCCACACTCCGCATTCTGGAAACGGCAGAAAAGGAAGACATCAACCCCAACGCCGCCGCGATGCAAGTGGCCGAACGGAGAATGCGTGACATCGGAGACCTCCGCCGATTCCGACGGGGGGGCGATGATCGAAACTAGCCAGCCTGTCAAATGGAATCACCGCGACCTGGGACTGGACGATGAGCAGATCGTGGAGATGTATCGGGTCATGCTCATGGCGAGGCGGATAGACGACCGGATGTGGGCATTGCAGCGGCAGGGGCGCGCCGACTTCGTGTTGGGAGCATCCGGCCACGAAGCGATCCAGGTGGGATCGGTATTCGCCCTCGATCGAGAAAAAGACTGGGTACTCCCCTACTACCGGGATATGGGCGTCGGCCTCGCCTGGGGCTTTAGCCCTGAAGAGATCTTCCTTGGCGTCTTCGCCAAGAAGGCTGATCCGATGTCGGGCGGCCGCCAACTGCCCAGCCATTGGTCCGACCCTGATCGCAGAGTTTTCACTCAATCATCAGTAATCGGGCCGCAGTACCCCCATGCTGCAGGAATCGCTCATGCCATCAAAACCCGAGGAGAAGATGCGGTCTGTGTGGTCTATGGCGGCGAAGGGTCGACCTCTGAGGGCGACTGGCATGAAGCCATGAACTGGGCCGGCATTCACCAACTCCCGCTCATTTTCGTAATCGAGAACAACCACTACGCGATTTCAGTGCCGACCGGAGAAGGGGTCGCAGGCAAGATCTCGGACCGGGCCGCCGGATACGGGTTCCCCGGCGTCGCCATCGATGGAAATAACCCGTTCCAGGTTGTTCGCACTATGAACATCGCAGTGGCAAGGGCGAGGGCCGGGGAAGGCCCAACCCTCATCGAAGCCGAGACTTATCGGTACTACGCCCACACCTCCGACGACAACGACACCCTCTACCGGACACGCGACGAGGTAGAACTGTGGAGGAAGAAGGATCCACTGGTGGCTCTCCGCCAGCATCTCATCGAGCAGCGTCTTCTCAGCGAAGAAGAGGAGGCGCTCATCGACGAAGAAGTGGTCTCGACCCTTGCCGAAGCTGTGAAGCGCGCCGAAGCGGCGCCCGATCCGGATGAACCAACCACCAGGGTGTATGCCCGTCCGATCATCCCGGCCGAGGCGACTACCGAGGTCGAAGTGGTACCCGAAGGCGATCGCATCAACATGATCACGGCTATCAACAAGGCCCTCCACGAGATCTTCGTAGCCAACGACGACGCGATCTTGTTTGGCGAGGATGTGGCACGACAAAAAGGAGGCGTTTTCAAGGCAACCGAAGGACTTACCGATCGTTTCGGCGCAGACCGCTGTTTCAACACACCAATTGCCGAGTCATCCATTGTCGGCGTAGCTATCGGAATGTCGGCGGCAGGCTTTCGACCTCTTCCTGAGATCCAGTTTGCCGACTACATCCACCCTGCCTTCAATCAGATCGTTTCGGAGGCAGCCCGAATATCGTTCCGATCCGACGGGCGCTGGACCTGCCCGATAGTCATTCGATCCCCGTATGGAGCCGGAATCCACGGCGCCCTTTACCACTCACAGTCGATCGAAGCCTTCTACAGCCATGTCCCCGGTCTGAAAGTGGTGATTCCGTCGACTCCCGCCGATGTCAAAGGGTTGCTGCATTCTGCGTTTGAAGATCCCGACCCGGTTATGTTCCTCGAACCGAAGAAGCTCTACCGATTGGCGAAGGGGCCTTATCCCGAGGGGGATTATCACGTCCCGATTGGAAAAGCGGCCCTGCGAAACCTCGGAACCGACCTCACCATCATCGCTTACGGGGCGATGGCACACTTCGCTATGGAGGCCGCGCCCATACTCGAAGACCTTGGGATCTCACCGGAAGTCATCGACCTCCGCTCTCTCAAGCCACTCGACTGGCCGACAATCGAGGCCTCGATTCAAAAGACGTCGCGCGCCCTGATCGTGCATGAGGACAACGAGTTCGTCGGATATGGGGCCGAAGTGGCCGCCCAGATCGCCGACAAGACCTTCGAGTGGTTGGACGCCCCCGTGAAACGATATGCGCTTCCCGACGTACCCATCATGCCCTATGCCGGATCGTTGGAACACTCTCTATATCCCACTGCTCAAGAGATCGTGGAACGAGCGCAGGAACTCGCCAAGTACTAGTCGTGTCGCTCCAGGACCATCTTTCTTCGATCGTTGGCGACGCATTCGCGCAGATCGGCCTGTCCGATAAGTACGGCGAAGTCGTCCCATCGCAGCGCCCAGAGCTGGCGCAGTTCCAGTGCAACGGGGCCATGGCCGCCGCGGCCAGCGCTGAAAGGACTCCACGCGACATCGCCGAGGAGATCGCCACCGTGGTTGCCGGGCATCCTGACATTGCGACCGCCGAAGTTGCCGGGCCGGGATTCATCAACCTGACTATCACCGACGAGGCTTTGACCCTGTGGGCCAACCGCTCGTCGTCGGACCCGACTTTGGGATTCCCGACCGCTACCAACCCCGCCACCGTTGTCATCGACTACGCCGGGCCTAACGTGGCCAAGGCAATGCATGTCGGGCATATCAGGGCAACGATCATCGGCGATTCCCTGGCGCGGCTCTTTAGTTTTGCTGGTCATCGGGTGATCAGGGATCCCCACTTTGGAGACTGGGGATTCCAGATGGGCCTGCTCATCGCGGCCATCGAGGACGATCAGCCTGCCCTTCCCTATTTCGACGAAGGAGCGGCTGAGTTTCCTGCCAACTCGCCGGTAACTCTCGATGACCTGCAGCGGATCTATCCGGAGGCGGCGGAGCGAGCTCGCAAGGACACCAACTTTGCCGACTCCGCCCGCGAGAAGACCGTGGCATTGCAGCAAGGCCATCGCGGTTATCGCGCTCTTTGGCAGAAGATGAAAGCCGTCAGTGAAACGTCACAACGGGACGACTTTGCCTCACTAGGTGTCAACTTCGATCTTTGGTATGGAGAGTCGGACGTCAAGGATCGTCTCGCGCCCATGGTCGACCGGTTTCGGAACTCCGAATTCGCAGAGGAATCGGACGGCGCTCTCATCGTCAGGATCGAGGAGTCGGACGACAATCGGGAATTGCCACCACTGATCCTCGAGTCATCGGCCGGCGGGTTTCTCTACTCGACCTTCGACCTGGCAACAGTCGAGATGAGAGTTGAGGACTTGGGCGCCAACCTCATCCTCTATGTTGTCGATCGTCGTCAGGCGGATCACTTCACTCAGGTCTTCCGGGTCGCCAGGAAGACCGGCATCGCCCCCTCTGAGGTCGTACTCGAGCACATCGGCTTTGGCACCATGAATGGTCCCGACGGCAAACCGTTCAAGACTCGTGAAGGCGGGGTGGTCCGGCTTTCCGACCTGATTTCAATGGTTATCTCCGCGGCCAAAACCCGACTCGACGAAGCACATCTCGCCGAGGAATACCCCGAATCGGAGCGCATGGAGATCGCAGCCACGGTAGGTGTGGCGGCCCTCAAATACGGCGACCTGGTCAACAACCGCTCATCGGACTATCTGTTCGACATCGACCGCTTTAGCTCATTCGAGGGCAAGACCGGGCCCTACCTCCAATATGCCGCCGTGCGCATCAAATCCATCCTGCGAAAAGCCAGCGAACAGAGTCTCTCCGCAGGGGAGATTTTGCCGCCCAGCGTTCACGAAGAACGTGATCTATTGATCGAGCTCCTCCATCTGCCTGAGATAGTGCAACGAAGCATCGATCTGAGAGCGCCCAACCATCTCGCCGAGTATGCCTACACCGTGGCAGGGCATTTCAACCGGTTCTACGACGCCTGCCACATCCTCTCTGAAGTCGATCCGGCGAGGCAGGCTTCCCTGCTCGCGATTGCAGGGTGGGCCCTCCGATCACTGGAAACACTCCTCGACCTTCTGGGCATCTCGGTCCCGGATCGCATGTGACCTTGTTCTCAGTTCGTGACGCCCGTACCGAGGACATAGAGCACATCGTCCCATGGACCCGGGAGACCTTCGAGTGGGGCGACTACGTCGCCGACTCGATTTCGCAATGGGTGGCGAATCCCGACCTGAGAGTCTTGGTCGCTGCCGGCGACGATGACATCCCGAAAGCCGTCTCGGTTGTACAGCTGCTCAGCCCACGAGAAGGCTGGCTGTCAGCCGCCAGGGTCCACCCCGGGGCGCGGCGACAAGGCCTGGGGACCCTCCTCAATGCGGCATCGGTGGAGTGGATCAGGGAGAACGGTGGTGAAGTTGCCCGCCTCGCCGTCGAGGATCCCAACGAAGCTGCCAACAACCAGGTTGTCAAACTGGGCTATCGCCCCGGATCGAAGTGGATTTACGCCGAGCCACCGGAAAACCAACCGCGGATAGCGAGCCACGGGGACAAACCCACGGTGGTGGGACGTTCGGATGTCGACCCGGCCTGGATGTACTGGTCGACCAGCGAGATGGCCGATGCAGGGCGGATGCTGATGCCATCAGCTTGGAAGTGGCGAAGAGCAACGGCAAACGACATAGATCGCGCCGCCCGGGAACGGAGACTCATCTCCAACTCGGCGGGTTGGCTGGTCTTTGAGCCCAAGGGTGAAGACTCGATTGAGGTGGTCTGGGTCGCCGCCGGGCAGAACGATTTCCCTAGGTTGATTGATGCCGCCCTCCACTTTGCCGCAGACAACGGTATCAAGGAGGTCTACTTCAAGATCCCGGAAACTGGATGGTCAGGCGAGGCTTTGCGTCGGGAAGGCTTCGATGAATCGGTCGTCACCGTCTACTCCAAACCCGTTCTCAAATAATCCCCGGGCCTCAGAGCCCGGCAATCGTCGCGGCCACCCACACCAGGAAGATGACTGGATACTCGAGCTGGCGCGCCCAGGCACTGTTTTCGGGTGCGCTCCTCAGCAGCATCGATGCAGGCGCTCCGACCAGGGGGACTACCACCATTCCGGCGATCGCCGCGGCATGAATGCCTTCCACACCCCGTTGAAGGGGGACGGAGAGTTCGTCGACAAGACCAACCAGAAAGCCGTGGAGAAGAAGAAGACAGAGCCCGACTATGAAGCTGGCAATGGCGCGCCCGATCCCGATCTCCCAGACAGTGAAACCAACAAGTCGGCGGCCCCGGCCCAGCGGTCCCTCGGCGGCAATACCAAGTGCAAACAGTCCAACCACTCCGAGAAGCAGCCCGGAAGCTAGAAAGGCGCCGGTCGATAGCTCCAACTCGCCAGCCAAGCCAAAGCCACCGAGAAAAGTGACGAGCCCGAGGCTGCACAAGAGAGTTCCTACCACGATCATCCCGGTATCGAGCATCGTCCCCAAGGCGCCAAAAGCGAGAGTCCCGTAGTGCTTTGCGTTCCCTTTTTCTGTCCGTTGCGTTGTTGTCGACTCGGTCAACGTTGGATCTCCACTTCGGGGACGATAGTGGCGGGGCCGGACTCTTCCACGGCTTCGAGGTAGAGCTCAATCGGGTGGGCGATTCGATAGCCATCACCGAGAAAGCTCCGCAGTTGCATCTCGCACCCCGGGTTAGCGGAGGCAACCAGGGTTCGTTCGGTGGAGCGGATGAGGTTCGCCTTGCGCAAGCCCAGTTCGGCTGAAGCCGTCGGCTGCAGAATGGTGTACAGCCCGGCGGCCCCACAACACATCCCGTCATCTTCGAGGTCGACGACGGTATACCCGGCGGCCCGGAGGATGGATCGAGGTTCATCGATTATGCGCTGGGCGTGCCTGAGATGGCAGGGATCCTGGACCACGACCTCGGCACCCCCCGGTCGCAACGCTGGCAACCGCCCGTCGGCTATGGCCGCGGCGATCACAACCGTGACATCCAGGGCGTTCTCGAGGTTGTCGTGGAGATGTGCCGAGCATCCGGCTGCGGTGGCGACCACCAGCTCACATCCTTCAAATGCCATCTGATTCTTCGCCAAGAGCCGATTGGATGAGTCGGCATAACCATCGTGGGAGGCGAGTGCACCACAGCATGTCTGCCCTTCAGGTACAAACACTTCGAATCCGGCGCGAGAAAGAAGGTCGGCGGCAGCGGCGTTGACTCCGGGGAACCACTGGTTCTGGATGCACCCGGTCAACAGGCCGATTCGCATCCCCGATCCCGACGAATCGAGTTGGCCTGACTTTGCGCGGCCTTCGATCGGCCTGATGCCCTCAAAGGTTCTCCGGAACCGTCCCGGCACCAGAAATCGGAGGTGGAAGATCTGAACCATTCTTACGAGAAACGTGAGCGACAACAGGAAGAAGTGCGAGCCGACGAGGCGGCCAACCGCCACACCACGTATCCATCGTTTGGTCGATGGGCGTTGCGCGACGATTTCTGCCCGGGCACCTTCGAGAAGCGAGCCGTAGGGGACCATGCCCGGGCACACCGGTTCACAGGCCCGGCATCCCAAGCAGAAATCGAGGATTTCCTCGAACTTTGCGTCGACCTCAGCGACTCCGTCGGCGACCGCGCTCATCGCCTGGAGGCGGCCTCTTGGAGATGCGGTCTCCCGCCCGGTGAGACGAAACGTTGGACACACGGGAAGACAGAGGCCACATTGCACACATGCCGACAAGCCGGCCGGATCGGGATGGTGTTGGGTCACCCAACCCATCAGATGCCCCCGGGGAGCCGGTTGGGATTGATGATTCGGGCGGGGTCGAACTCTGCAACCAATCGGCGTTGATGTTCCAGTGTCATGGGTGGCCTGCCCCACGGATCAATCGTCGGTTCCCCATCGGGATGATCGACGAGAACCAGTGCTCCTCCCAACGAGTGAGCCCAGTCTCTGATCGTCCTGGCCCGATCGACCGAACTGGATGCAAGTCTGATCTCGCCAACACCGTGAACTGCCAGGTAGTCCCACGGCTGCACCAGTTGGATAGCCTCGGCCATCGATGCGGGAGGGATCCGGAGCGACCAGCGGAACTCGCCGGAGGGGTCGGACGGCCAGTGCAACCCGGGCCTAGCCTGACCACCCGATCGGTCGACGGTCGCTTCGATCTCAGATGGTGTTCCCCACGCGAAGAGGTCAATTCCTGCACTGGTCTCGAGCAACGCCAGGGGCCGGTTGATTGCAAACGACGATCCGATATCAGCCAATCTGATGGTGGCCGAGGATGGCGGTAAGGGCCAAAGCTTGAGGCAAACGGAAATGATCACACCCAGGGACCCGAAAGCTCCGACCATTGCCCGATGGAGGTCATAGCCAGAGACGTTCTTGACCACCCGACCCCCGGAGCGGACCACCCGCCCATCGCCGGTGACCGCGGTGATCTCGAGTACCCGTTCCCGGGTACCCAACATCCGGGCCCTCTTCAGTGAAGACCGGCCTGTGGCCAGGACACCGCCAAGGGTCCCTGCTCCCGGCACCTCGGGCAACAACGCGGTCTGGTTCCTGGTCGCGAGCAAGTTCTCGATCTCGGCGACCTCAACTCCAGGACCAGCCAGCACGGTGAGATCGTCCGGCTCCCAAGCTTCGATCTGATTCAGGTATTCCATCGACATGACAATCCCCGGGCCTGGCTCCATCCCATAGCGCTGATGGGTGCCGCCTCCCCAAACCCGGACCGGCGTCCCTCCATCTGTGGCAAACCGGAGGATTCGGGATACGTCGTCGACTGTGCGGGGAGCAAGATGCATACCCTCGGGAGCTCCCGCGATGTTCGACTCCAGATCCTCGACGCCGGTCACAGCCAGGCACCCTCCGGCAGCTCACGACGGACTCCCCCAAAATCGAAGCATCTCGAACCGGAAGGGAGAATTTTTGCCGGGTTGAGACGATGATCCGGGTCGAAAACATCTTTGACCCGGGCCTGGGCGTCGAGATCGAGTTCGGAAAACGAGTGCGACATCAGGTCACGCTTTTCCACCCCTACCCCGTGCTCTCCGGAAAGGGCACCACCCATCCGGAGACAAAGCTCAACTATGTCATCACCGGCCTGGCGAACTTTCTCGGTTACCGCAGCGTCGGATGAATCAAAGGCGATCAGCGGATGGAGGTTGCCGTCACCGGCGTGGAACACGTTGAGCATCGTCAACCCGTAACGGTCGGCGATCTCATACACCCCGGTCATGGTCTCCACCAGCTTGGTTCGTGGGACCACGGTGTCGTGCAGGTAGTAGTCCGGGGCGAGCTGGGCCACAGCACCAAAAGCCGACTTGCGGCCCTTCCAGAGGAGATTTCTCTCCGACTCGTCCGAGGCGACCACGACACTGCGGCATCCGTTGGTTGCACCGATAGCGGCGATTGCCTCCGCCTCCGATTCAACCGAGGCCTTCGAACCTACGACTTCGGCGAGGAGGATTGCGGCGGCATCGGTTGGGAGACCACCACCAAGCCAGTTCTCCACTGCGGCCACCATTCGCTGGTCCATCATCTCCAGCGCAGCGGGGACCATCCCGGCAGCAATGACATCGGAAACCGTATGGGCGGCCGCTTCGACCGAAGCGAAGTCGAGCAGCAGGGTTCGGACATCCTCGGGGAGTGGTAGCAGCCGCACCAGGATCCCGGTCGCAATCCCCAGAGTGCCTTCCGATCCGACGAGAAGTGCCCGCAAGTCGAGTCCGATCGGGTCTGGGGCCTGGCCTCCAACCCGCAGGATCTCTCCGGCGGCGGACACGAATTCCAAGCCGAGGACGTGAGATGTCGTGCTGCCTTCAGCCAAACAGTGCGGCCCTCCCGAGTTGTTCGCAAGGTTGCCGCCGATCGTGCATGCCGATTGCGACGACGGATCGGGTGCGAAGTGGAGTCCAAACTGCTTTGCCTGGCGGGAGAGGTCGAGGTTGATGACCCCGGGACCGACCCACGCTGCCTGATTGGCGATGTCGAATTCGATGTTGTTCATCGCAGTCATCGACACGACGACACCACCGTCGACCGGTGACGCACCCGCCGTAAGCCCGGTACCGGCCCCGCGCGCCACGACTGGAATCGAGTACCGGTTGGCAATCTCCACGATCGCCGCCACTTCCTCAGCCGTCTCGGGGAAAACGATCAGGTCGGGATCCCCGCGCATCAACGAGGCATCCTTGGAGTAAATATGGCGCTCGAGTGGGTCGTCAAGGACCCGGTCGGGGCCAAGCAGGAAGCGAAAATCGTCTTTGGCGCTCACCCTGTCACGGTAACCGCCCAAATGCCGGCATCACGCGGGGTTCCAACCGCCCCCGCCCGGAGTGAGTACCAGAAGCCGGTCACCCGCCTCGACTTCGATCGTCGCCTTCCCTGGGAGCCGCTGACGGTCGGCCCCTCTGATCAGCCAATCCTCCCCGGACAAGCCCGGTTCACCGCCGTTCAGCCCCCACGGTTGGTTTCGTCGACGTTCCCCCATCAGGGAGAGGGTGGCGTCCTCGAGAAACTCGACCTCGCGCTCGATGCCGTCACCACCAGGGTTCGATCCGGCTCCACCACTGCCCCGTCGCAGCGTGTATCTGCGAATCCGAATCGGATAGTGCGCTTCCAATGCCTCGATCGGTGTGTTCTCTGTGTTGGTCATCCCGGTCTGGATACCGGACTGGCCGGGCCCGGTGGGCCGTCCTCCCTGGCCCCCAGCGACGGTCTCGTAGTAGGCGAACCGCTCATTTCCGATGAGAACGTTGTTCATGGTTCCCTGGCTCGCCGCCCCGACCCGGTGTGGTGCCGCCGGCGCGAGTGCACCGAGTACCACGTCAGCGATCCGTTGGCTGGTTTCGACGTTTCCGGCAGCAACCGCTGCCGGAGCGACCGCGTCGACCAGCGACCCGGCGCGGGTGCGGAGCTCGATCGGTCGATAGCAACCTCCATTCGCGGGGATCGTCGGATCGGTGGCCACCCGCACTGCGTAATAGAGACACGAGAGGGTGACGGCATGGACCGCATTGAAATTGGAAGCCACCTGAGCGTCAGTCCCGGCGAAGTCTGCGATGAGGCCACCGTCTTCGACGGTCAACGAAACCCGGATCGCCACGTCTTCGTTCCCATGCTCCATGTAATCGACAAACTCAAAGACCCCGGACGGAAGTTCACGGAGCGCCCCGGTCATCCGACGTTCTCCATAGTCGAGTAGCGCAGCGCTCATCCGACGAAACGAACTGACACTCTCCGAAACCACGACTTCGGCAAGGCGGCGAGCACCGACCGCATTCGCACCGATCTGGGCGGCAAGGTCTCCTCTCCTCTCGATCGGAGTTCGGGTAGCGGCGAGAAACGGGGCAGAAAACCCGTCCACCCAGCGGTTGTCTGCGACTGCCAACATCGGCGCGACGACATGGCCTTCCTGCTCGAGCGTGGTGGCATGTGCCGGCATCGATCCGGGTGCCTCGCCACCGACATCGGCATGGTGGGCGCGATTGGCGACCCAACCAACCACGTCGGACCCGACGAAGACCGGGGCAACAAGAGTCAGGTCGTTGAGATGGGTGCCCCCATGGAAAGGATCATTGACGGCGAATTGCTGGCCGGGTGCCGGTTCGAAGCGTTCGATAGATGCCTGCACGGAGGCCGGCATCGACCCGAGGTGCACAGGGATGTGCTCGGCCTGGGCCAGCATCTCACCGCTGGCGTCGAACACCGCAGCGCTGCAATCGGCCCGTTCCTTGATATTCGGCGAGAGAGAAGTGAGACGAAGCACGGCACCCATCTCGTCGGCGATCGACGACAGCTGATAACGGAAAACCTCGAGGGCGATCGGGTCGGTCATTCGGCGATCAGGTGTTTGATGTGTTTCGAGCCTTCCCGAAAGCTGAGCGCGGAAAGTTCTTCTCGATGAGTGTCGATGAAGCCGGCCACGGCGTCGGGGTCGGTTTTGGCATATTCCCGCAAAGACCAGCCAATCGCCTTCCGGATGAAGAACTCCTTCTCTGCGATCTGCAACTCGCAGAAACGGAAAAGCCTGGCGGGGTCGGTCTGGTCCTTGGCTCCAACCTGGCATATCAGCGCCGAGCGCCGAAGCCAGATATCGCTGTCGGTGATCCAGGTGTCAACCGTCGGCCAGGCAGCTTTCGGGTGGTTGATCACGAGACTGCGAATCAGTTGGGTGGCCACTTCGTCGACGAAATCCCACCAGGCACCTTCGACGATGAGGTCCTGATACAGAGCTAGCCGCTCCGGGGTGATGAATTCTTTGAAATGCCGCGCTACACCCAAGGCGAGGTACTTCTCCTCCCGGTGGGGAAGGTCCCAAAGCCCCCTGACCAGGGCTTCATAGTCCTGGGCATTACCCGGAGGATAGGTCTTGACCAACTCTCGGAGGATGGGAGTCCGCCCCGCCTTCTGCACGCCATAGAAGGGCATGTCAGTCTTCATGTAGGCCTGCATCCCCTCAGCCTTGACCGGGTTGGCCACTGCTCTAAGACGGTCGGCAACCATCTCGGTTGCCCCCTTGATTTCGACGCCTACCACGTGATCTCCAGCGTTGAGTCTGTCAGGACCTCGAGATGCTCGCTTTGGTTGAGAAGGATCGTCGCGGTGCTGTCCACGACAAGAAGAGGCCCGTCGACCTCGAATCCGGGCGCTATGTGACTTCGATCGAGGACGCCGGTGCGGGTTTCCGTGAAGGCATCACCCGTCAGCACCTGAAGGGCAGACCAAGTCAGATCGGGCTCGCCAATGGCTACCGCACGCAGGTTGACCATCTCCACTGCAACGCCGTCCAGCCGGAATCCGAAGCGAAGTTCGTGTTCAACCTCAAAGTCTTCCCCGAGTTCGCCCGGGCGGTAGGGAATAGTCAGTTCGTGGGATTGATAGCTGTAGCGGGCGTCCGCCAACACGAGCACCTCCGCTGGGACGCCGCCAAATACCTCCAAAAATCGATCCCGCACCCGGCTACGGATCGACTCGAGTTGATCGGCCCCGATCGAGTCGGCGGGTTGAAGTTTGGTCTCCAATACCTCCAGGCGCGGACTTGCCATTAGTAAGCCAAGGGCGGAAAAGACCCCGGTGTGAGGTGGAATCAGCACTGACCGCATATTCAACCTCCGGGCGAGACGGGTGGCATGTAGGCCCCCGGCACCTCCGAATGCCACCAGAGACGAACTTGCCGGGTCAAAGCCTTCTTCGATGGATACTTTGCGAAGGGCTCGCTCCATGTGAGCGTCGACCAATTGAAGGATCCCCGATGCGGTCTCCTTGGTGCTCAACCCCAAGCGATGCCCTAGGGCTTTCAGTGCGTTTGCTGCCTTAATGTTGTCCAGGGAAAGCCCCTCGGCAATTGCGACATCAGGGATGTGACCGAGATGGAGGTTGGCGTCAGTGACGGTTGGTTCCGTACCTCCAAGCCCATAGGCAACGGGACCCGGATCGGCGCCGGCCGAGCGGGGACCAACGCGTAGTGCCCCACCGGAATCCACCCAGGCGATCGATCCTCCGCCCGCTCCCACTGTATGAATCGCGATAGATGGAACCCGATTGACGCGCCCTCCAATTACCTGGGTACTCGCCACCTCGATGCCTTCGGAGCCGATTCGGGACACGTCTGTGGAAGTTCCGCCCATATCGAATGTGATGACCGAATCCAGACCGTGGCTGCGTCGGAGCGCATCGGATGCGACCACTCCACCTGCAGGTCCGGAAAGCGTCAGTTCTCCAACCAACCCCGCAGCTGAGCCGAAAGGAACCAGCCCCCCTGAAGAAGTCATCACATGAGCAGTTGCGGCCGAAACTGATGACTCCAAATCGGACAAATACCTTGCTAGGCCGGGCGCCAGGTAGGCGTTGATGACCGCAGACTCCGTCCTCTCATATTCTCGAAATCCCGGGGAGACTCGCGATCCGGCACTGATTGGAATACCGGGAAAGGCATCGGCGAGGACATCCAGGAGAGCGGCCTCGTCAGAGCCGTCGGCGAAAGAACCCAGGAACGAGATCGCAATCGAATCCGGCATCAAGTCGCGGAGACGGCTAACCGTGCTGACCACATCGCCATGTCCGACTCGGCTATCGACGCCAACGAGCGGTACCGGTCGATCAACTGAGAGGTCGTATAAGTCCACTCGCTTTTGGCGACCGATCTCCACCAAATCCTCGAAGCCGGGGTCCGTCACGAGAGCCGTTCGGGCACCGGTCAACTCGAGCAGCGAATTGGTCGCTGCTGTGGTCCCGTGGACGAAGGCGAACTTGCCGGCTTCCAAGGCATCCAAGGCATCGATGATTGCGCGTGACTGTGGTTGTGACGTCGCCACTTTGAAGCTCTGGATCAGACCGCGGTCGAATATCACAAAGTCGGTGAACGTTCCACCGACGTCTACGCCGACGATTCTCACAGACGGCTACGCTCAAATCCGATGGCAGTCACTGCGTTCCCAACACCAAATCCCAATGCCATGAAGTTTTCAGTCGGGGAGCCGGTTGGTGGGCCCGCGACGTTTGTGGCAGGCCAGGAGACCGACAACCCCGTCGCCAAGGAATTGCTAGCCGTTGTCGGCGTATCCAGCATTTTCATGACCGCAGACTTTGTCACCATCACCAGGGCTCCCGGAAGCTCGTGGGAAGACATCACTCCCGACGCAGTGGCGATCCTAGAGACTCATTTCAGCACCTGACTTCGGGTAGGTCGGATCAGGGACCGACCACGAGCGACTCCGGCCGCTGAACGCCCCCCGGGCCGACTGTCAACAGGCTGACTGTCCAAGAGCCGTCGGGATTAGGGACACCTCCGAGGAGAGTGGAATCGGGGCGTAGTTGGCTGGCCGCGCTCAATGTCTCGGGCGGCACATCGATGAGCCCGGTTGCGACAGGCTCGAGGACCACGGCGGGGCGGATACGTGGCGCCCCGAGAATTCGGGCGCCGTTTTCATCGACGGCAACGGTGACGGAAAAGACCTCGGGCTCCACCCTTCGATAGGCCTCACCTCCAGACGCGACCATGTACCGGGCGAGAACATCGACGACGAACTGACCCGGGCCGGATTCAACGGACTCAAGGGTGAGAACCCACTCCACGAACGTCATGGTGCCCTCAGGAACCTCGGGGAGAGGCAGGTCGGGAGAAAGCAAACTCCTCAATGTTTCTCCGCCATTGTCCGAACCGTCGGCGGTCAGGTACTCGCTCACAAACCATTCGGCGTGAGCGGATGCCCGGGACCGCAATGAATCAGGCGGTACCGCGTAAAGGTCGGCCTCGGCAACTACCTGAGGCGAGGTAGCCAATGGCGCGACCGGGGTGGCCACCGGTGC
>JBGTGL010000114.1:0-3269 GCA_041746755.1 Acidimicrobiia bacterium | reverse complement strand
GCCTTTCTCACTGTCAGCTTCGGGCTTCTATTGCTGGTACTCCTAGGCGTCTTGGTTCGAGTAATCGACGGAGTAACCGTGGAAGCGTCGGCGGCGGCCGCCCGCTCCGAACGGGCGAAGATCGGGCTCGAACAGGAAGCTCCCCTTGCCTCCCGGCTATCCGACGCTCTGCACACTGTTGATGTCAGCGCCACCGATGGGTGGGAAGTGGTGACCAGATTCCGTCCTGGAACTGGCGTCGTGGCCGGCGACACCAGCGCAGTGCGGACACTTCCAGACGGTTCGATCGGGGTGGTGATGGTTGATGTCACGGGTCACGGAGCTGAGCCAGCGCTCCGGGCCATAAGAGTCCGTGACCTCCTGATTCACTCTCTTGCCCACGGTCACGATCCGGCCGACGCCTTGGGCTTTCTCGGGTGGGCGAGTAACGATGACCTCCTGGCCTCCTCGGTCGTGATGAGGATTGAGCCGTCGACCGGGGTGGCGTCCTTTGCTTCGGCAGGGCATCCGCCGGTCATCCACATCGGTGCTCAGGAGGCGGAATTGGTCGCTCCAACGGGACCCCTTCTATATCTCGACCCGGATAGCCAATATCAAGTGGCCCGAGTCGAAATCACACCAGGGGAAACGGTGATCCTATTCAGCGATGGAGTGGCCGACGTCCAGCGCACTCGCGACGGCCTGCCAGAGCCCCAGGCCCTTGCCGACATGCTCGTGGCCGAGGGCGGAGTTCCCGAGCGGACGGCTGATCTCAGCATCGGGTTTGGGGATGCCGACCCAACGGACGACCAGAGCGTAGTGGTCATTTACCGGCGGCGTTGATCGTTACCGATTGCCATACTTCGGAGGAAGGGTGATAATCTTCGGCGGATATGAGGGGCCTAGAGATTATTGAGCAGAAACTCGCGGATGACTGGACGTCGCTTGCCATTGTGGGAGAAATCGATCTCGCCACCGTTGACGAATTGACGAAGGCCATCAAACAGGTTCAGTCGGCTCATGGAGTGAACTTGCTCGTCGATCTCACCGGGACCGCTTTCATGGATTCAACCGGTCTGAAAACGCTGGTGGTGGCCAACCGGGAGTTTGACGATGCCGGTCGCGAATTTGCAGTTGCAATCCAGCCGGGGCCAATCGAGCGTCTGATTGAGCTAAGCGGCGTCGACTCAAAGATGAGGATTGTTCGGGGAGTCGACGATCTGTTCGGGGAGTCCTAACCAGACCGGTCGGATCGCGGAGGCCTTTGCCTGATCAGGCCGACTTCGGAATTTCTACCCAGACGGTGCAAAGACCGTCGAGTCGCACGCCCCAATCGCTGGCGATTTTTTCCACGACGTTGAGGCCCATGCCCTCGCCGCGCGGTGCATCGCGATTGAACCCCTGGCCCCGGTCCTTCACCTCAACCCGGATTGAATCGCCGGTAGAGACGAGCGTCAAAGTGATTTCATCACGCCCGTGGCGCACCGCATTCGAAACCAATTCGGAGACCACGATTACAACATCGTCAAAGCGGGGCTCAAGATCGTTCTTGATGTCATTCAGAAATGATCGTGAGACGCGTGGAGCGTGGTTGTCGGCCTTGACCTGGTAGGTCGTTTCAGTCATCGCGATCCGATTCGTTGTGATGGTAATGGTTACCCGTTAGCTGACCAGCCTAAACGCCCCCGTGTTCGGGGTCGGGCAACCTGCTAATGGTCAGGCTCGGCCAAGTCGGCTCTCAGCGTGTCTGTGGCAGCAGACAACAGGCGCGAAACGTGCATTTGGGAGATATCGAGAATCTCCGCTATCTCGGACTGTGTCATATCTTCGTTGAACCGAAGATGGAGAATCTGTTGCTGCCGTTCGGGTAGCCGCTCTATGGCGTCGACAATGGTGAGCCGATCCTCTAGGTTCCAATCCAACGCTGTTGGGTCTTCCATACGGTCGAGCAGGCTCAAGCCAGTTTCTTCAGAGGGCATATCGAGCGAACCCGTGGTGTACGCCTGGCTGGCTTCCAGGGCAACGCCAATTTGGTCGACATCCACGCTGATCTCTCGCGCAATCTCGGCGGCATCCGGGGCCCGGCCCAAACGTTGGGTGAGGTCGGCGCGGGCGTAGGTCACCTCGAGGACCAGTTCCTGGACCGATCGGGGCACCCGGACCGACCATCCTTTGTCTCGTAGGAGTTTTTTCATCTCGCCGGAGATGGTTACGGCGGCAAACGGCCGCAACGAGCCCACGGATTCGTCGAAACGTTGGATTGCTTTGAGCAACGCCATATGGGCGACTTGTTCCAGATCTTCGTCCTCTATGCCCTTGCCTCGATAACGCCGGGCAATTGAGTTCGCCAGGTCACTGTGACGGCTCATTAATTCGGAGGCCATGTCGGGGTTCTCGGCCATGACTCGAAACAGCTCGGAGTCATCGATCTCTTCTCCAACTAACGCTGTTCCGGGTGTGCGAACCGTGAACCATACTCCGAGCGTCTCCCCGTCGTGTCTGATACCCCAGGTGCGGGCGATCCGATCGACGAGGGTGTGACCGATACCTCGTTCCTCACTCAGCTCTCCGTCGAAGGGGTGGCTCACTGAGACCTTCATCCCTCCTACTTCGGAAGTGGAGACATCGATGGACATCTCGGGCGAATCGGGCGAATGGCGCACAACATTTGCCACCAACTCGGTCACGAGGAGATCCGCCTCGGTATGCCGGATCGAGTCGAGCGTCGAGTGTTCGCGAACAAACGCCCGCGCTTTTATTGCGGACTCAGGATCGACGGGAAGCACCACTGAAGGCATCGCGCCATCCTATGGTGCACCGTTGCAGATATGACATCAGAAAGGGCTCGAAAAATGGTTAAACGCCTTCGGTTTTGGGCAATGTGAGAGCATGGCTGATAGGGATCTCCCCTCTGGAGACAAGCAACAAGAGTCGACAGAGGAGATCGACGATCAATTTCGAGCACTCATGGAGGGTTTGCGGACGACTATCCCCGGGGTGATGGTGATGTTCTCCTTTCTTCTAGTTCTCCCGTTTCAGACCCAGTTCATAGAACTCTCAACTGTCAACACCATCGTGTACTACATGGCTTTCGGTTCAGCGGCGTCGTCGGCGATTCTTCTCATGGCCCCGGGTGTCCATCAACGGGTCCGAGCGCCCATCAGTGGGATTAAGCGACGGCAAATGTCACATGTAATGGTGGCGACCCGACTTGCCATCGTGGGAACCGGGTTCTTTTTGGTCAGCATTGTTTCGGTCGTTTATCTCGTTTCAATCTTTGGTGGTGGGCG
>JBGTGL010000113.1:0-16926 GCA_041746755.1 Acidimicrobiia bacterium | reverse complement strand
GATTGGCAAGTCGACCGGCGCCGAGTTCTCCCTGCAGGTTGCTGACTCCGATCTGCAGTTCGGAGTTTTCACCACCCGTCCCGACACCATATTTGGCATGACGTTTGCGGTCCTCGCGCCCGAGCACCCCCTCGTTTCGCGTTTGATAGCCGGAACCGAACACGAGGCCGAGGCACGCCTGTACATCACTGCTGCAGGAAGGGCGAGCGAGATTGAGCGCCTTTCCGAGGGCGACAAGACAGGGGTTTTTACCGGCAGGTACGCGATCAATCCTGTGAACGACCGGCTGGTTCCGATCTATATCGCCGATTATGTGCTGATGGGTTACGGAACAGGCGCCATCATGGCCGTCCCCGGACAGGACCAACGTGACTGGGATTTCGCCACCAAATACGAGATCGAGATCATCCGCACTGTTGCACCGCCCGATGACTTTGCCGGAGAGGCCTACTCCGGAGCTGGCCTTACGATCAACTCCGACTTCCTCGACGGGTTAGACCGGGCCACTGCCGTCGCCCGCATCATCGAGTGGCTCGTCGCCGAGGGAGCAGGCAGTGCCGCCATCAACTATCGGCTTAGAGATTGGCTGATTTCCCGGCAACGCTATTGGGGTAGTCCGATACCAATTGTCAGCTGCCCTACTTGCGGTTTGGTTCCGGTTCCCCGCGACGAGTTGCCTCTGCTGCTACCCAATGTCCCCGACTTCGCGCCGAAGGGTCGGTCGCCGCTGGCGGCGGTGGAGGAGTGGGTTAATACCAAATGCCCGTCTTGTGGCGGCGATGCTCGTCGCGAAACGGACACTATGGATACTTTTGTCGATTCTTCCTGGTACTTCTTCAGATACACAGATTCCGATAACGACGAGGAAATTTTTGATCCCGAAAAAGCGGCCTATTGGATGCCGATTGACCAATACATCGGCGGAGTTGAACACGCCGTACTCCACCTTCTCTATGCACGCTTCATCACAAAGTTCTTCTATGACATCGGGTTGTCCTCTGTTGAAGAGCCCTTCGCCCGCTTATTCACCCAGGGGATGATCACCCTGGATGGGGCGAAGATGTCGAAGTCGAAGGGAAATGTCATCCCCCCGGATCGCTATTACGAGAACTTTGGGGCCGACGCGATGCGTCTCTTCGAGCTCTTCGTCGGGCCGCCGACCGATGACGCGGTATGGAACGACAATGGAGTGGCCGGTACATCGAGATTCCTCGACCGGGTATGGAGGATGGGTACCGAGCCCAATGACTATGTCGATCGGGACGTCGATGAGCGTGATGAGGAGCTTGCCGCGGCCACTCACCGCACCATCAAGAAGGTGACCGACGACCTGGATCGCTTCCACTTCAATACCACGGTGCCGGCACTGATGACGTTGGCCAACCAGATGTCCGACTATGTCGCAGATCAGCCGAGGGAGGAGACCTTTGGGGACGCATTCAGGGCGATGGTCCTGATGCTGTCACCGATGGCACCTCACATCGCTCACGAACTCTGGGAAAGAACCGGACACGACACCATGCTTGCTCTCGAACCCTGGCCGGTCGCCGATCCGGCGCTATTGGTTCGTTCCACGGTGACAATGGTGATCCAGGTCAACGGCAAACTGCGAGACCGGGTCGATGTCGATGCCGACATCGGCGCTGACGAGGCACAGCGTCTTGCGCTGGAATCTGAGAAGGTAGACCAATGGGTCGATGGCCACGAGATCAAGAGGGTCATCGTCCGAGAGCCCAACTTGGTCAACATCGTCGTCGGCTGACATGACCACGGCCGCCGATCTTCTCGGGGCGGCAGCGATCCCGGAGTTGTTGGATCGGATTCTTCCGGTGAGGCCAGATCAGGTGATGGTCTACCCCGCCCCGATGTCGATGCGCCGGGTGTGGAATGAGGACACCGGGGCGATGACGATCGGGAATCGGGTATTTGTCCGTCCCGACCTACTCAAACGCCGGGGCCCGAATCTCGAAGACCTCATGGTCCACGAACTGGTCCATGTCCGCCAATGGCGAAACCAGCGGGTGGTCGGGTTTCTCGCTAGCTACACGCGCCAGTACCTCATGGCGCGATTCTGGGGCGCCCGCCACCACGTCGCATATATGTCGATCGATGCCGAAGTGGAGGCTCGTCGCGTCGCTTCAGAGATCCGCCGCCTACTCGACAATTAGCCCCTCGAGTCCTGGTTCCGCTTCGGGAAACTGTGGGTTCATCCCCTGGAGCGTCTGGATGAAAATGTTGGAGACCACGACGTTTCGGTACCACCTTCGATTCGCCGGCACCACATACCAGGGAGCAAACTCTGTTGAAGTCCGGGACAACATCGCCTCGTAGGCAGTCTGGTAATCGTCCCAAAGGGCACGCTCGTCGAGGTCGCTTTTCTGGAATTTCCAAGACTTGTCGGGCTCATCTAATCGGTCCTGGAGACGTTCTCGCTGTTCTTCTTTGCTGATGGACAGAAATATCTTGACAATCGTGGTGCCCTCATCGGAGAGCATCCGCTCGAAATCGTTTATGTGCTGGTATCGCTTCTCCCATACCGATTGGGGAACCAGGTTCTTGACCCGCACCACCAGAACGTCCTCGTAGTGGGACCTATTGAACACCGTGATCACCCCGTTCGCCGGGGTATTCCGGTGGATCCGCCACAAGTAGTCGTGGGCTATCTCGGTTTCGTTTGGCTTGCCATACGAGTAGACCTTGACTCCTTGAGGGTTGACCCCGGAAAGGACGTGGCGGATCGTGCCGTCTTTGCCTCCGGTGTCGATCGCCTGCAAGATCACGAGAAGCTTCTGAGTCGATTCCGCCCACAACCGTCTCTGTAGCGCGGCGAGCTCATGGCGCAGCGAGCGTAAGGACGCTTTGGCCTCGGCCTTTCCTCCCTCGATTCCCGCGTTGGAGTCGGGGTCGAACGATTTCAGGCTGGTTGTCCCGGGGGCAATTCTGAATGGCGAGATGTCAAACATCGGCGAGACCCTAACTGCCAGTCGATCAAGGGGCTTACCAATGGTCCCATCGCCCGGTATGAATTGGATGTCGGGAGGAGACAGGATCAAGGGTCAATGGGTAGTGATCGGGCTCGGGGTAGTCGGCGCCGTCGTGGGAGCGGGTGCCGGATTCGGCGCGGAGCCTGCTGGGGAGTTGTCACCTTTGATACTGGAGTCGACGACTCCTTCTCCCTCCGTGGTCCCGGTTCATGTATCTGGTCTGGTGGTTTCGCCTGGCGTTGTCTGGGTGAGTGAGGGCGCTTTGACCATTGACGCCATTGCCGCGGCAGGTGGTGTTTTGATTGGAGCCGATCTCGACTCGATCAATCTGGCACGACCGGTATTTGAGGGCGACCAGGTCGTAGTTGGTTCTATCCAGACCGGGACATTGGGAAGCGGCGGGGTAGCAGGCGATGGGCTCATTGATATCAACAACGCCGACTCCACCGAATTGCAGACCCTTCCCGGTGTCGGCCCGGTCCTGGCTGCAAACATCATCGCCTATCGGGACTCGACCGGTCGTTTCGAAAGGATCGAGGATCTGCTCGAGGTACCGGGAATCGGGGAGACGAGGTTGGCTTCGATCCGGGACCTGATTCGGCCCCCCTAACGATGGAGTGGTTGGATCCGATCATCCCCCGGGGCTCCCGACCCTGGGTTGCCGCCGCCTCCTTGCTCTGTGTGATGGCATTCGCAACCACCGGTTGGATTCCCGCGATTTCCCGAAATCACCGGACGGTGGAAGTAGGGGCCGTCGACGCGATAGTGCGGCTTCGAACCGACGTCCGGGTGGGTACTTTCGGGAGTTGGGCTGCGGCCGATCTCGACGGAGTTCGACTGTTCCTCGAGCTTCCCGATGTCGCTGGTCTCGCCGGAGATCAGGCGAGCATTTCTGGCAGTGTCAGTGCGGCCACAGTGTCGTTGGCGGGACGTCCGCATCAGGTTGTTAGCGTCGAGAAATATCAGTTGGAAGACGGAGACCGCTCTCCTTATCTCCGGCTGGGAAACTCATTGCGGTCCCGTGTCCAGGTAGCGCTGGGGGACCGAGGGGAATCTTCGGCTCTCCTGGCCGGCTTTCTGGTCGGCGACGTCACGGGTGTGAGTGAAGTCACCCAGGACGCGATGAAGCTTGCCGGCCTCTCGCATTTCGTAGCGGTTAGTGGCAGCAACGTGGCCATGTATTTGAGCTTAGTGTTTCTGCTGGCAGCCCCACTCGGGGTGGGAGTGCGGCGCCGGGCACTGGCAGGTCTGCTCTGTTTGCCGGTCTTTGTTGTCGCTACCCGATTCGAGCCATCGGTTGTCCGGGCATCGGTGATGGCCGCCATCGTTCTCGGTAGTCGCATTTTCGGCATCGGCCTCGAGGTGTGGCAGGTGATGGCACTGGCTGTAATCGGCCTCCTCGTTTTCGACCCCTGGCTGATCCGGAGCGTCGGGTTTCAGTTGTCGGCGGCTGCGACAGCAGGGGTCATATTGGGCTCGCGGTGGCCGGGTGTCGGGACAGGTATCGGACGCGCTCTGGCCATCACTGTTGGAGCCCAAATCGCTGTGGCCCCCATCATCCTCAGCCAGTTCGGATCACTTCCGCTTCTGTCGCCCTTGAGCAACTTGATCGCCGCACCGATCGTCTCAATCGCGACGACCGCTGCCATTCCCGGTGTCGTCGGCTTCGATGCCGCGCTCGGCTTGGCTGACGCACTAGCCGGAATTGTGATCCAGATAGCGCATATGGCAGCAGGGTGGCCCCAAATTGGTTGGTACGGAATACTGGGAGTACTGACTGCAGCGTTTTTGGGTCGCTGGCTTTGGCGGCGTTCGCCTGAATATCTTGCCATCGTCACCGCAGTACTAGCACTAGCTCTTGTGCTGGTCCCGGGACGCGATCCGGGGCCGGGTACGGTCACAGTGCTGGACGTTGGGCAGGGAGACGCCATCCTGATTTCTGGTGGCGATGGCCATTACGCCCTGATCGATGGCGGTCGCGACGAGGCGCTGCTTCTCCGGCGGCTCCGTTCGTATGGAGTCCGCAGTCTCGATCTGGTCGTAGTCACCCACGGCGACGCTGACCATGTTGCCGGCCTATCCGGCCTCTTTGGACGGGTAGCGATCGGCCTCATCTGGGAGCAGACCCCTCCCCATCGCACCTCCGCTTCCGACCGCTTCTTTGCGCTTGCCGCCCAGCATCAAATACCATTGCGCCATCCTCCGGTTGGAGACACCATTTCTTTTGGTGGCCTCTCGCTGCGGATTGTCGGCCCGACCCGGCGGTATCAATCTCCCAACGACCAGTCAATCGTGATAATGGTGTCCGGCTCCGTGCGATCGATCCTGTTGACGGGCGACATCGAAGTGGTCGCTCAGAACGAGTTGCCTCCTCTCGACTACGACATTCTCAAGGTTCCCCACCACGGCGGGGGCACATCGGATCCAAGTTGGCTGGCCAACTCGGGGGCAAAGCGGGCATTGATATCGGTCGGAGAAAATCGGTTCGGTCATCCCGTGCCATGGGTTGTTGCGGTTTTGGAGAAATCGGGTGCGCTGGTCGAGAGAACCGACCGGTCCGGTTCGATCGTTGTCAACCTCAATAAGTGAACGCTGCTTGACTCCGTCGAAATGGGTTCCCAACTCCGCCTCGGTGATCAATCGCTTCCTCTTGGCGAACTCACTCACGTCATGGGGGTTATCAACGTCTCCCCCGACTCCAAAAACGTCCACACTGTGGCCCACTCCGTCGATGACGCCGTGGCAATGGCCGGGAGATATCGAGACTGGGGCGCGGCGATGATCGATCTGGGCGGGCAATCGTCGCACTTCGAAAACGAGACCATTGCTGCCTCTGACGAGATAACGCGAGTCGTTCCCGTGATCGAAGCGCTGGCCGGCGAGGGGCATATCGTTGCGATTGACACCTGGAAGCCAGAAGTCGCGGTCGCAGCATTGGAATCCGGGGCCAGGATTGTCAATGACACCGGCGGGCTCACCGACCCATCGATGCGTGCTGCAATCGCCCGATTCGATGCAGCCGCCATACTGGTTCACATCGAGGCACCCAATCCTCATGAGGTGGGAGAAGTCGAGATTTCGGGTAACAAGGCAGTAACAACTGCGGCGAAGTTCGCCGCCCGCTTACCTGACCTGAGATCCGAAGGGATCGACAACGTGATCCTCGATCCCGGAATCGCACTCAACTATCGGGGGGACTATGAGGCGTACACCAGGATGCAGTTGGAAGTAATCACTGAATCCGAAGTCATCCGTGAGTTGGGGAAACCGGTCCTGATTCCGATTCCCCGTAAACGAGACTTCCACTGGATGACGGCCTACATCGCACTGGCTCTGGAACACAAGGCCGACATCATCAGGGTTCATGATGTGGCAGTGGCCTGTGATCTCGCCCGGCTTTTCGGTCGGGGTCAACCGGTAACCTGAATCCGTGCCCATTCTGCTCATCACCGCTCCGTCCAATGTCGGGCCGGGCGAACGCAAGCAAATGCTCGATGCGGCCCGTGGCTTCTTCGCCGATGGGGGTGTCGAGACAACCGAGGTGGTTCGGATCGATGTACCGGGTCGTGGTGCTGGCGAGCCGGGAGATGGTGTTCTTCGTGGCGAACTAGAGCCAATGGTCCCCATCCTCCAATCCGGTTCGTTGTTCGGCGGCGGTGCCGGCCTGGAACTCGTCGACGCCCAGAATCTCCAGGTCGCCGAGATCGATATTTTCGACGCCTTGGTCCGGGCGGCCGACCTGCAGGCGGTATTTGTCGTCGCGGTTGTAGCCGGCTCGCCCGGCAAGAAACTCGCCTCGACTTTTAGTGAGTTGGGGACCAAGGTTTCCTTTTCCAAGATGTGGGAAAGACAGGCCGGAGACTGGCTGGGAAATGAGATAACCAGACGGGGGCTGACCATAGAGAAGCCTGCCCGGGAAGCTCTCCTGCAAAGGTTTGGGACTGATACGGCGGCCCTCGGATCAGCCCTCGATCAACTCAGCGAGCACAGCGGGAAAATAACCAGAGGACTGGTTCTCGATTGGTTCAAGAACCGTCCGGACGAGCCGGCATGGCACATCACCGACGCGATCGAGCGGGGAAATGTCGGTGAGGCCCTGCGCCGGCTATCAGACTTTCTGGTTCATGGCCATCCTCTGGTTTTCCTGGCTGCGGTGGAGAGCGATCTGAAGAAGCGTGCTCTGGCGGCAGCTGCGCCCGACGAGGACACATTCAAATCGTGGGTCGGTGGCAGATCCTCGGACCGGGCGTTGAGTCGGGCTTGGAAAATGAGGGGTCGGGTGAGGGAGACGTCACTCCGGCTCGCCCAGGATGCGTTGGTGCGAGCTGACCGGACCATCAAGTCCCAACCCGAGGTGACTCATCGGGTCACGTTGGAACGCTTAACGGTTGCGCTATGTCGCTGGTATTCCTGACCGGGTCGGGTCGATAAAGGTCAGGACGCCAGTTTTGCGAGGCGTGATTTCTTGCGGGCAGCAGTCTTTTTGTGGAGAGTGCCCTTTGAGGCAGCCTTGTCGATGGTCCGCTGAGCTGACTTAAGGAGTTCCTCGGTTGGCTCTCCGGCGGCTGCCGCTACCTCGACCTTCTTGATAGACGTCTTCAGGTCGCTACTTACTGATTTATTCCGCTGCCGACGAACTTCGTTCTGTCGGTTTCGCTTCTTTTGGGATTGAATATTTGCCATCTTGAAACTCGATTTCGGGTTGGATTTCGCAACACGGTCGAACAATTCGGACCGAAGGGGTTGCGTCAGACTGACAGGGTGTGTCGTCTTGGCGCCTCTGAAGAGTAGCAGAGCCGGATTGAAGGTACAATGTGACCCCCCACCCGGTGACCAAACATTCAATCGCGTATTCGCAACTTTTCAATAATTGCCCATATCGACCATGGAAAGTCGACGTTGGCCGACCGTCTGCTGCAACGTACCGGAGCGGTGGCCGACCGGGACATGAAGGAGCAGATTCTCGACTCGATGGATTTGGAACGAGAGCGCGGCATCACGATCAAGGCGCAGACGGTGCGACTCGATTACCGTGGCAATGACGGCCAGGACTACATCCTCAACCTGATCGATACCCCTGGCCATGTTGACTTTTCATACGAGGTCTCCCGTTCGCTGGCCGCTTGTGAGGGAGCTTTACTCCTCACGGACGCCGCGCAGGGGGTCCAGGCGCAGACTCTGGCCAATGCCTACATGGCGATTGACGCCGGTCTCGAAGTGATTCCAGCAATCAACAAGATCGACCTTCCAGCAGCCGATCCGGAGCGGGTCGCCGAAGAGATGGTCAACATCATCGGTGGTGATCCCGATGCAGTGGTGCGCCTGTCGGCTAAGACCGGCGAAGGTGTCGATGAGCTTCTCGAAGAGTTGGTTCGATTGGTCCCACCACCCGCAGGTGACCTGTCGGCACCGCTACGCGCTTTGATTTTTGATTCCTACTACGACGCTTATCGGGGCGTGGTTTGCCATGTGAAGGTGGTCGATGGGTCGCTGAGCGCCGGTCAGAAGATCCGTTTCATGGCCACGGGCGAAAACCACGAGGCAACTGAGATCGGGGTGTTGACGCCCGGTGCCAAAGCATTGAAGACCCTTGGCGTGGGTGAGGTGGGGTATCTGATAACCGGGATCAAAGAAATCGACCGGGTCAGAGTTGGCGACACCGTTACTGACGCTTCCGTTCGCGCGGTCGAGCCTCTGCCCGGCTACGACGAACCCAAACCGATGGTCTATTCGGGGTTGTTCCCCACCGATGGGGCCGACTTTGAAAAGCTCAGGGAAGCGTTGGAAAAGCTCCGTCTCAACGATGCGTCGCTGGTCTACGAGCCGGAAACGTCTCGAGCGCTCGGGTTTGGTTTTCGCTGCGGGTTCCTCGGCTTGCTCCACATGGAGATCGTCCGGGAACGTTTGGAGCGGGAATACGATCTCGACCTGGTTGCGACCGCCCCGTCTGTGGCTTATCAGGTAACCAAAACCGACGGCTCCGTTGTCGAGATCAAGAGTCCACAGGATCTACCGGAGCCCACCGACCGGCAATCGATCTCCGAACCCTACGTTCGCGCCATGATCCTGACACCTACGGAATACGTCGGCCCGATCATGGAACTCGTCACCAACCGCCGCGGCGAGGTGGGAAATATGAACTACCTGAGCTCGGAAAGGGTCGAACTCGACTACAAGATCCCGCTGGGCGAGGTGGTTTTTGACTTCTTCGACCTGCTCAAGTCAAAAACCAAGGGGTACGCCTCCCTCGACTACGAGCCGGCAGGCTACCGGGTGGCGAATCTGGTGAAAGTGGATATTTTGCTGAACGGGCAGGCCGTGGATGCCTTTTCGGCCGTGGTCCATCGCGACAAGGCAGAGGACTATGGCAAGACCATGACCGGCCGACTGCGAAAATTGATTCCCAGGCAGTTGTTTGACGTGCCGATACAGGCCGCCATCGGAGGCAAGATCATCAGCCGGGAAACCGTAAAGGCCACCCGTAAGGACGTGACGGCCAAGTGTTACGGCGGTGACATCAGCCGGAAGAAGAAGCTTCTCCAACGGCAAAAAGAGGGCAAGAAGCGGATGAAAATGGTGGGTTCGGTGGAAGTTCCGCAAGAGGCGTTCGTGGCCGCCCTCCGCGTCGATGATGAGTGAGCGAATAGGTTCCTACGTACACGTCCCTTTCTGTAGCGCCGTCTGTCCCTATTGCGATTTCGCGGTTGTCTCCGGTCGTGACGACCAGCTCGGTAGATACCGCGACGCGGTGGTGAACGAAATATCTCGCGACGATCCATGGGAGTCGCTCGAATCGGTTTACATCGGCGGGGGCACGCCGAGTCGGATGCCGCCGGAAATGTTGGGAACCATCGTTTCCGCTCTTGGCGATCAACACGGACTGGGCGAGGGTGCCGAGATTTCACTCGAAGCCAATCCGGAAGACTTCGATGCGGCGACGGCCGATGGGCTGCTCGCATCCGGATTCAACCGGATCTCCTTTGGCGCCCAGAGTTTCGACAACAAGATTCTGCTCCAGCTGGGCCGGCGGCATGAAGCCGATCAAATCGGACGCTCGGTTGCTACCGCACGCGCTTCTGGTTTTGAGAACATCTCCATCGATTTGATCTACGGGACCCCAGGGGAGACCGACCAATCGTGGAGCTCCACTCTCGACAGGGCAATCGCAACGGACCCCGACCACGTTTCCTGTTACGCATTGACCGTTGAGCCGGGAACGCCACTGGGACGAGAAGTCAAGGCGGGAGCTCCGGCACCAGATCCCGACGTTCAGGCCGATCGGTTCGAGGCTGCCGATCGACGCCTCAGCGAAGCCGGTCTGAAACGATATGAAGTCTCCAATTGGTCGCGTCCGGGCTATGAGTGCGTCTACAACAGCACGGTCTGGGCACAGGGTGAGTACGCCGCCTATGGCAACAGCGCCCACCGTTTCCGCGATCGGACGCGAAGCCGAAACCTGTCCCGACTTGACCAATACCTCGGAGCCATCGAAGAAGGTGAGTCGGCCATTGCCGGTTCCGATTCCCGGCTCGAGGGTGCCGAATTTGAGATCGACCGGCTCTTCGTTGGCCTTCGCAGGACGATTGGTGTCCCAACCGGGCCGGGCGGGCGGTCCTTGCTCGACTCTTTTGATGGGCAGCGGCTCCTCGCCGCTGGTGTGATCGTTGAAGTCGATGGGTGGCTTCGGATCGATCGACCGCTCATGACTGATGAAGTGCTCCGCTCGGTCCTCGCCCTCGATCTAGCGGGACTGGATGACGATGACGCGGGAACATGAACAATTTCCGGATAACGTAGTGAAAGATGCTTGAAGACCGTCGCTCCGAGATTTTGCGCGCACTCGTTGAGGAACATATCCGCACCGGGGAACCGGTCAGTTCGCGGGCAATCGCCGATCGCTCAAAACTAGCGGTGTCGACTGCCACGATCCGCCATGACCTGGCCGCGCTCGAGGCGGAAGGTTTTGTCGTCCAACCGCACACTTCAGCGGGCCGGGTCCCCACCGTTTCGGCATATCGCTATTACGTCGATCACCTCAATCCGGGGAAACTGCGCGCTGCTGCCCAACTCAAGATCGGCACATTCTTCGGTGATGTCCATCTCGAGCTGTCCAAACTCCTCAGGGCCACATCCGACCTTCTCGCCGATGTAACGGACCTGCCCGCGGTTGTAGTGGCCCCGGGGCTCCTGACCGACCGGGTCCGATCGATTCATGCGGTCCAAATCAACGCCGATCAAGTTTTGCTGGTAGCCGTCACCGAAGGCGGGCGGGTCGCCCAACAGCGAGGCCGGCTTCGACAACCGGTGACTCCGAGCGAACTGGAAGAAGCGCAAACGGTGGTCAGCCAGATTTATGAAGGAGAAACTCTCGGTGCCGACCCGGCGCTCTCCGAAGATCTCATTGCCAGCCTTCCGCGGGCGGTGCATGAGGCTGTCCTGACCTTGATCGACGCCGCGCACCTGGCGGCATCGACAGGCTCGGAGGTTTTTGTTGGCGGGACGCAGCGGCTCTCCAACGTCTGGCACGACCTTTCGGCAGTGCGTCGGGTGCTGGAGGTATTGGAACGCGAGGCAGAGGTGCTGACCCTGCTTGCCTCGGAGTCGGGCACTTCTATCCAGTTCGGCAGTGACATCCCCGCCGTCGATGTCGATATGGCAGTAGTTTCGGCGACCTATGACTCCGGCTCCGGGGGCGGGTCTGTCGGTGTAATCGGTCCGATGAGGATGAACTACAAAAGGGTGATCTCTGCTGTCGAGGAGATTTCGCGGGAACTCGAGGACCAGATCGGCCAATCGGGGACCTGATGGCCAAGGACTATTACCAGGTCCTCGGCGTCGGTCGGAATGCCACCCCCGCCGAGATCAAGGCAGCCTTCCGACGTTTGGCCAGGGAAACCCACCCGGACGCCAACCCGAACAACCCCGCTGCGGGCGCTCGATTCCGGGAGTCGGCGGAGGCTTACGAGGTTCTCTCCAACCCGGAGCGGCGTCGTCGCTACGACCGCGGAGACACGATCGATCTGTCGGATTTGTTGGAGGGGTTTGGCGGTGGATTCGAGGACATCCTCCGGTCCGTCTTTGGGGAAGGAGGATTATTCGGGGCAGGGTCATCCCGACCGGCGCGGGGTCGAGACATCCTGATAGGGGCCGACATCTCGCTGGAACAGGCCGCGTTCGGCTGTGACATCGACATCGAGTATCGCTCCCACTTCGACTGTGCCAGTTGTTCTGGGTCGGGCGCCCGCGCCGGTGCGATGGAGACCTGTTCGACTTGTGGTGGTGCCGGGTCGGTGCGGGTAGCACGACGCTCGATTGTGGGCACGATGATGACAGTTACTGATTGTCCCGATTGTGCCGGATTAGGTAGACGCATCGTCGATCCGTGCCCGGAGTGTCACGGGAGAGGTGTCATCAGTGGTGTGCGAACGGTCGTCGTTGAAATTCCTCCCGGGGTCTCGACGGGTACCCGGTTGCGCCTCACCGGCCGTGGTGAGTCAGTGGGCCAATTGGGACGAGCCGGCGATCTCCATGTCGAATTGTCGGTTGAGGACGACCCCCGGTTTGAACGCACCGACACCGACCTGATCCATCGGGTAAGTGTAGGAGTAGTCCAGGCGATGCTAGGGGCCCAAGCCAAGGTCCCCTTGCTCGACGGTGGTGCGATCGACCTCGAGATACCGCCTGGGACCCAACCGGGCACCGTATTTCGCCTGGAGGGTCAGGGTGTCCCCCATCTCGGACGCCGGGGCAGGGGAGACTTGATGGTGGTTGTCGAGGTGGAGATCCCGACTGGTCTGACCGGCGGCGAGAGGGAGTTGCTGCAGCGCTTCGAGGGCCTGCGCTCGGAGTCGCCTCCGAACACAGACCCGGCGACTTGAAACACGTTCCGCATCTCTACGTGGCCAATTGGGAAGAATCAGTACTTCGGGTTTCTCGCGAGCAGCAGCATCATCTCTCTCGAGTCCTTCGAGCTATCGAAGGTGACGACATTTCATACACAAACGGAACGGGTTTGCTCGGCTCGGGGACATGGGCAGGCGATTCGATCGTCAGGGGAGAAGAACGTTCGATAGCCCGGCCATCGCAGCTTGTAATGGCGGTGGCTCCACCGGAAAACAAAGACCGGCTCCGATTCACGGTGGAAAAACTCGCCGAGTTGGGGATCGAGGCTCTCCTCTGGCTCGAGACCCGTTGGGGTGGACGGCGGATTCCGGCACGGGAAAAGCAATCAGCGTGGGCAGTGGCAGCATTGGAGCAGAGCAGGGGAGCATGGTTGATGAAGGTCGGAGACAATCTCCATGACTGGTCTGACCTGGAGACGCCGATCGTTGTGTGCAACCAATCGGGGAAACCGCCGTCCGGCTATCCACGCACGGTCGTGATCGGGCCGGAAGGGGGTCTCGATCCGGGAGAAATCCCCCCCGGGAGCCACCAGGTCTCGCTGGGAGACACAGTCCTTCGTATCGAGACGGCAGCAATCGTGGCCGCCACAAAGTTTCGCGGATAAGGGTGCGAAATCGGTTTCAACCGCATAGACTTATGGACGCGGGAATCGGGAGAATCCTTGATAGACAAATTTAGCGCCGCCCTCGGCGGGCGACTTCGTGCCGCACGACGGCAACGAGGTTGGTCCCTCTCTGATGTGGAGAGTCTTACTGATGGTGAATTCAAGGCGTCCGTCGTTGGTGCATATGAGCGAGGCGAGCGGGCGATGTCGGTACAGCGCTTGGTTCGCGTCGCTGAGGTTTATGCCATTAATCCAGCCGACCTCCTGCCGGCGACTTCACCTTCCGAACACTCGGTCATCGATCTCACCAAGCTAGAGGATTCCCAAGGCGATCTCGCCGACCGCTATCTGGCAGCGATCGAACTGCTCCGGTCCGGGGTTGAATCGTCTGAGATTCGCGCCGCCGACCGCGTGGTATTGGCTTCTCTTCTCGAAGTCGAGGGTCAACGACTGGCCGACCGGTAGTACCGATTTTCGCCATAGTGCACTAAACTGGTCACTCGCGATCTAATCGTGACCTCACGTGCTTCCTGAACACACCGAATCCCGTTTGCGCGTCCCGAGTCATCATTTGATGCTTGACCTGTTGGGCGACGCCGATCGACACCTCCGCCAGGTCGAAAACCACTTCCCGGGGGTGCAGTTTGTGGCGCGGGGTGACGAAATTTCCCTGACGGGTGCCACTTCCGAAGTCGACGATGCACGACGGGTCCTCGACGAGCTAATGATTCTCGTCCAGGAGGGCCACCCACTCGATGTCGGCCGGGTAGATGAAGTGGTGAAGATGGTCAAGGACGCCGTTCCTTCTCCATCCGACGTGCTTAGCGACGGCATCCCGGTAGGCCGGGGTCGCATGATCCGACCGAAGACGCAAGGCCAGCAGGCCTATATGGCCGCAATCCGTGAGAACACTCTTACATTTGGCATCGGGCCGGCCGGAACGGGAAAGACATATCTCGCGATGGCAGCAGCGGTCGATGCTCTCATCTCCGGCTCGGTTCGGAGGATCATTCTCACCAGGCCCGCAGTCGAGGCCGGGGAGCGGCTCGGCTTTCTTCCTGGCGATCTAACGGCCAAAATCGACCCCTATCTGCGCCCCCTCTATGACGCACTTTGGGACATGCTCGGTCCGGAAGAAACGCTGAATCTCATTGACAAGGGAACTATCGAGATAGCTCCCCTCGCTTATATGCGTGGAAGGACTCTCAACGACGCATGTGTGATTCTCGATGAAGCCCAGAACACAACTCCGGAGCAAATGAAGATGTTTCTGACCCGTCTCGGCTTCAATTCCAAGATGATCATCACCGGGGATGCCACTCAGACCGACTTGCCCACGGACAAACGGTCGGGCCTGCGGGTCGTGCAACAGATTCTCACCGGCATCGACGGGGTGACCTTTGTCGAGTTGACATCGCGCGATGTCGTCCGCCACCGGATTGTTGCCTCGATCGTTGACGCCTATCAGAAGTTCGAGTCGAAACGATGAGGATGAAACGGTCCACTCTGGTGCGGTGGGCCACTTTCCTGGCCACCTGTTTCGGGGTCTGGGGTGTTCTTTCCATTGGTTCCGGCTCAGCGGAATCGACACTCGACGCCGGCGATGTCGCCAAGAGAACTTACGAAGCCCAAGTTTCAGCATCCGTTGTGGACACTGTCGAGACGGAGCGACTGGAGCAGGAAGCACGGGACAGCGTCGAGCCAATTCTGGAGGACGACCCTGTCACAGAGCAGGCCGTCCAGGACAGCGTCACCGCGCTATTCGATGACCTCGAAACGTCGGTGATCGCAGACCCGCCAACCTTTCCAACACCTCCGACACTCTCACCCTCCACCACTTCCACCACCGATCCACAATTGACCACCACCACCTCGACTTCGCCGGTCGAGCCTCTGGTGCTCAGCGGTCAGGTTTTCCTCGACGTTGACGGCGACGGTGTGTTTGCCCCTGATGCCGAGGGGCCGCGCCCCGACCGCGGGCTGGAAAGAGTCACCGTCACTGTTGCCTCGTCCGAGGCAGAACAGGAAGCGATGACAGGCCCCGATGGTGTATGGTCGATCGAGGCCACACCCGGCGAATATTTGGTTGAGATCGACACGCAGGACAGCGACCTTCCAGTCGGATTTGCAGTAGGCGTGGATGGCCCCGTTCAGTTGGTGGAATGCCAGGCAGGTGAGGAGCCTTGTCTGGCAGTGCCCGTCGGGTTCGGACCTAACCTCAATCCCCTAGAGGATGTAACAACCCGGATCAGTGGAACCCATCAGTTAGCGCCTGTGGCAACGACCACTCTGGTGGGCGTCGCCGCGGACGATGTGATCCGTGTGGCATTGGGACTTCCAGTACACCTCACCAGTGTCGAACAGGAAGTCACCGGTCGGATCTCGCAAGAATTCTTTCAAGGAATTGAAAACGACCAGATAAGTGCGGTCAGGCTTCGAGCCCGGTCTAGTCCACCAGCGGTTTTCTATGTTGATGGCACGAGTATCGACAAGGAGGCGAGCGACGCCGCCGGCGAGGTTGTCGCAACCTTGATTCTCCCCAACCGCAGAATCGATGACGAGCAAACGGAACAACTTCAAACGGAGAGGGCGGACGCGGTCGTAGGTGTCGAAGTTCCTTACTCGGCTGGACAGGTCATCGCCACCGAGGGGGCGGTTCTCACTCGCCTCGACATTGACGCTATCGGCGCCACCAACTCGGCCGTTACAGAGGCCAAACAGGAAGGAGGGCTTCTCGCGGTCGTTGCCGTCTTGATCGGCATTCTCGGCCTCTATCTGGCTACCTTTCGCCCCGAATTTTGGTCACGCCCCCGCATGGTCGCCCTCCTTGGAATCCTGATCGTTCTCGCCGCCGCCGCGGTGAGGGGCACTGTGATAGTGCAGCCGAGCACCTCTTGGTACATCCTTCCCGCAGTGGCCTTCGGATTCGTCACGGCAGTTCTCTTCGACTCGCGGATCGCCGTCCTGATGGCCCTGGCGATGGGTGTCCTCGCAGCTGTTGGAACCCGTGACATCGGAGTCAGTGTTTATGCAGTGTTGGCTACGATGTCGCCGATTCCGTTTGTCTCTTCGGTAAGTAGCCGTGGCTCCTTCCGCAATGCCGTGGTTTTCTCCTCGATGTCGGCCGCAATTGCGGCGGCGGCGACCTCCTGGTTCTTCCATGTCGGGCCGACTGACACCGTGCTTGCCGTGGTAGGGATTTCATCGGCCTGGGCATTTGGCATTTCTATCGTGGCGTCGCTGGTCGGTCTTGCCGCTCTGCAATTCTTCGAGTCGGCATTCGACATCACGACATCCTTGAGCCTGCTCGATCTCACCGATCGCAATCACGAAGCCCTGCAACTTCTCCAGGAAAAAGCATTCGGTACTTTCAATCACTCCCTGATGGTGGGGACCCTGGCCCACGCTGCGGCACGCTCCATCGATGCCAACGCC
>JBGTGL010000112.1:0-9242 GCA_041746755.1 Acidimicrobiia bacterium | reverse complement strand
CGATTCGACAGCAATGGACTTTGCAGCGACTTCACCGAGTGGTACATCGAAGAGGATCAGGGTTGAGCTCTGAGGGTGTTACCGCATTCGTTCTCGGCGGTGGTGGCAAATGGGGTGCCGTTGAGGTCGGGATGCTTCAGGCGTTGGATGAAGCGGGGATACAACCGGATCTGGTGCTGGGAACGTCGATCGGTGCCTTCAACGGATCGGTGGTGGCCAGTTCGCCCGGTGCTCTGGGAGTAGAGCGACTCACCGCGCTCTGGGAAGAAATTGCAGACTCGGGTCTGCTCCGGGGAGATTTTCTCCATCAGATGAAAAGCGTGGCCACCTTGCAGCCGTCGATCCAGGGGTCACATTCGATTCGGGAGCTTCTCGAATCAGTTCACGGCAAGGACGCCCAAATCGACGATCTCAAGCTTCCATTTCAGTGCGTCGCCGCCCAGATCGAGACGGCCTCCGAGCATTGGTTCGATTCCGGACCACTGGTCGACGCCTTGTTGGCATCATCGGCTATTCCGGCCATCTTTCCTCCGGTTCAGATCGGTGGCAAGCATTACTACGACGGGGGACTGGTGAACTCGGTGCCTCTAACCCGAGCGGTGGAGTTGGGGGCCACCAGGATCTTTGTCCTCCAGGTGGGCAGGATCGAATCGGAGCTGCGCACACCCGAGCGTCTCTACGAGGCGGCGCTTATCTCCTTTGAGATCGCCCGTCGGCACCGGTTCACGACCACCATGGCCAATCTTCCGGAGGGCGTCGAGGTTCATTTACTCCCTTCGGGAAATCCGATCGAATTCGATGACCGCCGGCAAATTCGCTGGAGGAAATTCGATGAGACTGTGTCGCTTCGCGACACCGGATATCACGCTTCAGCCACATACCTGGAGACAGTTCGATGAGGGTCCCACCGAAGTGGGTCCGCCGCGTCTTCCTGGCTCCCGCAATGGTTGCCCTCGCTGCTTTCACGATTCTCACCCTCCCGATCTGGCTGATCGGCGCTGCCTTTGTAAGCCGATACGTCCCGGGCAACTGGAGGATCCTCCGGATTATCTGGTTCCTCTTCTTCTATCTACTCGTTGATGCAGCGGCGATCATCGTCATGTTCGTCTACTGGGTGATCTCCGGGTTCGGTTGGAAGATCAAGAGTCCAACTTTCCAGAGGTGGCATTACGTCTTGCTCGGGCTGATTCTGGGGAGTGTCATCAAAACGGCCAAGCGGACCTTCAAGCTCACGTTTAATCGAGAGGGCCCACCACCGAGCACCGGGGCGGTGCGAACCCGGCCGGCGCTGATTCTGAGCCGTCACGCCGGCCCGGGGGACTCGCTGTTGTTGATGGATGCGATTTGCAACAGGTACGACCGGGAACCCCGGATCGTCCTCAAGGAGTTCCTCCAGTGGGATCCTGCGGTGGACATAATTCTCAACCGGCTCCCGACAGCCTTCGTCCCGTCCGGGCGAAAGGCGGGAGACGCTGTCGTCGACGCCATCGCAAACCTTTCCAAAACCATGGATACCGACGATGCGTTTGTCATTTTTCCGGAGGGTGCCAATTACACCGTGGGACGTGCAGAAAAAGCTATTCAGAAGCTACGCGACATCGGCCGCCCCGATCTTGCGGAGAGGGCGGAGATGCTCAAGCAAACATTGCCTCCCAAGCCGCTAGGCGTAATGACGGCGTTGGCCAACGCGCCGATGGGATCCGACGTGTTTTTTGTCGGTCATGCCGGACTCGAGGGTTTCGTCACCGCGGGTGACATTTGGCGAGCGATCCCGATCGGCACCGAAGTCGATGTCAAGATTTGGCACTATCGGGCCGACGAGATTCCGGGACCCGCCGACCAAGAGGCCTGGCTCTATGACCGCTGGGCAGAGATTGATGACTGGATCGGGGAACATCTCGAGGTAACAGCCGAAGCGGGGGAGTAGGGTCTTCGGTCTGAAATTAGGGAGACGCCCCCTCGTCATAAGGTAAGCTGTCAGATAATACTCAGCTCTGACACTAGATCTAGAAATGTGTCAATTGGGGCACTAAGATGACAGGATGGCTATCACCAAACTGGCTTCGAATGGTCGGGTTGTAATCCCCTCGGCGATACGGGACTCATTGAATCTGGCGACCGGGGATGAGTTCGAAGTGCGGGTCGAGGCAGGCGAGATTCGCCTCACGCCTCTGGCGGGTGTGGTCGGATTCATTCAGGAGTATCTGGTGGCCGGGGCGCCCGGTCGATCGTTGGTTGACGAGTTGATCGAAGAACGCCGCCTGGAGACGTGAGCGTTCTCGACTCATCGGCGATTCTGGCGTTGCTCAACAGGGAAGCGGGAGGGGTCAAGGTCGCAGAACATGTCGACGGTGCAAAGATGTCGGCTGTCAATGCCGCCGAGGTGGCGAGCAAGTTGTTCGATGTCGGACTGCCTGTAAGTCTTGCCGGTGCCGCGATCAGCGCGTTGGGTATTGAGGTCGTCGACTTTGATCAAGAACAGGCGTGGGTGGTAGGTCGCCTTCGATCGGCGACCAAGGAACTCGGTCTTTCACTCGGTGACAGGGCATGCCTTGGACTGGGCCTCGCTCTTGGGGAGGTAGCAGTTACGGCCGACCGTTCATGGTCGAATCTCTCAGAGTTCGATGTCATCGTCATTCGCTAGAAGCTGGTGACCGGCATCCATTTCGGTCGGGTGGATTCGTGGACACCGATTGCATCGGCCAGTTGGAGGGTTTCACTGATGGGATCGAGACCGGCGAGAAGTCGCCGTCTGGCGTCGGCGTCGATTTCGAAAAAGGCGGATACTCCATCACCGGTCAAGGTTTGCGTCTCGAGGTCGACTGTCAATTCAGCGTTTTCGGAGTCGGCGAGATTAATCAGCTCCTCTAAGACGTCCGCAGTCACCTGAACCGGGAGTAGACCGACATTGACCGAATTGTTGCGGAAAATGTCGGCGAACGAAGTTGCCACCACCGCTTCAAATCCCCGGTCCTGGATGGCCCACACCGCGTGCTCTCGTGACGAACCGCAGCCGAAATTGGCACCGGTAACGAGCACCTTGGCCTGGCGACGCCGCGGGTCGTTGAGTACGAAATCGGGATCGAGTTCTCCGGATTGGTCGCGCGCCCAGTCGTAGAAAAGGAACTCTCCGTACCCGGTGCGCTCGATTCGCTTGAGAAACTGCTTAGGAATGATCTGGTCGGTGTCAACGTCGGCACGGGGGAGTGGAGCCATCGTTCCAACGATTCTGTTGACGGGTTTCACGACCACTCCCTGACGTCGACGAAGTGGCCCGCGATCGCTGCTGCCGCAGCCATCGCCGGGCTGACCAGGTGGGTGCGAGCACCCCGACCCTGGCGACCTTCGTAGTTCCGGTTCGAGGTCGAGGCGCACCGGGCTTCCGGTGGGATGACGTCGGGATTCATCGCCAAGCAGCTCGAGCACCCGGCATCCCGCCACTCAAATCCAGCGTCCATGAATATTTGATCGAGTCCCTCGTCCTCGGCATGCCGTTTCACCTGCATGGATCCCGGTACCACAACCGCGGACACCCCGGTCTTGACCGGCTTTCCGGCGACTACGCTGGCGGCGGCGCGAAGGTCTTCGATTCGCCCGTTCGTGCAGGAACCGAGAAACACATGCTGAACCTGGATATCGCCCATCGCGGTTCCCGGTGTGAGACCCATATAGGCCAAGGCACGTTCTGCTGACTCGCGCTGAGCGGGGTCGCTGTAGCTGTCGGGAAATGGAACTTTCCCGGATATGGTCGTCGTCTGTGCCGGGTTGACCCCCCAGGTGACATGGGGTTCGAGGTTTCTCGCGTCAATTCTTACCTGCCGGTCGAAGCTGGCGTTATCGTCGCTGACAAAGCTTCCCCAATACGCCAGTGCGTCCTCCCAGTCTGCACCTTTCGGCGAGCCAGGCTTGCCTTCGATGTACTCAAATGTGGTGTCGTCGGGAGCGATCATCCCGGCGCGAGCGCCCCCCTCGATTGACATATTGCAGACGGTCATCCGTTCTTCCATGCTCAGATGCTCGATCGCGGCTCCCCGGTACTCGATGACATGGCCGCGGCCGCCGTCCACACCAATGGTGGCGATGACATTGAGAATCAGGTCTTTGGCGGTAACCCCATTGGGCAGGTCGCCATCAATCTCGATCGCCATGCTCTTCGGCTTCTGTTGGGGAATGGTTTGGGTGGCGAGAACGTGCTCGACTTCGGACGTGCCGATCCCGAAAGCGAGGGCGCCGAATGCCCCATGGGTAGCCGTGTGGCTGTCACCACAGACAATCACCATGCCAGGTTGAGTCAGACCTAGTTCTGGTCCTACCACGTGGACTATTCCCTGCCTGGGGTCATCCATGTCGAACAACGTTATGCCGTGGTTGGCGCAATTCTTCTTGAGGGCTTCGACCTGCTTCTTGGCCATCGGATCCAGAATGCCCAGTGAACGCCCTGTGGTGGGGATGGCGTGGTCGACGGTCGCCAGGGTCAGATCGGGCCGTCGCACCCTGCGGCCGGCGTGGTCGAGGCCCGCGAAAGCCTGGGCCGATGTCACTTCGTGGACGAGATGGAGGTCGACGTAGAGGAGATCATCTCTGATTCGATGGTTCTCCCAGATCTTGTCAAAGGCTGTCCCCGCACCCATCAGACCACCTCCTGGCCGACACTGGCGGATATCATTGCGGAGACTGCGTCTCCGACTTCGGAGGTACTCGATCCCATTTCTCCGGCGCGGAGCGAAGGTAGGGAACCAGCCACAGATGCCACCGCTCGATCGATGGCTCCGGCTGCTTCACTTTCGCCGAGAGTATCCAGCATCATTGCTGCGGCTCCGATGGCGGCAAGCGGGTTGATCTGGCCGATTCCTTCGAACCCGGGGGCGGTGCCACCAATTGGTTCGAACATGGAGACTCCTGCTGGATTGATGTTTGCTCCGGAGGCGATACCCATGCCCCCCTGGATCGCCGCTCCGAGATCGGTGATTATGTCTCCGAACATGTTGTCGGTAACGATCACGTCGAACCGTCCCGGATCTTCCACCATCCACAAACAGGCCGCGTCGACGTGGGCGTATGCGGTAGTCACCGACGGGTACTCAACGGATACCTCGTCAAAGACCCGCTGCCACAAGTCCCATGCATAAGTGAGAACATTGGTTTTCCCGCACATCGTCAGGTGCTGGCGAGGTCGGGACTTCGCTAGTTCGAAAGCGAACCTGATACACCGCTCCACCCCGAAGCGAGTATTCACCGACTCCTGGACCGCGACCTCGAACGCCGAGCCCTGGGCAGTAAAGCTTCCCTTTCCTGAGTAAAGGCCCTCGCTGTTCTCTCGAACCACGACGAAGTCGACGCGGGCGGGATCGACATCGGCGATCGGAGAACGCACCCCCGGGTGCAGTTTCACCGGTCTCAAATTGATGTACTGATCGAGTTCACGACGGAGACGGAGAAGGACCTCCTGCTCGAGGATTCCCGGTTTCACCTCGGGATGGCCGATGGCGCCGAAAAGAATCGCATCTGCCGCGCTGAGCCGTTCCAGGTCGGCGCCGGTCAACGTTTCGCCGGTCGCCAAATAGCGCGTGCCGCTCAGGTTGACGTTGTCGTATTGGAGTTCGTACCCGAATTCGGCACCGGCGCCATCGAGCACCTTGGTAGCTTCGGCCACCACCTCTGGTCCGGTGCCGTCGCCGGGGACAACAGCCACTCGATATTGGTTCATCGGTACGACTCGGCCACCGATTCAAAGAGGTCCATCCGGGAGACGACGTCGTCAACTATCCATTTCATCTGAGCTTCATTGACCACGCCCTGTTTGTCCGCCGCTGCTTTCAGCTGCTGGAATGCCTGCTCAAACGTCGTTGGGTTGAGATCGACACCCATGACCGCGAGCGTATGTTTGAATGCTGCCCGGCCCGAGTGCTTCCCCATCACGATGTTGTCGGCACTCTGTCCGACCGACACCGGATCCATGATCTCATAGGTTGCCCGGTTGCGGAGCACCCCATGTTGATGGATCCCTGATTCATGGGCGAAAGCGTTTCGGCCGACCACCGCCTTGTTGAATTGGACGGGGTAACCGGTCTCCCGGGAGACCAACTTCGACGTCCGGTACAACTCCCTGGAGTCGACGCCGGTGGACGCATCGAACAGATCGGAGCGGACCGCAAGGGCCATCACTACCTCTTCGAGGGAAGCATTCCCGGCGCGTTCTCCGATGCCATTTACCGCCACCTCGACCTGGCGCGCTCCTGCCTCGACCGCGGCCAGCGAATTGGCCACCGCCAGACCGAGGTCGTTGTGACAATGGGCAGAGACGGTGATAGTGGGATCGGCCCCCTTCACCTCGGTGACGACCCTCCCGATGAGGGTGCCGTAATGACCCGGTGTGGCAAATCCGACCGTGTCGGGAACGTTCAGCGTCGTGGCACCGGCGTCGAGGGCGGTTCGGAGCACCGTCATCAGGAAGTCGGGATCCGACCGGGTTGCGTCCTCGGCTGTGTATTCAACGTCGTCAGTGAAATCGCGGGCCCGGCTCACCCCGGATTTGACCGAGGTCAGGACCTCTTCCTCTGTCATCCTGAGCTTGTGGTCCATATGTATTTGTGAGGTCGCCAGGAAGATGTGGAGTCGGGCGCTAGAGGCGTCTTTGACGGCCTCCCAGGATGTGGCGATGTCCTCCGGGCTGGTGCGCGACATTGCCGCCACCACCGGGCCGGAGACCTCCCGGGAGATTCGTTGCACGGCTTCAAAGTCCCCCGGTGAGGACACCGGGAACCCGGCCTCGATGACGTCGACGTTCAAGGTGGCCAGCTGGCTGGCAATACGCACCTTCTGGTCGGGGTTGAGTGCGATCCCCGGGGCCTGTTCCCCGTCTCGCAGCGTGGTGTCGAAGACCTTTACTTTTTCGCTCATTTTCGGTTCCTGATTTCTGGCTTTTATCGTGTTCGTTTTTCAATGAAGGCTGTCGTTTCGCGGCCGTCGGTTTGCTTCCCGGAGGGATGATTCGAAATGTTCACGAGGCGCCCACCACCGTCGATGGCCTGATCGTGGAGGTCCGCTTGAGCGCTATACGGCCCGACTTGACCAATTCCAGTAGGCCAAACGGGCTGATGTGTTCAACGAAGGAACCGAGATGATCGGGTGTGCCGGAGAGCTCGAAGGTCAAGGAGTCGGCGGCCATGTCCACCATTCGCGCCCCGAACAGGGCTGCTGTGTCGCCCACGGCGCCACGGTTGGATGCGTCGCATGCCACCCGGGCTAGCAGCACCTCGGTCTCCAGCGAGGAGGCGGAGTCGTACTCATAAACGGTGATCACATTCACCAATTTGTGCAGCTGTTTCTGAAGCTGCTCGAGGTCGGGTGCATCGGCGACCAGGGTGATCCGGGACCGGCCTTCAACGTGGGTCGGGCCCACGGCGAGCGAATGGATGTTGAACCCGCGGTTGGAGAACATCGCTGAGACCCTGGCCAGGACGCCGGGCCGGTCTTCGACAATCACCGAAAGGGTGTGCTGGCTCAAAGTTCTTCCGGACCTGAGATGACATCGTCGTTGGAACCGCCCGCCGGGACCATCGGGAAGCACATCTCCTCGGTGTCGACCACCACTTCGATCAGAACCGGTCGATCGTCTATGGCGATAGCCTTCTCGAGCACGATTTCAATTTCAGATGGGTGAGTTACCCGGAACCCGACACAGCCCATTGCCTCGGCCATCGCCGGGTAGTCGGGAATCCCTACTGGCATCTCCACCTGCGAAAGCCGCCCCCCGTAGAAGAGATTCTGCCACTGCTTGACCATCCCGAATCCACCGTTGTTGAACACGACCACTTTGATGGGAATGTTTTCCGCAGCTGCCGTGATCATTTCCTGGGGTGTCATTTGGAAACAACCATCGCCGTCGAGGGCAAACACCATCTCATCGGGCCGCGCCGTTTTGGCGCCGACAGCGGCCGGCACAGCAAAGCCCATGGTTCCGGATCCACCGGAGTTGATCCAGGACCTCGGCCGTTGGAATTTCCAGAACTGCGATGCCCACATCTGGTGTTGGCCAACGCCGGCAGTGATCACGGCCTCGCCACCCGTAATCTCGAGCAGCTTCTCGATGAAGTGTTGGACTTTGATGGGACCGTCAGGGTCTTGCTCATATTTGAGGGGCTTGGAACTCTGCCAGTCGGCGAGAGTCCGAAACCAACCCGCTCTTTCCGGTGCTGGCTTTTCGCCTCTCACCTTGTTGAGCCGCTTGTTCAGGTCGTGGAGCACGGATCGAGCGTCTCCGACGATGGGGATTTCAGGCTTTCTGATCTTCCCGATCTCGGCAGGGTCGACGTCGATGTGGATCACCCGGGCGTTGGGAGCGAAAGCGTCGACCTTCCCGGTGACGCGATCATCGAAACGAGCTCCGACGGCCACCAGGACATCGCTTTTCTGGATGGCAGTGGTTGCCGTGTAGACACCGTGCATGCCCGGCATCCCTAGAGCAAGGGGATGGTCGTCAGGGAATGCGCCGCGTGCCATCAATGTCGTGACCACGGGGACATTGGCGTTCTCGGCGAACTCGACCAATTCTGCGGATGCGCCCGCCGCGATGACCCCGCCTCCAACATAGAGGACCGGCCGCTGAGCAGACTCGATCAGTGCAACGGCGGCATTGATTTGTTTGGGGTGTCCATGGGATGTTGGTTTATAGCCGGGGAGTCCGGTGAGGGACGGTTCGCGCCATGTGGTCTCCTGGTTGAGGACATCTTTGGGGATGTCGACGAGAACCGGCCCGGGACGGCCGGTCGAAGCCAGATGAAAGGCCTCATGGATGATGTTGGGGATGTCGTCGGCGTCAGTGACCAGGTAGTCATGCTTGGTGCAATGCATCGCCAGGCCGGTCGTGTAGGCCTCCTGGAAAGCGTCGCTCCCAATCGCCGAGGAGGCCACCTGGCCCGTGATCGCTACCAGCGGTGTTGAGTCCATCATCGCGTTTTGGAGGGGAGTTATCAGATTGGTAGCGCCCGGGCCCGATGTGGCCATGGTGACTCCGACTCTTCCGGTGGCCATTGCGTATCCCTCGGCCATGTGCCCGGCCCCTTGCTCGTGCCGGGCCAACACATGTCGGATCGGCGAATCGAGCAAGGGGTCGTACGCAGGGAGGATTGCACCTCCGGGCACACCGAATATCACTTCGACACCCTCATATTCGAGGCTGCGAAGCAATGTGGTCGATCCGGTGAATTTATTAGTTGGCATTTGGCTCTTTTCGGGGAACA
>JBGTGL010000111.1:0-2915 GCA_041746755.1 Acidimicrobiia bacterium | reverse complement strand
CGTTGCCTGGTGTCGACATAGAGGAGGACGGCACCGACCGCGATCAAGCCGGCAAGGGCCGAATAGATCTCAAGGAAGTCGAAGGTCCACACCAGGGCCTTGAAGCGCAACTGATCGAGTGTTGAGGACGCGGCAGTGGTAAATGCGAAGCCGATCGACGCCTTCTGAAGCTCGGTCTCGATTTCATCCGGAGTGCGATCCATCGTCCACATCAGGTAGCGGCTTCCCAGCAAACGTTCATTCTCGTCGGCAAACAAGTCGAAGTAGCGGTCGCGATCCACGATAACTAGAGGTCGGCTTCTCCTTGTGCCCGGGAAAGTTTCCACCTCGCCCACGACGCGAACTGGGACAGTCGCCCCGCGGACGGTTAGGTCTCCGCTACCCAACGGCCCATTGGCGATATATGCGTCAAGAGGAGCGCCGTCATTGTCTCCATGGACCCCATCGAGAATCGTCTGCAGGGGAACATCGGCGTATTCCTCTTCGTAAAAGGCCCCGCGTTCAAAAGTTTCGTAGTCGATAGCAAGGACATCGACTTCGGTTTCGTTGAGATCGACGCGCTCTGATTTGATAACCACAGTTGAGGTCTCTGCAAGGCTTCCCGGGGGATCGATCAGTTCAAAAACGGGGGTCGCTACGTCTGCGCCGATAAATGTTCGACCTTTGGCGTCGATTGTCGACGTGGCCGACCGGGTCAATGACGCGGCATAAATCAGGGTGGCGACTGGCAACGCAGCACCCGCCACAAGGGCGATCACCAGAGTTGGTGCGCTCACGATTCGGCGGGAGGCGAGATATAACGAATGGCCTCTCGCCCCCATTCTTCTGATGAGAGGGAACAGTCGGATGATCAATTCAGAGACCAGAAGCACCGCGGCGATAATCGTAAAAAGCGGGAGGAAGAGAACCATGGGATCAACCGAGCCAACCAGCTGGTCTTCGCTGGTGATCACGGCGGAATCCCCGATCTCGATGCGGACGAGAACAGCACCGATAACTGCAATGATCAGGGCGGGGATCCGCCATGCAAGCGAGAACTGAGAACGAGGTTTGTGGTCGAGGAGGCCACGCGCTCTCATGGCCACTATGGCGGCAACGGCGACCAGCGAAAGCGCAATTGCCCCCGCGACGACCCAAACCGCGGCCACGCGTGCCGACGGATCGATGTCCGCTGACGGGCCGGCCCACGGGATGAGGAGGTTGGCGAGTAACCATCCCAGTGAGCCACCGATGAGCATCGCGGGGAGAAACTCGAGAACGGCTTTGAGAGCGATCAGGCCTGGCCCCGCTCCCATCATCGACAGGTATTGAAGTTCCAGCTTGCGCCGTTCGATCCAGTAGGAGCCGGCCCCGCCCACGAGGGCAATCGCGGCGAGGAGCACAACTGCGGCGAGGGGAATGATCGAGCTACGCAATGCCTCAGTGAGTGCCTCGACCCTCGTCGTTACTAGAGGCAGATCGGAGATGATCGACGGGCCCTGGAAGAAAGAGGGATTCTCGTTCAAATCGTGCACGGTCTCCTGTGCCTCTTCGAGGGTGGCGCTGGCCATGATCGCCCCGGGAACGGTGAGCCCATCGACCTTCACCGGGAGTTCCCAAGTCCCGATTCCGCGGCCGTATTCGGCGAATACCCGACCATATAGCTCGCTGCCTTCGCTGAAGTAGTCGGTGTCGACCAGTACCAGGGATGGTTGGGGGTCTCCCTGATTTGTGACGGTCAGAACATCTTCGAGGAAGCACCAGTACGGGCTGGTGATCTGGTCGGAGAGATTCTGGTATACGGCCTGAACTTGGAACTCGTAGATATCGCCTTGGATGAAGTATTGGATGCTGTCGCCCGGACCGGCCTCGAGGTCCCGGGCGATCACGTCGTCGATATAGGCCCCCGGCCCGTCAGTACCCTCGATCACTTCGATGTGGTCCCGAAATTCATCGCGGCCGGTGAATCGGATTGGAATGGTTAGGCCGTCACCACTCGAGTTTGACGCGGTTACCAGAGCACCTTCGAGGTAGAGACGTGGGGGGAGAAAGGCCGGGTCGGAGGAAGTCGCGTCAGTCAGCACCCGGCGGGAAACATCGTTGGATGCGAAGTTGATTGTTTGCCCCCCGAACGAGGCGGCGCAGCGGCCCTCCAATTCTTGCTGGAGCGCGGCGCTGGATGCTGATGATAAGAAAAGCGGAGTCAGGGCGGCAACAATCCCCAATATGGCCGTTGCTCCGATAACGGTGATCAAGACTGCCGGCCTGCGAAAAAGGAGCAGGGGCGCTCTGCGGAACGGTGGTGTCCTCAGCAAGTTGACGGTGCTCTATCTGGGCCCACTAGGAACCGGGTCTCTCCACTCACAACGGAGAAGATCCTAAAACCAATACACTTCCTAGCGATGATCCGAAGTGTCGCCATTTTGCTCATGGCAGTACAGGTGGGCGCCGGTTTCGGCGCCGCCTCCGCTGAACTCATCTCCACATCTAGTAATGCCATGGAGATCGAGTTGCGTGTCGAAGTTCGTCAATCCGCCGAGTCGGTAATCGCTCATCTCGCGTTTCCTGATACCGAATCGTTGACCATTCCCCTGGTGCAAAGGGAGTCCGGTGTCTTCGGGATTCGCACCGAAGTCAAAAAGATGAACTATGCGGTTGTGTTTGAGCTGATTGGGGCCGAGACCGTTCAATCAGAGCAACACACACTCACCGAACTGGGATTGGCCCTTCCAGGATCTGAGCCGATTGCGACAACGACCACCGAGGAGCCGGGTCTCAGTGAACAGACCCAGCGATGGGGCTGGCTCGCCCTTGGTTTTGCAGCGGCGGCCTTGTCGGTGCTCGCGTTCTGGGTGCTCGGCGGGCGGGAACCGGATCAGGACTCTTCCGGGACCGCTTCGACCGGGTCCTCCGAGTCGGAAGAGAGCTGACGCGCC
>JBGTGL010000110.1:0-3799 GCA_041746755.1 Acidimicrobiia bacterium | reverse complement strand
TCGTCTATGGCTTTGCCCTGGAGTTGAGCTCTAGTGGTCATTTGATCCTTCGCGATTGGTTCCTGTGGAACATCGAATGCGGGAATTCCCCGAAAACAAAAGGGCATAGCCTTTTGCAAGGCGGTGTGTGGAGCGTCTGCGCCGTCCCGTGGCGCCGCTGACTTGAGTCATATTAGCCGGTCGGTTTATTTGCGCAAAGCTATCGATTGATCAGCGCCAACAACTCTTCAACGTCCGGGCTAATGGTCACGACATGCTCTGGCTCATCAGAATCGATCTGAGCCCACTCCGGAACCTCGGGAACGAGTCCGATTGCATTCTCGATTGCGTTTGCGAACTTGGAAGGGTGAGCTGTCGAGACGATCAATCTCGGTGTGGCGGAGGGACCTATACCCTCGGCGACGGTCCAGGCAACGGCGGTATGGGGGTCGATGAGGTAGCCGTAACTCTCGAAAACCCGCGAGATCGTCTCCAGGATGCTCTCATCTGTTGCCCAGCCAGCACCGAAGTCGCGGGAGAAATCCGACGGATCGTGGTCGAAAAGGTATCGCTCCAGGTTGGACGGAACCTGGATGTCCATCGCTGGAGCCAGTGTGGGCACGGTTGCAGACCGTGAGACAGTCCCGGTCACGAGGAGATCGGCGAGAACCCGGTTCTCGTTGGTGGCAACGGTGATCTCGTTGATCTCCGAACCCATGCTCCGGCTCAGAAACGCCGAATATGCATTGCCGAAGTTGCCCGTGGGAACCACGACATCGAAGGGCTCGCCAATACGCGCCGACGCCGACATGTAATAGCCAACCTGGGCAGCGATCCGCCCCCAATTGATTGAGTTCGCCGAGGCGAGCCCCGGGGTGCCGAAGGCCTCTTTTACGAGTCGTTGGCATGCATCGAAATCGCCTTTCACTGCGGCGACGGTCACATTGGCATCGGTCGCGGTCGTCATTTGCCGCCGCTGAAAGTGGCTGACCAATCCATCGGGAAACAGGACGACTATTTTCACGGACTCGAGACCGCGAAATGCTTCGATGGCCGCCGAACCAGTGTCCCCCGAGGTGGCGACCAGAACGGTCCTCTGCTCTCCCCGTTCGCAGAGATAACGGTCGATCAATCGGCCCAGGACTTGAAGAGCATGATCCTTGAATGACAAAGTCGGCCCCCAGTACATCTCCATGACGAGAAACGGGCCGATGTCGACAATGGGAGCTACCTCGGGATGATGGAAACTGGCTACTGCCTCGTCGACGATGGGCCCGACACCCGATGCCCCAAGGGCCTCCAGCGAGGCGACGATGTAATCAGCATGCGTCGCATCGACCTCGGGTGGGAGATACTGCGATTCCTCGGCGGGAAGAAACAGACCGCCATCGGGGGCGGAGCCTTCCAGAACGACTTCAGCAAAAGATCGCGGCTGAGCGAATCCTCGGGTCGACTGATAATTCATTCCTCGTCGAGCACCCTTATCGTGGCCGCGACCTTGATAACAGACTCCAAGGCACCAACCTCTTCGACCGCTTCCCGGTGCGAGCGTTCCGGAGCGGAGTGTGTCACTACAACGAGTCGCGCCGAATCACCGGTGCCGTCCTGCCAGACCGACTTGATCGAGACGTCGGCATCACCAAAGGCACCGGCCACGGCAGCGAGGACTCCCGGCCGATCGACGACCTCCATCCTCACGTACCACCGCGACATCGTGTCCTCGAAGTTTCCAGGACTGGCATCGGAGAAACGAATCCTTGGTGTGACCTGGCTCTTGGCCAGGAATTCCCGAGAGGCGGTGATGACATCTCCCAACACCGCCGTCGCCGTCGGCTGCCCACCAGCTCCGGGACCTGAGAACAAAAGCTTGCCTAAATTTGGTCCCTCGACATAGATGGCGTTCGATGCCCCACGGACGGACGCCAGTTGGTGACTGAATGGAAGAAGACAGGGATGGACCCGGGAGACATGTCCATTGGGCCCACTTTCCGCGATCGCTAAAAGCTTCACCGAGTAGCCGAGGTCGGTAGCCATCTCGATATCGACCGACTCCAGACTTTCGATGCCTTCGCAATACACCTGGTCGATCCCCACCCATGCGCCAAAAGCAAGTCCAGCGAGAAGAGCAGCCTTCGCTGCTGAATCCTGGCCTGACACATCGGCGGTTGGATCCGCTTCGGCATAGCCGAGCGCTTGGGCCTCGCTAAGGACGTCGGCGTACTCCCGACCCTCCTCCTCCATCGAACTGAGGATGAAATTGGTAGTGCCGTTGACTATCCCCATCACCCGGTCAATCCGCTCCCCTGCCAGAGACTCCGAGAGTGGACGGATGATCGGTATGGCCCCACCGACGGCGGCCTCGAAGAGCAACGAGACCCCTCTATCGGCGGCCAAGGCAATCAGTTCCTCGCCGTGACGGGCCATCAGCTCTTTGTTGGCAGTAACAACAGGCTTGCCGGACTCGAGGGCAGCTAAGAGGAGAGAATGAGCCGGTTCGATTCCGCCAAGAAGCTCGACAACGAGGTCTACCCGGTCGTCGCCGACCACCGATTCGAGGTCGGTAGTCGCATATTCGATCGGAAATACTCGATCCTTGTCGATGTCCTTGACACCAACGGAGACCAATTCGACTTCGATGCCGGCTTTGGCCTTGATGATCTCTACGTCGTTGAGCAACTGGTTCGCCAGCGACCCGCCGACGACGCCACCACCAAGAAGACCGATACCAACACGCATCGCCGCAGGTTACTGGAGACACCGGACCGTCCGATCATTGTGCAAGCCGTTGCGAAATCCGCAACCGTGCAGACGCCACCACCAAGCGGTGGGGCTTGGACCTTGCGAACACTTAAGCGACAATGCGACGTCGTTAACAGTCTTCGGTTGGGCTAGCGGATGCAACCTCTACAATCACAGAATCCCTTGCCCCCGTAGCTCAGGGGATAGAGCACCGGCCTCCGGAGCCGGGTGCGCAGGTTCGAATCCTGCCGGGGGCACAAAACGCTCTGACCTGGGGTTTTGTCACCCCATTATCAAGAATCCTTAGAGCAACCTCGCTTGGCAACCGGATTCCTAGTGCTTGACTGTCCTCTATGAAGCTGGATTCAGCACTCACTTCCTGGAAGATCGACCTCCGATCGAGGAACCTCTCGCCTCGGACTCAGGAGACCTACACCCTCGCAGTTTGCCAACTCATCGACTGGCTCAAGCAATCCGATCATTCCCTCAATGTCGCCGATATCACCAGCAACGACATCCGACTCTTTATCGGCCACATGCTCGACACAAGATCGCCAGCCACCGCCCAACAGCGGTACCGAAGTATTCGTGTCATGTTCAAGTGGTTGCTCATCGAGGAGGAGATCACCTTTAACCCAATGGACAGGGTTGAGAAGCCAAAGGTTGAGGTGAAGCAAATGCCGGTAATCAGCGAGCGCGCCTTTGATCTCGTCCTCGCTACCTGCGACTCATCGTCGTTCCTCGGAAAACGCGATGAAGCTCTATTGCGGCTCGTTTGGGACTCGGGCATCCGAGTGTCAGAACTGACGGGCATTCGCGTCGAAGATATGAACCTCGATCGTGGTGTGGTCTGGGTCGATGGCAAGACCGGGGAGCGGGTTGTGCCGTTCTCCATCGCAACCACTCGCGCGCTAGATCGCTACATTCGCGCTAGGGCCAAGCATCGCCACGCTGGCCATCCCAGCCTATGGCTCTCCGATCGCGGTCGAGGTGTCGCCCTCACAAGAAGCGGGGTATATAGGTTGGTCGTCCGCCGGGCGGAGAGAGCCGCTGTGGGCCATCAACACCCTCACCTGTTCCG
>JBGTGL010000109.1:0-9998 GCA_041746755.1 Acidimicrobiia bacterium | reverse complement strand
CTCAAACCATATGGCAGCTATCACCGAGGCTTCGACCGGATACCCCGGCTATGACGGCTACATCCCGCATGAGAACGGATTTCTTTCCGAGATCTTGCAAGCACATGGCTATGCGACGTATGCAGTCGGGAAATGGCATCTAACTCCGACCGACCAGGCAACCGCTGCCGGCCCCTACGATCGGTGGCCACTAGGTCGTGGCTTCGAGCGCTATTACGGGTTCATGGGGGGAGACACCCACCAGTACTATCCTGAGCTGACCAGCGACAACCACCGGGTGGAGCCGGAGAAGACACCTGAAGAGGGGTACCACCTCACCGAAGACCTGGTCGACACTGCGATCTCTTTCATCGCCGACACCAAACAAATTGCCCCGGACAAGCCTTTCTTCATGTACTTCGCAACCGGAGCGATGCATGCTCCCCACCACGTCCCCAAAGAATGGGCAGACAAGTACCAAGGGCAATTCGACGCCGGCTGGGACGCCTACCGGGAAAAGACGTTTGCCAGGCAAAAGGAGCTAGGCATCGTCCCAGAGGGGGCCGAGCTCTCCCGCCACGATCCGGACGTCCAGGACTGGAACGGACTCTCCGACGACGAGAAGAAGCTATACGCCCGGATGATGGAGGTATTCGCCGGTTTTCTCGAGCACACCGACCATCACATCGGGCGCCTCATCGCCTTCCTCAAAGAGATCGAGCAGCTTGACAACACCCTGATCATGGTGCTCTCGGATAACGGTGCCAGCTCGGAGGGTGGCCCGACCGGATCGATAAACGAGAACAAGTTCTTCAACTTCGTGGACGACGATCTCGAGCAGAATCTCGCGGCAATGGATGACATCGGCGGCCCCAAGTATTTCAATCACTATCCTTGGGGGTGGACGTGGGCTGGCAACACACCCTTCCGGCGTTGGAAGAGGGAGACATATCGAGGCGGGATCAGCGATCCGTTCATCGTCTCCTGGCCCACCACAATCGCGGCTAAGGGCGAGATCCGACATCAATATGCACACGCCATCGACATGGTTCCGACCGTATTAGATGCGCTGGGAATCGACGCACCCGCGGCGATCAAGGGTGTCACTCAATCACCAATAGAGGGTCTTAGCCTCAGAGAGATCTTGACCGATGGCATGGCCGAGGCGCCCCGCAAGACTCAGTACTTCGAGATGCTGGGCCACCGTTCCATCTATCACGACGGATGGCGAGCAGTGTGCCCCTGGCCAGGCACGTCGTTTGCTGAGGGCCAGCCCTTCGGGACGCCAATTACGCAACAGAAGTTGGCCGAGCTCGACGCCACCGGGTGGGAGCTCTACAACATCGACGAGGACTTTGCAGAAAATCACAATGTTGCCGACTCGAATCGAGAGAAGCTCATCGAGTTGATCGGGCAGTGGTACGTCGAGGCCGGGAAATACAACGTAATGCCAGTGGATGGAAGGGGCCAACAACGGTTCGCCGAGGAACGCCCGTCCGTGGCGCGTCCTCGCAATCAGTACACCTTCTACCCAGGCACGCAGGAGGTTGCCGCCAGCGCGGCTCCGCGCCTCCTCAACCGGCCCCACACAGTCCATGCGCGGGTCGTGATACCTGAAGGCGGGGCTGAAGGCGTCTTGGTTTCCCAGGGCGGGATCGACGGAGGGTTCAGTTTCTTCGTAAAAGAGGGGAAGTTGACATACGTCTACAACTACGTGGCAGATCGTAGATTCCGCATCGTCTCCGATACAGCTGTCCCCGAAGGCGAGCACATACTCAGCTTCGAATTCGAGCCGACAGGACCGGCTGAGCCACTCAAAGGCAAAGGGACGCCGGGAACGATCAAGCTGTTTGTGGACGGGGAGCAAGTGGGCGAGGGTGATCTCCCGGTGACGATTCCGCTCCTCATGGGCCTCTCGTCTGGTGTCTCGGTGGGATCCGACGGCGGGGCTCCTGTGGTCGTCGATGACTACGTGGCCCCATTCCGGTTCACCGGCACATTGGAAAAGGTTATGTACGACGTATCCGGGGAGCATGTGGTTGACCACGAGGCCGAGTTCAGGATCGCCTTAGCTCGACAGTAGACCTTGACCGCGTTTTGAACCTGGGCCGGTCCCACCGGATTCCCCTCCTGTTTTGTGGCAAGGTCGACCTATTGGACATGTCAACCCTTCACGATCTCGAAGAGGAAGGCCTGGTGGAGACGCCAAAGTTTGTCCCACCCCCCTTCAACGACCTGCCCTCCCTCGCATCGACCTTGAGTCTCGGGGGGTTCATGAGAGAACTCGACTGGGGACGTCTCGAGGCGGACTACTCGAAACTGATCTAAAGACCCGTTTTAACTCTCGCCTCTATTCGGCGGCGGCCAACTCGGCCGCTCGTTGGATCATTTCGGTGAATACATCGATGTTGATGTCTTCGACGGATCTGAATCCGAGGCTCGCCGAACCCACCTTTACCTTGCCGAGACGCTTGCCGTAAATGGCGCCGAGGTATTCGCCCTCGTCGGTGACGTTCACGTACACACTCAGGTGATTCTTTTGGGCAGCCAAGCCAACCTGGAACCAATCGACTGCTTCCCCTTTTGAGTTCGTGTTTGATAGGTGGCCGTATCCGATAATTTGCTGGTCGCTACCGCCCCAGAATTTGCCCTCCCAGAGTACCCGGGGGAACTCCGGCATCGCTTCGGTGATCAACCGGTCGATTGCGACCATGTCATTCCGCACATCATCCGACAACGACTCAAGGTGCGCATCAACAGATTTGTCGGTTCGTTCCATGATTAGTCAATCTATGTCTCCCAGCGAGAATTTGTGTCCCCAAATGAAAGGGGTCCCACGACTGGTATGAACCGTGTTTGGCAAATGGTCCAACAGAACCCGCCTAACCTCATATTTATGAGATTTGGAGCATTTGTCCCCCAGGGTTGGCGTCACGATCTGGTCGATATCCCCATCGAGGATCACTGGGAGACGATGACCTCGGTGGCCAGAACTATCGAAGTCTCCGGTTACGAGTCACTTTGGGTGTATGACCACTTTCACACTATTCCTGAACCGACCCAGGAAGTGACTTACGAGGCATGGACATTGATGGCCGCCCTTGCGGTGGTTACGACCACGGTGCGACTCGGGCAGATGTGCACATGCAACACATATCGGCCGCCGTCGTATCTGGCCAAGGTTGCCGCCTCTATCGACGTCATCTCTGGTGGGCGTGTCGAGATGGGTATTGGCGCGGGTTGGTACGAGCACGAACATGATGGATACGGATATCCCTTCCTCAGGCCATCGGAGCGCATCGGGATGCTCCGTGAGGGCGTCGAGATCATGAAGGCGATGTGGACCGAAGAAAAGGTGGACTATGAGGGAAAGTACTATCAACTGAAGGGCGCCATTAGCCAACCCAAGCCCCTCCAGAAACCTCACATCCCATTCTGGATTGCGGGTGGTGGCGAGCAACTGACTCTCGACATCGCCGCTCGCTACGCCCAGTACACCAACTTAGCTAACACTCTTGACGAGTTCAAACACAAATCAGAAGTGCTCGAGGGTCACTGTGAGCAGGTGGGCACCGACTACGGGTCAATTGTTCGGTCGACCAATTTCAACATCTTCTGTGCAGCCACCGAAGAAGAAGTCGATGAAAAGATTCAATGGCATCGGGCCCAACAGGCCCAACATGCCTCACCGGAACGGGCGACCCGATTTGCCGAGACCTATCGCGCCTTTTCCGGAACCCCCGAGCGGATCGTAGAGAATCTCAAGGAGTGGGAGTCCGCCGGTCTGGGCTACGCCATCATCAACTTCGCAGATGTCGCCTACGACACCACTGGCCTCGAGTTATTCGCCGAGAAGGTGATTCCCCAACTTCAGGGTTGATCCCCATACTGGAGGTCGGATACCTTTTCTTCGCTCCAGACTGTGGCGCCGTGGTGGGTGATGGAGAGGTGGAGCATCGGTGAATCCGGCGCGGCTCCATGCCAGTGGAGTTCGTTTGCCGGGGTGGCCACCGTGTCACCCGAAGCAATCGCGACACGCTCACCATCTTTGTTGGCGACCAATCCGCTTCCCGAGACCACATAGAGGACCTGCCCCCCGGGATGAGAGTGCCAATCCGTGCGAGATCCTGGAGCAAACTGGACTCCGAGGACGTTGAGATCGTCGGGTTTGTCCGGGGGTGCCATCTCACCGAACCAAACATCGCCGGTGAAGTGCTCCGCTGGCGCCTGAGTCCAAGAGATACCATCAACTGCTGCTTTGTCCATGACCCGACCCTAATTGCTCAACCGCGATCGATCATCTGATCGACGGGAGCGAAGTCGTCGCGGAGTATCGGCGCATCACCAATGAACTCTGCGAGTTGACTCCCACCGATCGCATCCTCACTGCCACCACGACTCCGAATCCGGTCCCCAATGGCGTTCAAGTCAAGTTCCGCCTGGGAACCAACGATGACGAAGTTTCCTCCATCGAGTCCCGCTAGATATGCCGGAGGAGCGATCACCGCGACGTGTTCGAAGACTCCTCGAAAGGTGTTTGCCGCCGACTTCACGAATCGGAGATTTCCGTCGTCGATCACGTTGATCACATAGGTCCCGTCGGAGCGCATCTTCGAGTCGACAATCTCATTGAATTCAATGGTGGTGAGGTGCCATGGGACCGTGTAGCCGCTGAAAGCGTCGCCGATGACGAGGTCGATTGAATCATCAGGAATCTCTGCGATTGTGGCCCGAGCGTCACCGACCACTACATCCGCCTGATCTGCGAACCCGAGTTGGCTTCGAGCGATCGCCTCCAACTCGCGGTCGATCTCGAGAACGGTGTGCTCCGTCCCCGGCCTGGTGGCATCGAGGTAGTGCGGGAAGGTGAACCCGCCGCCACCAACTGAGAGTACGTCCAAAGCTCCCGGTTCGAACTCCTCATCGATGACATCCGCCATCACCCGCGCATACCGAAAGTCCAAGTAGGTGGGGTCCTCGAGATCCACGTAGCTGTTGAACCCACGATCGAGAACGAGGACTCTCCCTGACGGTCGGGTCTCGTCCACCAGGACGTCCGCACAGTGGTAGGTCGTCTCGAACTGGCACGGTCCATTCGCTGTGGCTACGGCCAATGCCGACAACAGGCCGATGGCGACAATCGAGATCGCCATCCATGCCTTCCTGGACAGCAATAGCGACGACCCTCCCAGAATCAATATGACACCGACACCAGCAATTATCGGTCGCGTGGGAAAGGCGGCAATGAGGAAGAAGCCGGTCAGGAATGTGCCGACAATCGCACCGGCCGTCCCTATCGCCGAATACCCCCCGACCACGGATCCGGTCTCCTCAAGCGTGGTGAGCCTGATCTTGACGACGACTGGCGTCACTGCGCTCAGGACCGCGGCAGGGGCAAAAAAGGCGAGTGCGGTCGCCGTGACGATGGAGCCCGGGGAACCCTGGATGCCCGGACCGATCTGATCAACAATGAGCGGACTCACCAGCGCCAGGAACCCGCCGGCAATGAGCAATGGACCGGGCAGCAGCGTGGGGTTGACACGGTCGGCGGCTTTGCCTCCAGCCCATGCCCCGATCGAAATTCCAGCCAGGATGACGCCAATGATGGCGGTGAAAACTTCCAAGCTGATCCCGACATACGGCGCGAGGAGACGGCCGGCGAGTATCTCTATGACCAACACGGCAGCTGAGGTGAAAAAGACCAGGATTCGGGCCAGTGCCTGACTCAAGGACTCCACGATATCGGGATCGGAATCCTTCGTTGGAACCCTCACTTTCGGTTTAGAGACCGGGTTCATCGCTAATTGCGGCCGCGAACCGTGCTGAAGGCATTCCGCTGGACACCTTCGAGGAAGTAATCAAGAGGCGAGTCGATGACCTCAGGGCTGCCATCGGCCAGGGACATTACAGCCGCAGCTAAACCAGCCGGTCGAAAAGCTGGTCGGCCACATCGCACATGTCATGGCCGACAATCTCGGGCTGTTCGCCCAAACCCTGCCTGAATATCCCTTCTCGGTCTACCAAGGCTCCTCGGGCGCCGGCTCGGATCGCACCCGTCACATCCCAGTCGTGGGCCGCCACCATCCACATCGACCCGATATCGACCCCGAGCTCGGCAGCGGCATGGAGGTAAACCTGGGGAGCCGGCTTGAACAGTCCGACCTCCTCGACAGAAATCAGACGCTCGAAGTAATCGCCGATGCCGGCATTGCCAATCTGGAGGTTGAGGACCCGGGTCGAGGAGTTGCTCAGCGCAGCACATCGAACTCCCCCTTCCGCCAGGGCGTCGAGAGCAGGCAAGACATCGGTGTGGGGAGCCAGCTCTTCAAATCCTTGGAGCACGTACTCGGCTTGGTTTTTGGAGACATCGATACCTTGGCTTCCAGCCGTGGCTACGAGGGCATCAATGCCTTGCTGGTCGAAAGGGGCGTAGCGCCCGGTCATCGAGGCCAACATCGAGTTCCGCATCATCGCCGAAAACCAGGTATGAATCAGGTCGGGAGAGAGCACGGTTTCAAATCGATCTCGAAGACCATCGAGATCGAGAAGGGTCTCGTTTACATCGAAAACAGCTATATCAGAGATTCCGCCACCTCGTCGGGCTCACCCTAGGGCAACCTGCGACGACCGGAAGTTGTCAAGCGGCCAACAATCATGACGATTAATAGAGGTCGCGAGGAAGTCTCCTGCGATTTCTTACGAATGAGGTAGAACATGGAACGTCACGGCGTTCTGAACAAGAGAATCCACCGCATAGTGCCCTTGCTCCTCGCAGTGATGGCGTTCACCCCCATGTGGCCCGGCGTGGCCCGAGCAGATTTCATCGACGGGGTATCGGCATGGATCACCAACCCCAACCCGAACCCTGTTCCATCGGGATCGACGGCACAGGCAACTGCAACTTTCAACCTGTCCGGTGACACCGGCCCGATAACCGTTTCGGTCGAGCTTGACGCGGCACCGGGTTTTGGAGAGCTCCGTCTCGACCCGGCGAATACGTCCGTGGAACTTACCGGTTGTGTTGCGATTGGCCCCAGTGTGTCCTGCGCATGGGATGGCGCCAGCATTAATAGTCCCCAAACCCTGGGAGTTTTCATCGATGTCGATGCCTCGGTTGCCCCCAATACCGAAGTCATGCTCCACGCAGTGGTTGATACCGACCCCACCGGCGGTGCCGAGGTTTATTCAACCGTCTATCTCTACACGGCCCCACCAGCAGGATCCACCTCTCTCAGCGGTGTCGTGGTAACCAACGACGGTGTGCCGGTAGACCAGGCTTGCATCTTCGTTCTCGCGACCGGAGCAGTCTTCCCGGGGATTACCGATTCCAACGGAGAGTGGAGCGTCGGGGGGCTTCCTGACAACTATTCTTTCGCTGTCGGGGTGATTCCTCCCTTCGAGGGTACTTTCGGACCCTGCGCCGAGAACGGCCCACCTCCGGTACCCCCCGTTGGAGAGCTCCAGCCCGTGTTTGTCGGCGACATCTGGGTCGACCTTTCCGATCCTTACCTGACGGGCGGACTCGGCGATCCATTCGTGTTCGCGGTGAATGCTGGGGCGACTGTGTTCACCGACACGACCACAGGTATCGAAGCATGCCTCACCAACGCTCCTGGCTCTCAAGTTCCCCGCCCACCCTGTTTATTAGCCGCCACAACGACTTCCACGTCAACAACCGTGGATGTTGGCGCAGGAGGGGTAGCAACCACAACCGAGCTCGAGACTCTCCCCTTGACCGGAGTTCGATCAGCATCGCTCGTCGCCATCGGGTCTATCGCCCTTCTATTGGGTGTCCTCCTTGTGTCACCTCGTCGCGAGGCTGAATAGTCGAACCGTCCGCAAGTGAATCGGTCACGTCTCGTCTACGACCTCGCCCCGAGCTCGGCAAACTGGTAATGGTTTAAATTAGTTTGACTTATTACATGTATTGGCTAGCATGTAACTAGCGTTGATGATTACAACCATTACCAACTGAAACGTCTACAAGGAGGCGAACTCATGTCAAACCGTCATACGAGCCAACCATTTTCGGTGGACTCCTTCGATGGCCTCTACGACAAACTGGCGCAAGCTTGGGAATCGCACCAGCATTTGCGGTCGAGTTTTCCCGATGTCGGTGACCTCGCCCTGAGTGCGGTCAGACTCGACGAAGCTCGCGCCGAGATGTGGTCGTGGTGGAAGCAGAACAGAATCGAGGCCAGCTGATGTTCGCTCCCTATTGCCCGATCCACCATTCGCGTGTCTTGCTATTTGCAGACAACATCGATTCAATCGAAAAGGGGGACGAAGGCCTGACTGTTCGTTTCCATTGCACCTGCGGATACCACGGCATTTGGAATCCGGGGGCTCTCGCTACTTGATTGATTGTCGGACGGCGATGCACTGAAATCTGTTTGAATGCCGTTCGTGATTGAGCCCATAAAAATCGCCGAAGTGAAGGCGGCGTTGGATCGAATCTCGACAGAAGCAGTGAAGACACCTGTTCTCCGCAGCGACCATCTCGATCGACTCACCGGTGCCACCGTCTATTGCAAGGCCGAATCCAGGCAGCGGGCCGGTGCGTTCAAATTCCGGGGCGCTTTCAACCGGCTATCTCAGATCCCCGACTCCGACCGGGACAAGGGTGTAGTCGCGGTTTCGTCTGGCAACCACGGAGCGGCGGTCTCGTGTGCCGCTCAGATTCTCGGGATTCCGGCGACCATCTTCATCCCGGAGGATGCACCCGAAGTGAAAAAGAATCTCATGCTCGGTTTCGGGGCGACGATCGAGACAGTCGACAGAAACGACCCTGACCGGGATCGTCCCGCCCGCGAGCTGGCGGAATCAACCGGGGCAACCTTCGTCCATCCGTTCGAAGATCGGGACGTGATGATCGGCCAGGGCACGGCGGCTTTGGAACTCTACGGTCAGGTCGGCGAACTCGATGTCCTGATCGTCCCCATGAGCGGTGGTGGCCTCATGGCCGGATGCGCTTCGGCACTCGGAGCACTCTCCCCTGGCTGTGTCTTCATCGGAGTCGAGCCGGAGCAAGCGGACGACACCCGGCAGTCATTTGCGGCCGGGACCGTGGTGGCGATCAACTCGGTGAACACCATCGCCGACGGGCTGGCAGTCCTTCAACCCGGTGAGAACACATTCTGGATCAACAAGGACCTCGTCTCAGAAGTTCTCACCGTGAGTGAGGACTCGCTGGTGGCGGCAATGGGCTTTGCATTGCGGGAGCTCAATGAGGTTGTTGAACCGAGCGGAGTCGCCGGACTTGCTGCCCTCCTCGAGAGCGACGATCGTTGGGAAGGCTCGAGGGTGGGAGTGATCCTTTCAGGCGGCAATGTCGACAAATCGCGCTTCCCTCAGGTTTTCGACGGGCAGGCAGGTAGTGGCTAACCGCCGAAAGAGCTCCTTCGCCTTCTTCGCGACCATTTGCGGATTAGCTCTCCTCGTTTCTTTCTTGCCAGGGGTCGCCGACGGCCCGATAGGGAAACTGCAGACCCAGGTTTCAAGAAACAGTGAGGCTTTCGCCTTCTGTCTCTTGGTGAGTTGGGAACTCTTGGTGCGGCCGCATATGGCGGAACGGGCGTGGGTGAAACTTTGGTGGGGTTTTCTGGCTGGTTCGTATCTGCTAACTGTTCTCATCGATGGCCTCCCCCCTAGCGTGGCGACGCTGAACGAATCGATCCTTGCTGTACTCTCGGTCTCGGTCTTCCTAACGATCTTTCAGCCGTCTGAACCGGGTCGCTGGCGGCTGAGGTGGCTTTTCCCGGTCAGCGCAGCATTGGTGGCCCTGATCGGTGAGCTTCCCTTGGCGACGTTTGAGCCAGTGAGCACATGGATTATGGAGAATGCTGAATCTCTCGGATTTATCCTCTTAACCACACTCCTTTTCGGATATTTGTCGAGTTACCCCTGGCCCCAAGTGATGCCGGCAGCCCCCCTTCGAGTTGCCTGGATGGTGGCCCTGGTGGTCCTCCCGATCGGAGTAGCATTGGTGAACCCGAACGGCGTCGACTCAGGAGCCGCCG
>JBGTGL010000108.1:0-18344 GCA_041746755.1 Acidimicrobiia bacterium | reverse complement strand
GTGTGGACATTGAGAACCGGACCGGCGTAGACGGTTCGGGCCACGGTTGCAGGCACCGAATTCGACTGCTGGTTGCCTTCCAGGTTGATCACGATTCGCTCCGGGCGGATCGAGATCGTTCCTGGCCCAGCGGTATGGCTGTTTCCGGAAGCGACGAGATGATGGCCCCCGAGGGTTATCGGGGTCGAGCCACCCGCTGAAGTGCCGACCTCGACCTCTTTGAGGTTGGAGACTCCGAGGAATTCAGCGATGTAACTCGTGGCCGGCTCTTCATAGACATCTGCAGGACTTCCCAGCTGGGCCACTTCACCCAGCGCCATCACCGCAATGCGGTCGGACATGGTCAATGCCTCTTCTTGGTCGTGGGTGACGTAGATGAAGGTGATCCCCAGGTCTTCCTGAAGCCCCTTCAATTCGACCTGCAAGGCCTTGCGCAATTTCGCATCCAAAGCACCGAGTGGTTCGTCGAGGAGAAGCACCGAAGGATTGAGCACCAAAGACCGGGCCAGGGCAACCCTTTGTTGCTGTCCTCCGGAAAGTTGGGTGGGGCGACGGCTCTCCATCCCGGTCAGTCGGACCTTTTCCAGGGCAGCCCCCACCAACCCCTTTTGCTCGTTCTTGGGGATATCCCGATAGCGCAAGCCGAACGCCACGTTTTCGGCAACGTCCATATGCGGAAACAACGCATAGTTCTGGAACACCGTGTTGACCGGACGCTTGTGTGGCGGAACGGCTGCCTGGTCGACCCCATCGATGACGATCGCACCTGAGTCGGGACGCTCGAACCCGGCGATCAACCTGAGGGTGGTGGTCTTCCCACAGCCGGAGGGGCCGAGCAACGAAAAAAACTCGCCGTCCTCGACTGCAACGTTGATTCCCTTTACCGCTGCAACGTCACCGAACGACTTCTTCAGATCGACAAGGTTGACCGCGCCACTCATTGTCGGTGCAGTCTACGTCCGCGTCATGACGTGATGACAGCCGCGAAATCGCCCAATGTCTCCAGATAGAGATCGATGTCTTCGAGGGTGTGTTGCACCGAGATCAACCATTGCTCACCTTTGCCCCAGGGTGGGAGGAACACCCCGCGGTTGTACTGATAGAGCCAGGCAGCTTGGGCGTAACGGCCGTCTACTTCGAGGAAGTCGCGATACGTGACCATCGGCTCCCTGGAATAGATGACGCTTCCTTTGGCTCCTGCCGTGATCACATGTGCGGTGAGTTGGTGTTTTCTGACTATTTCTTCGGCTCCAGCCCTCATGTGGTTCTGGACCTCGTTGAGATGTTGGTACGTCTCGTCCACCATCACTTCAGTCAGCATTGCTTTGGCCGCCGCCATGCTGAGCGGGTTGCCGTTGAACGTCCCCACCTGGTCGTAGGTGCCGTCGACTATGGCTCCCATCACTTCGGCCGAACCGCCGATCGCCGAAATCGGGAGTCCGCCACCGAGGGCCTTTGCCAGACAGACAATGTCAGGTTGGACACCGAATTTCCGGGTGGCTCCTCCTCGCCCCGAGGTGAGACCGGTCTTGACCTCATCGAAGGTAAGGAGGGCGTCGTTTTCCAGGGTGATTTCTCTAAGCCCAGCAAGGAAATCCGGCTGGGGGAGGAGGACTCCACAGTTCTGCAGAATCGGCTCGACAATCACACCGGCGATCTGGCCCTGGTGTTCAGCAAACAGGGCACGGACCACATCGAGGTCGTTGAAGGTCGCAACCAGGGTGAGGTCAACCATCGCTTGGGGGATCCCGGACCCGGCGGCGACACTGAGCGGCCGCTTTTCCGGTCCGAGGTCCTCCTCGGTCCAGACCGAGACCATCGCTGCGTCGTGATGACCGTGATAGGCACCTTCGAACTTGATGATGAGATCGCGCTCTTTGACTGCCCGCATGAGGTGGATGGCGTCCATGGTCGCTTCGGTCCCGGAGTTGCCGAAACGCCAGAGCGGCTGGTTGTAGCGGGCGACCAATTCCTCGGCGACATCGATGGAGTCGCGGGTCGGCTGGGCGAAATGAGTGCCGAGACCGACACGTGCACGTACGGCTTCGACCACGGCTGGATGGGCATGGCCGGCGAGCATCGCTCCATAACCACCGTGGAGGTCGACGTATTCGTTGCCGTCGACGTCCCAAACCCGCGAGCCCTTCCCCCGTTCGATCCAGATGGGTTGCGGTCGGGAGATCTGCCAGCTCGACGTGACCCCTCCGGCTAGCGACTGGTTGGCTCGTATGGCGAGACGGGTTGCCTCGGGGGCTCGACCCAAGAATTTCTGTTCCTCTTGTTCGATCAGCTCGTCGAGAATCGACGACTGATCAGCTGCGGGGACCATGAGTCCCTTCTTTTCGGGTATCCTGACTCACCATTCAGGATACACTGTGTCCGGTTCGCCTGGAGGAGTATTTGGTGATGAAACCAGCACCCATCGATGAAACGCCGATTCGTCGGGTGATTGCCGATTTCGGAGAGAATCTCACTCTTCCGGCGGATGCGTATCTCGACCCCGCTGTGCTCGACTGGGAGATGGAACACTTGTTTCGCACCGGGTGGGTTTGTATCGGCCGGTCGAATGAATTGCTCGGACCCGAGCAGATGCGGGCCGTTGACGTCGGGGGAGAAGGTGTTCTTCTGGTCCGTGATGGCGATGGGGCGCTCACCGCATTCTCCAACGTGTGTCGTCACCGCGGCCACGAGTTGGCACCGATCGGCGGCGATGCTATCGATATACGCTCGATCCGATGCCCCTACCACGCCTGGTCCTATCGCTTGGACGGCACGTTGCGGGCCGCCCCCACGCTTACCCAGACGCCGGGATTCGACATGGGTGACTATCCGTTAGTCCCGGTGGGAGTTGCCGAATATTTGGGCTGGCTCTGGATCGATCTCACCGGGAAGGCAGAGGACATTGCTGAGAATTTTGGGAACCTCGCCGAACTCGCAGCGCCCTACGACACCGAACGCCTCCGCACCGCGGCGACGCATTCCTACGTGATCGACGCCAACTGGAAGATCGTGGTCGAAAACTACAACGAGTGTTACCACTGCTCCACGATTCATCCGGAACTTTGTGAAGTGACCCCGCCGGACAGCGGGTACGACCACCATCCCACCGGGATGTGGATGGGCGGCACTATGGACCTCAAACCTCACGCAGTGACGATGTCGCTCGACGGGTCGTCGGGTGGGACCAATTTCTCCGGTGTCGAGGCCGAAGGGCTGGAGCGCCAGGTGTGGTATCTGACGGTTATGCCCAACCTGTTGCTCTCGATGCACCCCGACTATGTGATGACCCACCGATTGACTCCAATCAGTATCGATCAGACTTTCGTTGAATGTGCCTGGCTGTTCTCACCTGAGGTGATGGACACTCCGGGTTTTGACCCGTCGTACGCCGTCGATTTCTGGGATATCACCAATCGCGAGGATTGGGCTGCTTGTGCGGGTGTGATGCGTGGAGTCAAGAACCGGGGATACCGGCCGGGACCGCTCAGCTCCTGGGAGGGCACGGTCTATCAATTCCTCGGGGTGATGGCCCGTTTGTATCTCGGCGAAGGTCTGGTGGTCCCCAAGGTGGCTGCAAGCGAATTGCGCAACTAGCCGGCGAGGGTCGCTGCTCCCCGCTTCCGCAGCTGGTCCGCGATGATCACCCGCTGAATCTCGGATGTCCCTTCCCAAATACGGTCGACCCGTAGCTCCCGATAGAACCGCTCGGCAATATTTTCCCGCATGAACCCGCGTCCCCCGAAGATCTGCACGGCCCTGTCGGCAACCCGATTCGCCATTTCGGAGGCGTAGAGCTTGGCCATCGAGCACTGGGTGTGTTGCACCTTCCGGTCTACCCCGGCGTCAATCGCCCGTGCCGTTTCGTAAGTCATCAGCCGGGCAGCCCACAACTCAGTCAGCGAGTCGGCGAGCATGAATTGGATAGCCTGGTAGTCAGCGATCTTCGACCCGAAAGCTTCTCGTTCTTCAGCAAAGGCTGAGGCTTCCACGATGAGTCGTTCAGCTGCGCCACAGCATCGGGCGGCGATCATCAACCGCTCGTATCGAAACCAGTCATGGGAGAAGCTCATTCCATCGCCTTCCGACCCCACCAGATTCTCTACCGGAACCCGGACATCGCTGAAGCGCATCTCCCAGTGGTGATGGTTGTAGGTGTGCGAGTACTCGGGGACGCGGAGACACTCGATGCCCGGTGCGTCCATATCGATGAAGAAAAGGACATGCTTGCCCTGGTTTTCCCCTTCGCTCAGCTTGGCCTGGACGAACACATATGACGCCAGGTTGGCCGAGGTGACGTGCCACTTCTCGCCGCTGATGACGTATTCGTCCCCCTCGCGGCGGGCGGTGGTCTCGATTCCCTCGACATCAGAGCCGGCGCCTTCTTCGGTGATGGCGTAGCACTCGTGGAGTTCCCCGGTCACCGTGGGCCGGATCCAACGGTCGAGCTGATAATCGGTAACTACCGGCTCGATCCATGAGGGGCCAGTGCTTACAACCCAGCCGAGTGCATTGGTGACCCTGCCCGTCTGTTCCTGGATGACGGCCTGTTCCAACATCGTGTACCCGGGACCGCCCATCGATGTGGGCATGTTCAACGACAGAAGGTTGAGCTCGCGGGCCCGGTCGTGATGGGTCTTCTCAACATCATCGGGGAGTTTCCCCCCATTCATCTCCGCGCTGACTTCGTGGGGGATAAGCTCGTCGACGAAGGCGCGGGCCTTGGTCTGGAGTCGGAGTTCGGAGTCAGAAAGCAGGGTTGTCATCAGGTACCTTTCCGGGTTCTCCCCGAGGTTACTATCGACTGAACGGCCATTCAGTTTTGGTGTTAGTCTGCCATCACCTGAGCCGAGGTGACCGATGATCCGCGAGACCCCATTTCATCCCCGAACCAGTTCCGCAAACCAGACCGGGCTGTGGAGCCACTGGTCTGGCTATCTGGCCACCGACCGATATCAGATGTCGGACAAGTTCGAGTACTTCGCCATCCGGAACTCTGCTGGCGTCATCGACACCTCACCCCTCTACAAGTATCGAATCACCGGATCCGATGCCGAACGCTTCCTCGCCGGGGTGCTCGCCCGTGACATCCGCAAGTGCCGTCCCGGACAGGCCCACTACACCCTGTGGTGTGACAACGACGGGTATGTGGTTGAGGACGGTGTCATCCTCCGGATATCCGACGACGAATTCCTGCTCACTGCAGCGGAACCAAATATGGCTTATCTCCAGGACCTGGTGGGACCGAAGTCGGTGGAGATCGAGGACGTATCCGATGAGATCGGTGCACTAGCTCTCCAGGGCCCATACGCTCTCGAAATCCTCAAGCAACTAGCGCCGGAAGTAGAGGGGATCGGATATTTCCACCTCACCCCGGCCAAGATCGGCAACGCTGCCGTCACCATCTCCAGAACCGGCTACACCGGCGACCTCGGATATGAGATTTGGGTCGATCGCGACGACGCTCTCGACGTCTGGGATGCACTATTCGAGGTAGCCGGGCCTTACGGTGTCGTCCCGTGTGGGCAGACCTCCTTATTGATCACCCGAATCGAGGCCGGGCTGGTGCTCATCGACGTCGATTTCTATTCATCGCGCTACGCATGGAACGATGACCAGCGGACCACACCACATGAACTGGGTATGGGCTGGATGTTCCGGGATCTGGAAACCGATGACCGTGCTTTCATCGGCCGGGCCGCCATCGAACGGGAGCTCCGCGATTCAACCTCACGTTGGAAAACGGTTGGAGTCATGGTCGACTGGCAGGCCTGGGATCGTCTCTACAACTCGCGTGGCCTGGTCCCACCCAAAGACCACACACCGGAGCATGGCGGGATGATGCTCTATGACGGGGATCTGAATCGGATCGGCTACACGCCCAGCTTTGTCTACTCGCCGATGATGCAACGACACATTGGCATCGCTCGGGTACGGCCCGAGTTTGGAGCCAATGGGACCCGGGTCGGCCTCGAAGTCACCATCGACCACAAATACGACGTAGTGGATGCCAACGTGACCAGACTTCCCTTCTACAACCCATCCAGAAAGACAGCCTGAGGTAGGAAATGGCAGAGCGACGAGATTACGACGCAATAGTTATCGGGGGAGGCCACAACGGGCTGGTCAACGGTTCTTACCTGGCCAAGTCGGGTCTGAAGACTCTGATCCTGGAACGCCGTCACCTGGTCGGCGGTGCGGCGATCACCGAAGAGCTTTATCCCGGGTTCAGTTTCACCACTTTTTCGTACGCATTGAGCTTGCTGCGACCGGAGATCATCCATGAACTGGAGCTGACCAAGCACGGCTTTATGCCGCTACTGATGCCCAGCACCTTCGCCCCCATGGAGAACGGCGACTATCTCTACATGGGCCAGGACAAGTCGGAGAACCACCACGAGATCTCGCGTCACTCCAAACACGACGCCGATGCCTACGACGCCTACGGGCACATGATGGAACAAGTGGTCCATGCGATCCGGCCGCTGATGGACTCGATCCCACCCGATATCACCTCCAAGGACCCCGTCGAGCGGGCCCGGATGGCGGCGATTGGTTCCTACCTCGCCGACCTACCTCCCGGGGTGCTCCACAACCTGGTGCGAATCATGACCGGTTCGGCCGCCGACATTCTCGAGGACTACTTCGAGTCCGACATCATGCAAGGCCTCCTCGCGTCGTCGGGAATTATCGGGACCAAGGTCGGTCCACGCTCCCAGGGGTCGGGCTTGGTCCTCCTCTATCACTCATTCGGCGAGCACGACGGCGCCTATGGTGCCTGGGCATTTCACAAAGGCGGCAATGGTGGATTCACCCAGGTGCTGGCGCGAGCGGCAGAGTCGTTCGGCGCGGAGATCCGGCTTGAAGCGCCGGTCGATCACGTCGTTACCAAGAATGGCAAGGCCACTGGTGTCGTTCTTGAAGATGGAACCGAACTCGAGTCGAAGATCGTGGTCAGCGCGATCGATCCCCGGCGCACTTTTATGGAGTTGGTCGACCCCATGGAGTTGCCCACCGACCTGGTGGAAAACATCCGACGGTTTCGCTTCCAGGGGACATCAGCAAAGGTCAACTTCGCTCTCGATTCGAATCCGAAATACCCGGCCATGGGTGACCGCACCGATCAGTACCGCGGCTTTATCAACATGGGCCCCTCCCTCGACTATTTGGAGCGGGCGTTCGATGATGCCAAGTACGGCGCCTACTCGAAGCGCCCCTATATCGATGGTTGTATCCAATCGAATGTCGACCCCGACATGGCCCCGCCGGGCAAAGCGGTCATGTCTTGTTTCATTCAGTACGCCCCGTATCACCTCAAAGAAAGCGACTGGGATACCGAGCGTGACAATTTCGGAGACACCGTGCAGGCCACTCTCGAATCGTTCTTTCCCGGTTTCGGCGACCTCGTCCTCCATCGGGAAGTGGTCACTCCTCTCGACATCGAACGGACGGTCGGTTTGACCGAAGGCAACATCTTTGCGGGTGAATTCCTCGCCCCTCAGATGTTCTTCTTCCGTCCCGCCCCCGGGTGGAATCAGTATCGGACCCCGATCGAGGGCTACTACCAGTGTGGTTCAGGGACCCATCCCGGAGGTTGTGTGATGGGCGCCCCCGGACGGTTCGCTTCGCAGCAGATCATCTCCGACCTCGAATCCGCGAAATAGCAGCTAGGTCGCAGAGCCTCTGAAGAGTTCGGCGATGAGGGTCAGGCTGCCCAAAACCAGAGCTCCCAAAAAGAAGACAGCGGGTGGAATGAAGGACAGCTTGCTGGGGCGGATCGCACCCCACAATGAGTAGCCGACGAGGATTATTCCGGAAACAATCAGTAAAACAGCTCCAGCCGTCCAGTCCGACTCCCCGGTTTTCCAGTCGACCGCGGTGTAATAGCCACCCAGCATCAGATACAGCCCGAAAATGAGGCCCGCCACGGCGATGAGGAGACGGAGGACGATTCCGTACCAGGTGCCCGCCCATGATGGCCACAGTTGGGTCAAATTAGACTTCTACCAGTTGGCCCGAAGTGATGTCCAATACGAACTCTTTATTGCTCTTGGAGTCGGCGATGTACTCGGCGAGGGTGGCACCTGATTTACGTACGATCCACCAGGCGTAATCGGTCGAACCCTGCTCCATGAAGCGGGCCCGAGCTTGCCTTGCCGCTGCGACGGCCCCGGACTCGTCGGCGAACTCATCAATGACGGTCTGCCGCGGTTCGGCCAATCCCGACAACTCCACAAACTCAACGGCTTCAAACATTGTTCCTCCGCTGTTGCTTGCTCCATGATAACCAACGCTGACGACGAGGAAACGGATTCCCTATGCTGGCGCCGGTGAGTTCATTCCATCAATATTGGGGTTATTTTGCAGCCGCCCTGGCAGGGATGGTCGGCCTCTGGGGTGTCCTGATTCGAAAGCGGGAACCGGTACCGAAGGGTTTTCTCAAGTCAGTCTGGGTGGCCGGAGGAGCACTTCTTTTCCAGATTGTCCTCGGCGTCATCCTTTACTCCGGTGGCACTGATCCGGGCAACCAGCATGTCTTCTATGGAGTCGTGATCGCAATCACATTTTCATTTGCCTACATCTATCGATCCCAGTTCAGGAAGAGGCCCGCCCTGTATTACGGGCTTCTTCTACTGTTCAGTATGGGTTTGGCAATACGTGGCATCCTCACGTTCGGCAACAGTTTCTAGGAGGAACAAATGCTGTTGAAAGACAAAAAGCTTCTCGTCACCGGTGTCCTCACTGACGACTCGATTGCGTGGCACGTTGCCCGAATTGCGCAGGAAGAGGGGGCCGAAATCGTCGTCACCGGTTTCGGACGCGGTCTTCGTCTAACCGAGCGCTCGGTACAACGACTCCCCGAGGCGTGCGATGTAATCGAGTTGGACATCAACGACGCCGAGCATGTCGATCGACTGACGGCTGACCTCGAAGGGCGTTGGGGTCGGGTCGATGGAGCCCTCCATGCCATAGCTTTCGCTCCGACTGATGCCCTTGGCGGCAACTTCCTGAACACCCCAGCTGAGTCGGCCCAGATCGCGTTTACAACGTCGGCCTTCTCTTATAAGACGCTGGCAGTTGCGTTGCTCCCGCTGCTCCAAAAGGCGGGCGGTGGGGGATTGGTGACACTCGACTTCGACAACACTCAGGCATGGCCGGCGTACGACTGGATGGGAGTCGCCAAGTCGGCGTTGCAAAGCGTGACCAGATACCTGGCTCGAGACCTCGGTCCTCACAACATTCGTGTGAACGCGGTGTCCGCCGGGCCTCTAGCGACGGTGGCAGCGAAATCGATACCCGGCTTCGATAAATTCGACGAGGTGTGGGGAGAGCGTTCGCCTTTGAAATGGGACGCGTCCAATCCTGATCCGGTTGCGCGCATGGTCTGTGTGTTGATGAGCGACTGGGCTTCGATGACGAGTGGTGAGATCATCCACGTCGATGGGGGCTTTCATGCGGTGGCCGCGGGTACGGACAGCTCAGCGGGCTAGGCGAACTGGCTCTCCAGAAGAACCCTTGCCTTGGGTAATTCGACAATGAAGGTCGCCCCGCCGCCTTCGGTATCTTCGACCCGAACCGAGCCATGCATCACCTCAGCCAACGACCGGACGATGCTGAGACCGAGCCCGGTGCCACCCTTCGAGCGGGTGTCGGACTGATCGATTTGAGTGAATCTCTCGAAAATCCTATCGACTTCGCCCGGTGGGATACCCGGCCCATGGTCGACGATGGCGATGGTGGCATTGTGGCCGCGGTCCCATCCGTAGATTTCGACAGGGGAATCCACTGCATACTTGGCTGCGTTTTCCACCAGATTGATCATGATCCGGTTGAGATGGTCTCGGTCGGCTTCCACTGCCAGGTTCGAGGGCTCGACCGTGAAGGTGGGTTCAATCGAAACGGTGCGATTGATCTCCTCGAACAGTTCAGAAAGCGAGATCGCTTCGAGATGTACCGGGATTGCCCCGCGATCGATCCGGGATACGACGAGCAGGTCGTCAATCAATCTCTGCAAACGTCCTGCCTGACGACGAGCGGTTGAAAGCAACTCTTGTGCGGTGGCCTGTTCGGGTCGCAATTCCGGCCGATTAACCGTGTCGAGGGATCCAATAATCGAAGTGAGTGGCGTCCGGAGCTCGTGGCTCACTGTCGAAACGAAGTCGGTCTTCATCTGGGCCACCTCCTCGAGTCGGCGGGTCATGTCGGCCTGGGCCTCGTACCTACCGATCTGGGATAGCACCAACCCGGCCGGTGCTGATAGCGACCCGAGTTGTTCTAATTGGTCCTCGGAGAAATCACCGTTGTAGGGATCTCCGATGATGATGGTGCCCACCCGCATCGACTCAACCTTGAGCGGAGAGATCATTGCCTGGCGGATTCCGAGTTCGGTGAGCAGGACATGGTGATTGGTGTCGTTTTCGACATGATCGATGTATATCGGTTTGGCAGCTCGGAAGGCTTGGGCCACCGCACCAGGCCCGGCGACGTCGATCACCAGCGGATCAGATTCCAGCGGATAGCCGTTGACCCAAATGGGGCTCATCACTTCGAGACGGTGGCGATCGGGGTTGTAGAGGAGAACCACTCCAACCTGGGCATCGAGGTACTTGCATATCGTCCCGACGAGGTGCGGCACGATCTCGGCGAGAGATTCCGCTCTGGCCAGTGTTGCGCTGACCTCATAGAGGCGGGCAAAGTCGAGACGCTGAAGGTCGATCTCGGCTGATCGTTCTGCAGATCGGAGGGTCTCGCGTTCGAATTCCATCCCCACCAGAGCAGTGGATGCCCCGACGGCGACAACAGTGAGAATCAAACCCAGTACATCGCTGAGGCCGGCCTCGGGGTTGATGGCGAAGGTCAGGTATGCGATCTCAGCTCCGATCGCCACTGTTATCAAAGCGTGGGCCCACCATGGAACGAGAAGCCCCGACACCGCGGCCAACCCGAAAAGGATCGGCAGTGCTGTCGGATTCATTTCTGGAATGAGGGCAATCGCCCCGATGCCGGTGGCAAACACCATCAGCCAAGCCGTGGCAATCCAGGGCGCAGCCCGGGTGGTCATGAGGCTCTCCCATCGGATTGCCGTTGAGACCGTGAGCATCCCGGCCAATGCGGCGACTGGTATGAAGAATTCGGGCTGGGAAAAGACCTCGACACGGACGGCTTGAGCGCTCAGGATGATGGTGACAAACCACCCGACTGCCGAGGCGCGTCGAAGCAAGGACCCCCGGAAGGGCGCCATTGCTTTGTGCGGGTTGGTCAGTTCTGTTGTCACAGACTCCGGATTCTCATCGTCTCACCTGTATTCTCGGCATTTATACGTCGATGATCGAGGATTGAATTTTGGCATTACGGTCACTTGCTGGCGGGTCTCTCTTTGCCGAGGCGATCGGCGTGTCGTCTCCGACTGTCCTTGCACTCCACGGTTGGGGTCGTAGGGGCAGCGATTTCACCATCAGTCTGGTCTCTTTTGGTGCCCTCGCCGTTGATCTTCCCGGATTCGGGGCGACTCCGGTTCCCCCGGCCGTATGGGGTGCCCGCGATTACGCGGAGAACCTACGTTCGGTGCTCGATGAATTTGATCGACCTCCAGTGGTGGTGGGCCATTCCTTTGGCGGGAGGGTCGCCATTTGCCTTGCCGCGAAATACCCCGAATTGGTCGGCCCATTGCTGGTCACAGGAGCGCCATTGGTCCGTCTTCAGGCGACCCGGAAACCCTCCTTCCAGTATCGGGCAGCCCGCAAACTCAACGATCTCAATGTGGTGAGTGACTCAACAATTGAGAAAATGAAGAAGAACCGTGGTTCGGCCGATTACCGGGCAGCAACCGGAATCATGAGAAACATTCTGGTCAAGGTGGTCAATGAGGAGTACCGGGAAGAGCTGGCGCTGCAGACCAAACCCGTGAAGCTGCTCTGGGGCGAGAACGACCGCGAGGTGCCCATCACTGTAGCTAATGAATCTGCTCGTCTCATCGTCGCGGGAGGCGGGGAGGCCGACGTCGAGGTCGTGGACGACGTCGGCCACCATCTTCCGACCCAAGCTCCCGATTCGCTCCGCGCGGCCGTCGGCAAACTGATTTGAGGGCGGGAGCGATCTCATGATCTGGATTCTCGTGCTCGGGTGCACCATCGCAGCCGTTCCAGCTGGACTTCGCTGGCTGCGAGTTGCCCAGCGTGAGCACTATCTACCCGAGGTGACTCGCTTCGCCCTCCGCTGGGGGAGGAGCAGTGCTGCAAATAGGGGCCTATTGGTTCTTGGAATCGTTGGCGTCGTCGGCTCCATTTTCCAGCCTTGGATGGCGCTTCTCGTTGCTGTCGCACAAGTCGGCCCGTTTGGGCTGTCGATCGCGGGCCGAACCTCACCCCTCGCCTGGACCGACCGCTTGCGTCGGGTCGCCATCGTTTCTGCAATCTTCTTTCTCGTTGTGGTTGTCGTCGGCGGTTTAGTCAACAGCGCGCCGCTCGTCTCTGCTGCACTCTTGCTACTCCCTGTGGTCATCGATTTGGCGCTGAGGGTCCTGGCCCCGTATGAAAGTCGGATCGGCGAAAAGTGGGTAGAAAGAGCAAGCGTGAGACTTCGGGAATCGGGAGCCCGGGTGGTTGCGATCACCGGCTCATACGGAAAAACCACGACCAAGGAGTATCTACACCACCTGATCGAAGGCCAGGTCCGCTCAGTTGCCAGCCCGGCTTCGTTCAACAACCGAATGGGCCTCGCCCGGGCGATCAACGAACGGCTCGTCCCCGGCACCGAGGTCTTTATTGCCGAGATGGGCACTTATGGCCGTGGCGAGATTGCCTCATTGTGTTCCTGGCTCCAGCCTGAAGTTTCCGCAATTGTTTCGGTGGGACCGGTTCATCTGGAGCGGTTCGGCACCGAGGAGAACATCGTCACCTCCAAATCCGAGATCCTCGACGGAGCCAAGGTGGGGGTGATCGCCATCGACCACCCGTTGTTGGCGGCGCTGTCGTCGGAGAGAAGGACATCGATGAAAGTCGTCACCGCGAGTTGCCGGGTCGGCGAGGCAGACATCGTCGTTGATCCTGCCACCGGTCGCCTGACGGTCTTCGGAGCGGATTCTGGAGTGGTCCCCGAAGGCGTGTTTCCGATAAATCTGGCTGTCGCGGTTGGGTTGGCGGATGCGCTCGGAGTCGCGATAAATCCCACCCTGCTCTCGAGTCTTCCCCGGGCCGAACATCGACAGAGCGAGAGTCTTGGCTCCGGGGGTTTCACCATTATCGACGACACATTCAACTCCAACCCAGCCGGAGCAGCCCGTGCCCTCACCCGGCTCGTGGAGGCAGCGCCCGATGGCCAACGGGTCCTGGTCACCCCCGGGATGGTGGAACTAGGGGTGGTGCAGGACGAAGCAAATTATGAGTTCGCCAGAAACGCGGCAATGGTCTGTGATCGGATCTTCATCGTTGGAGAGACCAACAGGAGTTCTCTACTTAGAGGCTCCGACAGCGGGCGGGCATCAGTTACTGTCGTCGCCAAGCGTGAGGACGCAGTCGACTGGGTTCGCAACAACCTGACGACCGGCGACGCGGTCCTCTACGAAAATGATTTACCCGACCACTATCCATAGGAGCTGATCGATGCCGGACATTGCCGTGGTTTTCGGAGGCCCATCCGACGAACACGACATCTCCATCCTCACGGGTCTTCAAGTGGCCCGGGCCCTCGGAGATGTCTCCTGCATCTTCTGGTCGAAGACCGGGGATTGGTTCCTTGTCGATTCCGAGCTCGAGGCTTCCGCATTTGTTGATGGCGTGCCGCCGAAGTCCAGGGAACTCGATTTCCACGCCTCCTCGGGTGGTGGATTCTTCCTGAAGAAGAAGCCCCTCCGGTTCGATTCGGTGTTTATCGCCTGCCATGGAGGCCCCGGCGAGGATGGAACCCTTCAGGGGCTCTTCGACCTTGCCTCAATCCGTTATACCGGCCCGGGCCAAGCTGCCTCCGCACTCGGGATGGACAAGTTGGCCTTCGGGTCAGCCATGGCAAGTGCCGGTTTGAAAACTCTCCCCCGGAGCCTTGTGGTCTCGGGATCTGAGACGCCCCCTGACTTTTCGGGTCCGTTCATTGTCAAGCCCAGGTTTGGAGGATCGTCGATAGGGATCGAAATCGCCGACGATTGGGACACGGTCCTCGCCCTCAAGCGGTCCTCGCGATATTTCGACCAGGGAGCTGTTGTCGAACCGTTTCTCGCTGCGAGTCGCGACCTGCAGGTCGCCGTTCGTACCTATCCGGATCTGCAAGTCTCGGCCATTGAGGCGCCCCTCCGCGCCGAAGAGGGGATCTATTCATACGATCAGAAGTACCTGGCTTGGGGTGGAGAAGTGACCGGGGGCCGCGAGTTACCCGCAGTTCTGGAACCCGGGCTCGAAGCCGAGGTGAGGACCCTCGCAGAGCGGGTCGCCTCGGTTGCGAGTTTGCGGGGCATTTGTCGTATCGACTTCCTGGTGAAAGACGACGACCTCTACGTGAATGAAGTCAACACGATTCCAGGCTCGATGTCTGCCTATCTCTGGATCGACCCCTCGATCGACCGAACGCGGCTATTCGCCGACATGGTGGCGGAGGCAGCCCAGGGACCAACCCGCGTGTTTTCGGTCGCGGGCAGCGATGGAACGGCACTTCGGAGCGCCGGCACGATTTCTTCCAAGTTGGGGTAGGCGGCGTTCCCTTTTAGAGGTGTACGACCGGGCAGGTGAGGGTCCGGGTGATACCTTCAAGTCCCTGGATTTTGGCAACAACTAGCTTGCCTAATGAGTCGACGTCTTCGCTAGTTGCCTTGACGATTACGTCGTAGGGCCCGGTCACATCGTCTGCGGAATCGACTCCGATGATGTTGCGGACCTCTTCGGCGACGATGGCTGCTTTTCCAACCTCCGTCTGAATCAGGACATAAGCCTGCACCAAGTGTTTCTCCAATCGCTCTGGGAGGGCGACTCTAGTCAGTCAGATGGGGACCGTGCAGAGCGGGCCAACGGTTGGTCGTGTCGGACTAAGAAATCGGACGGAGGTCTGCGCAGTTCTGGCAGTCGCCGTGGATTGTCCCTAACGGTTTAGTAGCCGTCCTGGCCCATCCGGATGGTCTGGGCGAAGGATCGTTCATCCTCTTCGACCACATCGAAGACAACCCGCTGACCCTGGCGGAGCGTGCGAAATATCGAGCCGCCCAGTGAACCCGGTTTCAGGTAGACCTCGGATTTGTCGTCGTCGCGGACGATGATCCCTGCCCCGGTCACCGGGTCATAGATCTTGACGACGCCCTGGGCCATCGATCAGGCCTTTTCGACCTTGCCAGCGCGGATACACGATGTACACACCCGGGCGCGTCTCGTGTTGGACCCATGCTTGACTCTTACCCGTTGGATGTTGGGTAGCCAACGGCGGTTGTTGCGTTTGTGGGAGAAGCTGACGGATTTTCCGTAGCTGGGCTCCTTGCCGCAGATTTCACAGCGATAAGACATGTTCAAAACTCCTGGAATGGTCTGGAGGGCTCACGGATCGAAGATCCGCTGCGACCAGGTTGCAAGGATAGCGGACGCACCGATCAAGTCCTACTTCAACGGTACCGTAGCCGTTGTGAACCAGGAATCGGTCGTGACATGGCAACTCTGACCCGTCTCGCCAACCTGAGTGTGGGCGAGGTACGGGGACTGGGCGGAAAACGAACCGAAACCCTTTCGAAGGCCGGGATTCGGACCGTGGCCGACCTGCTCCACCATGTTCCCCATCGTTACATCGATCGCACTCAGCACGCCTGGATCGAGACGGTTCCCCTGGGCGAAGAAGTGACCGTTATCGGGAAGGTGGTCAAGGCGAACCTACGCCGTCTCCGCAAGAAGTTGACCATCCTCGATGTCTACATCAGCGATGGATCGGGTTCGATCAAGGCCGTTTTCTTCAATCAGGCCTTCCGGGCTCGGCAACTCACGGAAGGCACCCAGGTCGCTTTTTCCGGCGTGGTGACGATCCGGAACCGGGAACGGCAATTCAATAGCCCTGCCGTCGACGTGCTCGATGCCGCGTCTGAGCCCATGGTGACGGGTCGGGTAGTTCCAATCCACTCCTCGGTTGGGAACATCTCGCCGGCAATGATGCGGAGTGCGGTACACAATGCGGTTTCGCGCGCCCGACCGATTGAAGACCCGATTCCGCCTGAATTGGTCCGTCGCCACAAGTTGATCGACCGGGACCGGGCTTTTGCCAATATCCACTTCCCGGAAGAGAAAAAGGACGTCAAGCCGGCCCGCACCAGACTGGTGTACGACGAATTGTTCCGTCTCGAGTTGGCCCTGGCGATAAAACAAAAGCAGTACCGGGAAGAGTCGAGCGGGATCGCCCACCAGCTGAGTGGTGGACTCGTGGAAACATTCATCGGTGGCCTTCCCTACTCCCTGACCGGGGACCAGAGCAAGGCACTCGAAGCGATCGAGAAGGATCTCCGCGAGGCGGTCCCCATGCATCGTCTCCTCCAGGGGGAGGTCGGATCGGGCAAGACGGTGGTCGCGGTCGCAGCGATGCTCTCAGTAATCGAGGGTGGTTATCAAACCGCGGTAATGGCTCCTACCGAAGTGCTCGCTGGCCAACATTTCCTCAGCATCGTCGACCTCCTGTCGGCGGCGGGGATGTCCCCCGAAATCCGTGGCCTTGGCTCAGACATGGGGATGGACACCCTCTTCGGGGGCGAGGGCCCGGCCATTCACGTCGGGCTGCTCACTGGTTCCACCGCCCTGGTGAACTACCGCAGTTCGGTGAACAGAGCGCAACTCCTCGAGGATGTTGCCTCGGGACAGGTCGATCTTCTGATCGGCACACATGCCCTGATCCAGGAGGGCGTGAACTTCAAGGCGTTGGGTGCGGCGGTCGTCGATGAGCAGCATCGATTCGGGGTGTCGCAACGGGTCAAACTGAAAGCCAAAGCCGGCATGGACGATCCTGATCTTTTGATCATGACTGCCACCCCGATACCTCGCACGATGAGTATGACCATGTACGGCGACCTCGAGGTGACGATTATCGAGGAGATGCCCCCCGGCCGCTCGCCTACGTTCACCGAACATCTCAGCAAGGCCGAAGAAGAGGCAGCATGGGCGCTGATCAGGAGAGAAGTGGCCGAAGGACGGCAAGCATTTGTCGTTTGTCCTCTGGTGGAGGAGTCGGCGAAGATCGAGGCGGCGTCGGCCACCGCGGAATTCGAGCGTATCTCGAGAGTTCTACCTGATCTCAGGGTCGGGCTCATCCACGGCCAGATGAAATCCACGGACAAGGAAGAAGCAATGTCAGCGTTTCGTGACGGGCTAATTGATGTTTTGGTGGCAACCACAGTCATCGAGGTAGGCATCGACGTTCCCAATGCCACGGTGATGGTGATCGAAGACGCCGACCGGTTCGGACTCAGCCAGCTTCATCAGTTGAGAGGCAGGGTCGGTCGCGGACTTCATCCCGGACACTGCCTCCTGTTGGCAGATGCCATTACCGAAGACGGCGAACAGAGATTGCTGGCCATGGTGGCAACCAACGACGGCTTTGAACTGGCCAACACCGATCTCCGTCTCCGCGGGCAAGGAACCGTGTTCGGAACCAAGCAATCCGGGTTGACTGATCTCAAGCTGGCCAATGTCGTCGATGACGAGAAGATCTTGATCAAGGCACGTCGCGACGCTTTCGACCTGATCAAGAAAGATCCAGACCTCGAAGACCACCCCGAATTGGCAGAAGAAATCAGGGCGATGCTCGGAGAACGGGCGGAATGGCTGTTTCTGAGTTGAGCCGGCCAATATGAGGATCATTGCCGGGGTGGCCGGCGGGCGCCGGCTGAAGGCACCCGATGGCAAAAACACCAGGCCCGCGACCGATCGGGTCCGTGAGGCAGTGTTCTCGTCATTGGGCGATGCCGTGGTGGGTGCCGACGTCGTCGACCTCTACGCCGGGTCGGGTTCCTTCGGCCTCGAGGCGCTATCGCGCGGGGCCGCCTCGGCGGTTTTCGTGGAAAATGGCACAGCCGCGATTCGGGCACTCTCGGACAACATCCGTACGCTCGGAGTCGGTGGTGAACTCAGGAGGGGAACCGTCGGGCAGTTCCTCCAGGCCAACACCAACATGTTCGATCTGGCCTTTATCGACCCTCCCTGGCCGATGGCCACCGATGAGATGGAGAGGGACTTCTCTCTGCTCGACCGATCACTCCGGGTGGGTGGTTTGGTGCTCGCATCGAGGCGGCACACCGATAGAGTGCCCGATGTCCGGGAAAATTGGCGTGGTGCCGCGGAGAAACGGTACGGGGATACCAGAATCCTCAAGTACCTGAAGGAAACAGAGGAAGAATGACGCCC